>JBHLKC010000137.1:0-8275 GCA_048887065.1 Candidatus Hodarchaeota archaeon
AGCCCTTTGTTGAGGAAGGTACCCCATAATATGTCTAAGGCTTTTCTTCTGTTTGGGGATCTTGTACCCTTTGACAAGAATATCTCCTGAGCCTTTTTCAGGCTTTAAAATACCTAGTAATAATCGGATGGTAGTAGTTTTACCTGCTGCGTTTGGCCCCACGAGACAAAAAACTTCACCTCTTTTCACCTGGAGATCTAGGTTATCTACTGCTGTAACATCTCCAAATCGCTTGGAGACTTGAGACATTTCAATATCGAATACCAATTAATTCACCTTACGCTATTTATTCTTGTTCATACCACATTTTGGCGCTTTCTTCTAATGATGTTGGATTAAAATCAAATGTGTCTCTTAATTTTTGGTGGTCTTCAGGCACTTGCGCTAGGATATCCTGAGGAAAGTTATTCAATAGTTGTACGAATTTATATAGATGCCAAAGATAGGGATTGAAAGGGTAGGATACAATTGAGGCGATTCTTAAAGGCAATAACGGGATTTTTCTAAATTTAATTTTCTGGCCTGTTACTTTAGAAATTAATTCAGCTGCTGCTTTAAAAGAAAATGCTTGTGGACCTGTTATTCGAAATCGTTTTCTCCCTAAATCAGTTCTAATAACTGTTTGAGCAACTATTTCTCCTAAATCAATTGGAGAAATAGTTGGTAAAGCTGGAGGACCTCCACCAGGGACTGTCATCGTGCTTCCTCGTATCATAGAAAAGAATATATTACTTGTGGGGGGAGCTCCTATTACTGTCCAATTGAAATCTGAATTTTTCAACTTTTCTTCAATTTCGATTTTGATTTTCCCCTGTTGAAGGTTAAATTTATCTATAATATTCTCCCTGAGATCGTAAACCGATAGATATACTATCCTAGAAATTCCAGCCTTTTCGGCCTCATCTAATACCATAAGCACCGAGTCACGTTCAATAAGCTTCATTTTTCTAATATTTTTTCGACTCATAGCTGAAATACTAATAATAATAGCTTTAGTATCTTTCAGCGAATTAATTACTGATGCTCTAGAAGTTATATCTCCCTCTATGATTTCAGGTTTATTGCTAAGAATGGCTCGAGCTCTCTGACTATTTCGTGATAGAACTTTAACTAATTCCCCTTTTGCTAAGATGCTGCGGACAATATGATTACCATAATGTCCAGTTCCACCCAAGACGAGAATAGATTTATTTTTTTTTTCTTTTTGCATTGAAATAACCAGTTTCTTATATATCTAGAATTATTTTGAAGGATTTTCAATCTGATACTTTAACTAAATTCCTAATTATCGAGAGACTTGAGACCCCTTCAATACCAAATGTTGAACAATTCACTTTAGCTAACTTCAAATTCTGTCACTCCTATTAGTAGTAACATTTATAAATGTTACCATCAGGGGGGGTAACATAATAATTTATTCTGAAAATGAGAAGATGAGCTTCATGGTTGTGGACGAGGAGCTATTACTGAATGATCTACAAACACTTGGTTTAACAAAAAATGAGGGGAAGGCGTTAATAACTTTAATTAAAATTGGAAGTTCTACTGAGGCTACAAAAATAGCTAATATTTCTAGCATTCCACGAAGTAAGATATATCAGGTTCTTGAAGGACTCGAAACAAAGAAAATCGTTACAATGGAAGAAATTAAAAGAAGTGCAAATCGGTATCGACTTGCATTAAACCCAGCTCAACTAATTCCATTTCTACAAAATAACCTTGTTCAACCAATTGAAAAAGCTGCAGAAAGATCAGCAAATAACTTAATGACAATATCTAATACCCTACAAGAAGAGGAGGGAATTCACGAAGCATGGATAATAAAAGGACAATACCATGTTATGCAAATTATGAAAGAAATGATTGATTCAGCTACTAATATGATTATAAGCAACATGTTTCCCTATTATTTGGAACCAATTGTATCTAATCTTAAACATGCGAAAAATCGTGGGTTACAAATCAGATTAATAATGTTAGATGAAGAATTCGATCAACTAGCAAATTCTGTTAATACAGATTCATTATCAGAAGATGTTACAGGAATAAATCTGGAGAAATTACTAGATTCTATTGAAAAGATTCCATTAAAAGGAGAATTCAAGAATTTTAGAACTTTGTTAATCCTATTTCATGAATTATTAGGGGAAAGACCGAATATTCTGCTTGTTGATCCAGATTCTGATCATACTACCGCAATCTTTTTAGTAGGACCTAAATCTGATCCTGTGAATATCACTGCAATTCAAATACAGAATATAGATTTCATTAATTTTGTTGTAAAGCTAATTGAGCTAATATTTAATTTCGCTACGACTATTCGATTATTACAAGATCAATTTAATTAGCTACTGGGAGAAAGAAAAATCTGTCTAGCCCGCGAAATAAAATGTTCATTTAATTCTTCCATATCGGAATAAGCATCAAGAAGGTCTTCCAATCTTTTTTCAATAACCGATCGATTAGGTAGGATTGAACGATATAGAATAGGAAAAATCATCACAACAAGACCATAATTTTCTCCAGCGTTCTGTTGAATCCGAGTATCGCTATGATTTTTCTCAGCCATTCTGAAACCATATACTAAGCTATGATATTTATCAAAATTTGGAACTGGTAATTCAAAAAGTCCTCTTGCGTAATCATGACCCGAGCCAGTCGCAGTCATATAATGAGTACCGATCTTAATTAAGAAATTTTCTTTTTCGACTGGAGAAATTACTTTTTCAAATGGTAAATTTGAGGTTAAAAATGGTTCAGGACCAATTTTCCCAAACTTAAAAACCGAAATAGACAAATCATTAGGGTTGTTTTTTAATCGTCGGGCTAATGCTGTTTCTTTTATAACCCGATGTTCTAGCAGAACCTGAGTGATTGTCTGTCGAAGTAAAGTTGTTTCTAATATTTCATCCTTAGTTAAGTAATCTTGGATTCCTAATTTCATCGCTTGAACTGCAATTTTCTCTGAACCCAATCCAGTTATCATTATAATTGGTATTTCTGGATTTAATCTGTTAATTTCCTCAATAACCTCTATCCCAGACTTTCCAGGTAGACTATAGTCCAATAAAATTAGATTGAAATTTGGATCGCTTTTGATTCTATCGATTGCCTGTTCTCCTGTTTCGCATACAATAATTTTGTCTATTCCTATTTTGTTTAATTTTTTTATGAATAAAAACTGATGATCACGGGAATCTTCTACTAAGAGAACTCTTGAATCAATGATTGGATCAATATCTTCCTGTGCCATTTTTGTGACCCTAAGATTGGAAAATAGATTATAGTATACTTTACCGAGCTGTATGACCTTATTTGTATTCAGTGTTATCCATTCTAAATGTTTCAATCAAACATTATAAAAATGGTTGTAATTAAATAAAATCATTTTTAATTTTAGATTTTGCTATTTTCATCCAACTAATGATATAAGGAGATATAAATACCGACGAAAAGGTTTGATAAGTTAAAAAAAATCAAAATTTAGGAGGGAATAACTTGTTTTGAATTAACCATTCGTACGACTCGTCAATTGTAACTTCCATTGTCTTTTTAGGTTCAAATCCAAGCTTATTTCGAATTTTTTGGTCATTATATCTTCTAGAATAAGCAAATTTGGTCACACGATATCTATTGAGGGTTGTTTTCTTACCTGTGATTCTTGCATAAATTTCCGAAAGAACAGCAGCAGTATATACTAACTGGTAATTCCTACGTTTGGGTGGTTTTGGAGGGTTTATTTTACTTACAATGTAATTTAAGAAATCTATGAAAAGGCATTCAAATGATTTTAAATTGTAGGCTTGACCCTTAGATTTCTCTCTTTTTTTGCCAAGCAGCAATAACGCTGAATTCAGATCAAATGGGTGTATGAAAGTTATATAACCCATTCCATTGCGGAGAATAGGAAATTTCCGCTCATAAATTGCTTTGAAAATTGGGAGTATTGTTTTTGTGTCTCTTGGTCCTATTACACTGGGAGGACGTATAATTCCAAAATTATCCCATCCTTCAGACTCGTATGTTTCCCAGATAACTTTCTCTTGGTAATATTTACTTTTTTGATAAATTCGTGTCGGATTGAATTTATAGCTCTCATCTATTGGGATTTCAGGAATATAATGACCATAGACCCCTGTTGAACTCGTATGCGCAAGGAATGGATCATTTGATGATTCACGACAAGCTTTGATAAGATTACTCACGCCTTCAACATTGACTTTAAATAACTCACTCCATCCAACCCAATCATCAGCTAAAGCAGCCAAGTTAAAAACAACATCAACGTCCTTTAAAGCTGTTTTTAATGTTTCGGGATTGTTGAGATCAGCTTTAATTGGTGTTAAACCTAATTTCTCAATTTTCGATTTACTCTCTGGACTTCGCACGATTACTTTACATTCATTTTCTCCATATTGTTGTCCATCTGCTATTATTTCTACCAAAAAGCTCCCTACCAATCCAGTACCACCAGTGATTAAGTAGACCAAATGGCGTGCCTCAAGTAAGTATTCATCTATCATTTTCTAGCAAGAAAATATCAAAGTGAAGAAGTATTGAATTAAAGCGTCATTCTACAGGTTTCATCAACCAGCTTTCTAAGTTTTGACCTTTATCTTCGAGATCCTTCTTAATGCTGTTTATTCGTTTTTTAGCAATATTAAAAATAGGGGTAGATATTTCAAAACCGATATATCGTCTTTTATAACGAATACAAGACAATACTACTGATCCACTACCTAGAAATGGTTCTAATACTAAATCATTCTCATTGCTCCCTATCCGAATGCACCTATCCGTAACCGCTAAAGGTAATCTTGTAGGTGTTTTCTCCCCTCCTTTTTGATAATCACGATTTATACGCCATACATCTTCGAAATATAATTTTCCAGGGGAACTTGAATACTCTGGAATTCTATTAAATGTTCTTAATTTATCGTCTTTTTCAGATAACTTAGTGAAATAAAGGATATGATAATGACTTGTCACAAATCTCTTTTTCGTAAACACTCCGAACTGATACTTCCAAATTATGTGATTAACAATTCGAAAACCAATCTCGGTTAATGCATTTAAGATATCCCCCAAGCGATTCCAGCCACTAAAAATAAAACCACTAGCGGTAGGTTTCATAACTTCCCACGATTTGCGTAACCAGTCAAGCGTAAATTCATAATAATCATCTTGATTGACTTCGGTGTAAATTCTCCCTAATTCCTTTTGTTTGCGATTATATTGAGTGCCTACAAGATGGAAATTTATTCCAAAAGGTGGATCTGTCAGCAAAAGATCAACAGATTCAGATTTTATTTGCTTCAGTCCTTCCATACAGTCTAGTTGATAAATTTGATTTATTGAAAGTGTCATTGGTTTTCGAACGTCTTAGAATGATTTGGTAATATTTTTTGTCCCCAATTAATCTTGCATGTTGATCCTTTAAAATTGTATTCTGAATGAACTATTTTTTCAGGGTTTGTTAAAAATGTCGAAACGTGAGTAATGCCCACTTATGTCGAAATTCTGGCGTTCTTCAATTGCCATAAGTGGATCAATCTCTGCATAAATTATCCCCTCTTTATCAATCAAGGGTCCTTCAACAATCACTCCTTTAGGATTTACAACCATTGAGCCACCATTTTGCCAGTTTTCAGCTCGAGATTCCATTATTTGCTTCATAGGAAATTCATCCTCACTTAAATGAGAGAAGTCTTCTGATCTCAATAATCCTGATGTAGAAATAACCCATGAACGTCCTTCTAGAGCAATGAATCTTGTAATATCTTGAGTTAGCTTTAGACTCCCAGGCCACACTGCCACGTGAACTATCTCTTCCTGTAAATGCAATGCTACTCTGGCAAGGGGAATCCAATTTTCCCAACAATTTAATCCTCCTATTTTAACCCCTTTCAACGTATGAGTAATCATTCCTGACCTATCACCATCAGCCCAGACAAGTCGTTCTTCATACGTTGGCTTAATTTTTCGATGTCGTCCGAGGATTTTTCCCTTTTGACTGATTGTAATTAGAGTGCAATATATTGACCCACTTTCTTTTTCAGCTATACCTCCCATTAACATAGCGTTCATTTCTCGAGCTATTTCCCTCATTTCATCAATAATAATACTGTCATCTACCTTAATAGATTCCTCCCAATATTTTCGATAGACTTTTTTCTGTCTAGGACTATCAAATTCGGCTCCTCCCGAAGGCGAGAGCCATTGGGGGTAACCTGGAATCAACGTTTCTCCCCATGTTATTAACTTGGCTCCATTTGAACCTGCTTCTCTAATAAATAGTTGTAATTTCTCCCATGTTTTTTGAGCATCAAGAAATATCGGTGCGATTTGAATTCCAGCTACTTTAAGCATAATTATTCTTAGAAAAGCCTAGTCTATAAAATATTAATCTTCTATAAGATTGATGATTCAACTTCATTTTCTAAGTAAACGATTAGCAATTTCTTCATAGATTAATGCAAATTCATCCATAGAATCTAAGATAATGAATTCATTATTACCATGAATACGGCCCCCTTTTGGGCCTAAATCAATCACTGGTATGTCATATATACTAGGATATCGAGCATCAGATGCCCCTTCTTGCTCACAAGGTTTGGAACTTAGTGAAAAATCAGCTAATACGGAGCTAGCAACTTTAACAAGTGATGTATTCAAGGATGTGAAGAAATAACCTGATTTACTTGGACATAAGATCGTTGCTTCGTCATTAAGTTCATTTAGCCTATCTTTAAAAGCATTTAACAAATTATTAGCGTCATCGAGCTCAAGAAACGCTCTTACATCGAAATTAACTTCTGTTCCATCTTCTGGGGAATAGAATATTATATTTGGATTCACAGAAATGCCAAAATCGCTTGGTATCTTGGTCTCAATGTCTAGAAGAATAATACTCTTAATTTTCCTAAGAATTCTTGTTAAATATTCATCATAAACTATCTCAGCACTAGAAGAACTAGATGCATCTTTTATTCCCACTTCAGCAACAATATTATCAGGAATTACATTCCTTTTTACCCATGATCCACTTATATCTGATACAACCCAATCACGATTTAAATACAACAATTTTGAAAGAGCAACTACTGCATGTGTATCACATCCTGCCACAAAATACGCACTATGACGATTTTCATCGCCTACTACTTTTGTTTCAAGTCTTTGAGATTGCTTCATTCCAGATGTTTTCCGTAATCTCGGTGGGAGTTTAATTTTCACACCAAATCCAGCACGTCGTTTATGAACTACCTGAGGGCCACCATCCACATTAATCACAGCTTTTGGTAAAATTTCATTATTTTTCGCATATTCAAAGAATAATTTTGCTCCATATTGCCCACCAGTTTCTTCATCAGTTGAAAAAAAGAATCCTAATTCATTCGCAATATTATTTTGTTCTTTGCAAAGCTTCTGAAACATTAATAAAGCGGAAACGACTGATCCCTTGCAATCTTTTGCTCCTCGTCCGAAGGCTAAACCTGAATCGATTTTCAGAGTGAACGGATCAGAACTCCATCCTTTGGTTACAGGAACAACATCTAAATGACCCATAAATAGGATTTCACACTTTAGATGAGGATTTTTTGTTAGGAAAATTGATTGATACCCTCCCTTCTCGATGATTTTAGCTTGAACTTTAGGATCCCAGCTTTTTACTAGCGTTTCAATGAATTTTATTATTCCTATATCAGGATGAACATTATTAATAGGATTATTTATAGTTTTATAGCATACTAACTTACTTAAGAGATCTTTGGAATCCATCTTAGGTATTCTCCTTCTTATTCATTCCTTATGCATAATATCATCTGATTCGAGATAAATAGCGATCTAATCGCTTCTCAAGTTTATCACTAACTCCCTTTAATATGACATGGTCACTTTCGGAACTAATTGCCATCAAAGCCTGTGCAAGTGCCGATTTTTGTGCTAAAAATCCCCTCTGAATTATTTCTTTACTAAAATGATCTTTAGTACTTGCCCACCATGTTTGGCAGGAATATTGAGCTTTCGCAATTGCTTTTAAAGCAATTTTTACTTCATATTCAGATTCATTCTTCTTTGACAACAAGTATTCTGCTGCTTCTGAGAGAAGATCGCCGTGGAAATTCATTAGTTCATGAATACTGTTACCTGGATATGCCCAAAGAGGGAAAGCAATATCGCGGTACAAATCTTCATCAGAAGTACTCCAACTACTACTTCGAAAATCTACAATCGGTTGTCTTGGCATGTCTAACAAATGAGAGATCGTTAC
>JBHLKC010000138.1:0-8246 GCA_048887065.1 Candidatus Hodarchaeota archaeon
GTAGTATGGATCATTCTCTGTTTGGAGAAGAGTATATTGCAGATAGTATTTTCCATATGGATATGCTCTCGGTTCGTGGAGAAATGCTTCGTATTCTCAGACTCAGTAAGATGAGAGGCACTAATCATACAACAAAAACACTTCGGTTTGAGATCACAAAACATGGGATAACATTTCTTGATCTAGATGAGGAGTGAAGGTCGGATGGGCCTCCATATTTGGGTTCCCCATTCCATATATTTTAAAAGGTGCACAATAAGGTTAGCTTAAACAGACTTCCTTCATTCATCTGAAATTTAAAGAGGAATCATTATGCCAATTACGATAAATGTGGTTCAAGCCATTGGTGGCGGACAAATCACATTACAATGTGAGAAAACAGATTCAATAGCCAGTATTAAGGAACAAGTAGCTCAAGAGAAGAGAATCCCAGCTAGATCAGTTATTCTCGTCTTTCAGGGAAAACAACTAGATGAAAGTGAAACGTTAAAATCAGCAGGAATTGAAGATCTAGACAAATTGTATATGATTACAAGAACTACGGGAGGATCTGCTACTAGAAGGTGATTTAACTACATATCCTTTCTTATTAGTTCAATACCACCCACATTGATTATAATATCTTCTTCAATAGGTCTAGTATAAGATTTCATTGTCACAATTATCAAAACACACTTCCTCTGGCTTTGTCCACAACCCACACTACTATTGATTGTCGACTAGAATATTAAAATAATAAGTATCTCTTTTGTCCACTTGGGATAACTTCATGAGTGATCGTTACGATCGTCAACTCTTACTCGATAATTGGGATCAGACGAAATTAGAGCGAAGTACTGTAACTGTAGTAGGTCTTGGGGCACTAGGTACTGTTGTAGCTGCTTCATTAGCAATGGCAGGAGTGGGAAATCTCATTCTGATTGATTTTGACACAATAGAGACGAGTAATCTTAACCGCCAACTTTTTTTTCGTCCGACCGATGTTGGTGCCTCTAAAGTTACTGTCGCCGCCCAGGTTCTTCAAAATATTAATCCTAATATAAATATTGAGACCTTAGATACTCCGATAGAAAAAGCTCCGAAAGATCAGTTAAAAAGATCTACTGTCGTTGTTGAAGGTTTGGATACTTTCAAAGTTCGACGCTGGGTTAACTCATTTATCATTGAAGCCAATATTCCATTAGTTTCAGGAGGAATGTATGGTTTTTTAGGTAATGTTCAGGTGGTTATACCCAATAAGGGTCCTTGTCTAGAATGTCAGTCGTTGATTCCAGAAGAAGAGTTACAAAAAGCTTGTACACCATTTGGTGAAGTCAGAAAGCAAATGCGTCCAGAGGAAACCGCTAAAGAAATTATTCCATCTGTTTCTACCGTCTCATTTGTTATTGGTGGAATTATGGCCCAAGAGACGATGAAAATCATCCTTGGGTTGCCTCCATTAGAACCTTTTCTATTTTGGGACGGAAAAGAGGGAATATTCACAGCGGTTCCTCTAAACCGTAGAGAAGATTGCTTTGTTTGTTCTCCACGTTATCAACTTAAAGCTATACCAATACGGTCACCTATAAATCAACGTATGAGTGATTTTGTTCTTCAATTACAATATTCGTTTAATCTTGGACCTGATGTAGCCCTATTATTACAAACTTCTGCATTAAAAATTTCAGATGAGAAGATAGGAAATATTTTCAAGAGTGGGGATGTTTTTCGTGTTGTAGATCCTGTTCTGACGTCTCCTCTGAAATTTGAGATTATTCTTGATTGAGCTACTCAATTTTCTTTGCCTGAATACAAAAAAATCTTGTACTAGGCAAGAATAGAAGGCAATAAGTAAAATAATGCAAAAGCAATAGCAACAATACCACAAATCACATAAGAGTATTGCTCCCTAAGTAAATGGGCTGTACTAATGCCATTTCCGCAATGATAGGCTGCTAGTGCTATAAAGGGAATATAGAGAATTTCAAAAATGGTAAAACTCGTCCAAGTCGTTGTACTGACGGTTCCAATTGGGGGCCCTAAAACTAGTATTACTAAATTAACACAAATTGATGCAGTGATCAGAGGGCCAAATGAATAGCCTACAATCCCCAGTGTATCCCGAAAACCTGCTCTTCCTCCAAGTCGTGTTGCTATTAACCAAATTATAAAACCACAGAACAACCACCCAAAAAAAGCCAAGATTATAAATCCGATTCCTACTATCCAAGGAGAGATCAATATAAATAGAAATAGCAAATCAAGAGAGCTAGAACCCCCTCCTTTGAACACAAGTACAGGTAGACGTGTTGCGTATGCTACAGATAGCAAATAAACAACAAAGAAGGCTCCAAGTCTATCTGGATTGACTCCAATTTCATGAAAAAGGGATTTACTTAATCTAGGATCATAGAGACTTCTCCAAATCCGATTAAACCTCTCTCTAAAAGTTATTCGAACCCGTTGTCGTTCACGAACTATTTTTGTTAAATCAAAACCACAATATGGGCAAAGAATATAACCCCCAGGGTTTCTCTCACTGCAATTGGGACAAACGAGTGATTCAGACTCGGACATTCTTGGTTTCCGCCTTCAAGAAACAATAACTACGTAATTCGTGAAGATTATATTAAATGTACATCAATTATTCTTAACTATTTTCCTATTATCCTTATGCGATTAAGAAGTTAATGAAACTCCTTTAAAATTTCTATTTCTTTTCATTTTCTAGATTAATTCGAATTATATTTAATATTTCAGTCATTAATGATGTAAAATTCGAATTATTTGCACTTTCTAAACTTTTTAACTCACCAATTAATACTTCTAAAATATATCGCTAAATTATTCAGTCTTATTAATTACATTTTGAAGAGTTTCGGAAATATCCTTTAAATTGGTAAAATAAATTAGATTAACTCTAATAATGAACTTTAAGAAATCAAATAGCTCAGACATTTCAAGATTTTCTTTAATAATTAATTCTTCGTTTTTAATCAACCATTTTGCCAACCTTTGATAGAGATTCTGGTTCATTTCGACAATATATTTAGGTAACTCAGAATAATTACTAGGTAGCTCGATATTCAGACAATTAGCTAATTTCCTAAACTCTACGAACATTCCTTCATACTTCTTTGTAGATATTTCTAAGCTACCAACAAAGAGGGTTCGGGCAACTCGTCCATAGTATTTCGTTTTATTTCGTTTATGTGGACCTTCAAGTATTGTAGTGACAACTTTGATTAAACCAATTTTTTCTAGCGTGTTTAGATGAAAATAAAGATTGGTTCTGCTTATTTTAATATCCCTTCTCTCTTTTAACAATCTTTGAATTTCAATTGTATTAAGAGCATATCGGATAATTGGAGTTGAGTGAGTATCTAGATTGTCGTCAATAATTCCTTCTTTAAGAATTCTTAAAATGGCAGGTCGAGAAGGATGTGCGCTATAATACACTTTTCCTACATCGAAAAACTTCATTGCAGGAATTTCATCCCAGTAATCATACAATATTTTGCGTTCATTAGTCGCGTTTTGATTAGTCATTTTCAATTTCCTTATTTATTTTGCAGATAAATTAGATATACATACTAATATAATTTATTTTCGCCACATTCGAAAATTATTTTAATAATAAGACGTTTCAATTTAAACTTGAAAACTAAATTTATTGCATTTCAAGCGATCCTTGAAACGTATTAAGGTACAGGTACTCTGTAAATAAACGAATTTAATTTTTCAATTAGAAATTTCATTGAAAAATTTCAATGAAATAAGGTTTGATTACGTGCTGGGTTGGTTAATATTGTACACAAGAAGATTAGGTAAAAGTAATATTGAAGTTAGTGCTATGGGCATGGGTTGTTGGGCAATTGGGGGGCCTTTTAAAGGTAAGGATGGACGCCTTTTTGCATATGGAAATGTAAATGATAAAGAATCAATAGAAACAATACAAAAAGCTCTGGAGATGGGGATAAATTTCTTTGACACCGCAGAAGCGTATGGTCATGGACATAGTGAAGAAGTGCTAGGTCAAGCCTTGAAAGACTGTAGAGACGATGTTATTATCGCTACAAAATTCAGTAATGTTTATGATCCAACTGTTAACTCTAATTCTCAAAAAACTGCTATTCTAGAGAAATTACATGAAGCAGTTGAAAAAAGCTTAGAAAGACTGCAGACCGAGTACATTGATATTTATCAACTTCATAACGCTAGACAAGACCCCGCTAGTGCTTTACTTATTAAAGATTGTTTAGAGGAATTGGTGGATAAAGGGAAAATTCATTATTTTGGTTGGAGTACGGATGATGCTAGTCGAGCAGAATACTTTGCTAAAAGTAAGTATTGTACAGCAATACAGTATATTTTAACAGTTACTCGGGTAAATACACCAATAGCCAAATTATGTGAAGAGACCAATTTAGCGGGGATTATTAGGAGCCCTTTCGCGAGCGGAACTTTGACAGGAAAATATACTAAAGACACGAAACGTAATTCAAATCATATGTTATCAGAAGTCGATTTCAGCGTTGAACGATATGTCAAGACTTTTCAGGCATTAGATCAGTTCAAAGAATTGTTGATTGAACAGGACAGGACTTTGGTTCAAGGAATTCTAGGATATATTTGGGCAAAGAATGATAGGGCAATTCCTATTCCAGGCGCAAAAACAGTTAAGCAAATTACTGAAAACGCAAAAACTCTTGAATTAGGTCCAATTTCGCAAAAAATAATGCACGAAGTCGATTCAATATTCTCAGAATTGCAAGTCGATTTTTCTTATGATAATTTTGACTATTATAAAGAGGATAAGAAGGATTGATAGGAAAATGAAATATAGAAAAATGGGAAAACATGGAATTAAGCTCTCTGAAATCAGTATCGGGACAATGTATCATGGTTCGTACATCAAAAAAGAAGCTGCATTGGCATGTTTAAATGAAGCATTGAATCAAGGGATTAACTTTATCGATTGTGCTGATAGATATGGCATTATGGATTCGGAAATTCCGACGAATCAACGTACACGTGCGGAAATAATTCTTGGAGAATTCTTGGAAGATCAAGATCGTGATGATTTGGTAATTAGTAGTAAAGTCTTTGCAAAACTGCGTGAAAGCCCAAATAGTGGAGGATTATCTCGAAAACACATACGAGAATCAATTAGAGACTCATTAAAATACTTACAAACAGAATATCTTGATATCTATTATTGTCACCGTCCAGATCGGGAGACTCCTCTAGAAGAGACAATAAGGACAATGACTAATTTAATAGAAGAAGGAATTGTACACTATTGGGGGACTAGTTGGTGGCCTCCATTCCTTGTCGAACGAACAATTGGAATAGCTAAAGAACTCGGATTAATTCCCCCTGCCGTCGAAGAACCTCCTTATCACATCAACTCACGTTTCATTGAAGTGGAGCTTTTTGATGTAGCTAGTTATCATGGATTAGGAATAACGGCCTTTGAAGCACTTGGTTCAGGTTTTTATACTGGTAAGTATTTGGAGGGTATCCCAGAGAATAGCCGTTTTGCAATAGATGCTATAAGGAAAGGAATTCCAGAGGGATTGTTTGAAAGGCGTAAAACTCAACTATCCAAGCTTATAGAAATAGCTAACTCGATTGAGATCCCTCTAAGTCAGCTAGCATTAGCATGGGTTTTAAGAAGGCCAGAAATTTCATCAACCATCATGGGAGCATCAAAACCTGAACAGGTTGTTGAAAATGCTGCTGCTAGTAACATAACCCTTAATGATGAAATATTAAGCCAAATAGAAGAAATTCTTGACAACAAACCGACTACTCCTTTCAGACAATGGGGTTGAAGTAAACTCTTGAAATTATAAAAAAAGGGAAATTCAACTAAGAATAAACACTGAAAAAAAAGAGGAATACAATTGCTTGAAATTGCGATGAACCAAATAAATGTGACTAATCTTGAAGAAGCCATAACATGGTATACGGAAATTTTAGGATTTGAGCTGTCAAAAAAACACTATTATCCCCCAAGAGCTGTGGACTTAGTCCAAAAAGGGGATATTCGACTACTTTTATATCAAGTTCAAAAACCTGCAAAGACTGATTACCCAAATGAAGCTCAATCTATTATTATCTTTAAAACAGATAATCTTGAGAAAACAATGAAAGAGTTAACAGAAAAAAGTGTCGAATTTATATATCCTGAAGCAGAACAATTTCCTGCAGGGCTATTTAATGCCTTCAAAGACCCTTTTGGTAATGTTCATGAGATAGTTCAATTCCAATAATCGCCACACAGTAGATCTTTTTTCTACCAATATTTTTTTTAACCTGATTTCTTGAATACAAGATACCAGAGAAAGAATGTAAATGAAACGAAATAATATTCTAATATATTTAGGAACAGCATTTCTAGCCTATGGACAATCCTTTTCTCGGGGTAATTTTCCTTCATATGTTGAAACTTTAGGAGGAAATATTGTTAATTATGGTTTTATTCAGTCTGTCCAAACATTTTCGAATCTCCTCTCTCTTCTTCCAGCTGCATTTTTAGCTGATAAATTGGGTCATCGAAGAGTGGTGTTAAGCGGTACTGTTGTGTATTCACTTTCGTATTTAATAATCGCATTTACTCCACATTGGCAATATTTACTAATAGGTGCATTCGGAATAGGGTTAGCTGGGGGAATGATCATGCCATCACAAGTAGCAATTCTAGCTCATAGTAATCCAGCCGAAAGAATAAATGTATTTACCAGGAATGAAACAGCACGCTGGTCCTGTCTTGCGTTGGGTTATTTTTCATCCTCAATTTTCTTTATCATTTTCCAAAATGAATTTTCTTATGGAAATCTGCAAATGACAATGATTATCACTCTAATAGTTACGAGTATAACTATAATTCCTTCCTTTTTGTTGATCAATACTGAAGAATGGAGAAATAATGTCGGAGATCTACAAACCATTGATTTAAAAACAATATTAAGAAGTTCTGAAGGAACCTTCATTGTAGGGTTTCTCTTTATTAATCTAGTAATTGGGTTTGGAGCTGGTTTTCTAGTGCCTTTTACGCAGCCTTATTTTGTAAGACGATTTTCTCTCGGTCCTTCTGAAATTAATCTTATCATGGGTTTAGCACAAATTATCACTGCACTGTTTATGGGGTTTATCCCATTATTAGCTGCTAAATTAAGCGATACAAAGGTAATATATTTAACCCAAGGATTATCCATCCCATTAACCGTAATCCTAGCTTTCAGTAACGTCCTACCTTTGTCATTACTGGCTTTTCTATTTCGAATTGCTCTTATGAATATGAGCAGCCCAGCTCAGACTACTATTTTACAAAAGTATGTACCAGAAACTTATCGCGCTACTATTCAGTCACTAATGCAGGCCAATGACAGAATAGGTCGTGGATTTAGCCCTTCAATTAGTGCAGTATTGATAGAAGAATCAAAGGACTTTCACATCTCATTCACAATGACTGCTATTATGTATTCCATTGCAGTTTCAATTCTGTTTTCGATAACAAGAAATTTAACAAAAAAAAGCAATTGAACTAAGTCCTCATTCGAGTTTCTTTTGAAAAGATAACTCTCATCAAAAAAAATTAAAAAAAAATGAAATCTCCGTCTTAATATCGAATATCTTCTCACGTCTAAGTAATCTATAATGTCTGACCTATTAATTGGAACTTTGGGCTAACAGCTCCTAGATTTAATCCAAAGCTTTTCAACTCCAATTTTGGATCTTTATTTTGGGTTTTTCTCCTCATTGGGTAATACATTACCCATTCTGATCATTACTGTATTACTTTATTATACTGTGGATAAGGAATTTATTAAAAAGATGATTTATTTACTAATTTTCTCTGATTAGTTAAATGTGGTCACTAAAATATTCTTCCACCATCCTCGTCCATATCAGTACGACGTAACAAGGTATTAGATGACTAAAAATGTAGGGAGAGAAAAAACATGGCGTGTAAGTGGTTATTCCTTTCCCTTCAGACATTCTCAAACACAGGGAACGATCTGGGGGTATATCTATTCTAAATATCGCCCTCTCCCTTTTCTTATTATTGGAATCATTTTACTAATCTCTATCCCTTTAAGTAGGAGCTACCTTGGAGTTCATTGGCCAAGTGATATTTTAATTGGTGTTCTATATGGATTTATTATTTCAATAATCTTCATTCAAATAGATCAACGATACGGAGACAGTATTCATCAATTAAAAGACAGCCAGAAAATAATCCTTGGATTAGTACTAAG
>JBHLKC010000139.1:0-6978 GCA_048887065.1 Candidatus Hodarchaeota archaeon
TGAAGTAAGATTTAATCCAATTGACTAGATTTATGAAAGAATCTTGATTTGTGATGTCAAAAACCAAAGCGCTCCAACTGCTCCACGATAATAAAGCTCTGTAACTACTTTAAATCGCGGTTGACCCGCAAGATCCAAGATTTGATATTTAATATTATATTTCTTTTTTGTTGAAGAATGATACAAAGAAGTTTCCTTCGAAGCTAAATCAGCTCCAATAGTCATTAGATATCGTGGAGTAAATGGTCTCTTGAACCAAACTTCCCGAAAAGCGGTTTTACCTACTCATCCATCTCCAATCAGTAATATCTTCGCTTTAAGATTTTGAATTCGCATTTTACATCTGACTCTCCCTTCATTGTGTTTTTAAACATGTAAAGAGAAATAGATATCCTGATAATTTATTGTAGTACTTCATTGTTAATTGACTCACATAAATGACCTTTAGAACATTTTAAAAAAAGCTCAATACTTATTCTAACGATTTGTGTGGAACCGATTAAAGAGTCTCTCCAGAAGAACAATCCCCCTAAAGTTTTTGATTCTCCACAAAATACTTTTAATCTAAAATCTGGAGATCATCTTTGTTTTTTATATGAAACAGAGGAAGAACAGAGAGCTGTACTTATTCCTCTTATTCTCCAAGGTATAAAAAATAAAGAGAAAATTCTCTATTGTGTTAATTTTCCATCTCCACGGGATATTCGTTATTTTCTTTCTGAAAACGAGGTAGAGGTGGGTGAAAACATCAATCAAGGTCAAATGGTTTTTTACACAAAACCTGAGGATTTTTTAAAGGAAAAAAACTTCGAATGTGACGAATTCATTAATCTATTACGAAAAGAAACAGAAAGTGCGAAGGAACGAGGCTATAATTCTATAAGACTCATTTATGAAATAGAATGGGTACTATATAATAGAGAGATTAATTGTGAAAGGATATTAGAATTTGAAACAAAATTAATTGAGTTCTTTCAATCAAGTAAGTATGTTAGTATATGTCAGTACGATCGAAATAAACACGATCCAGAGTTTCTTCTTGATATACTCTCCCTACATTCTCTTACAATAGTAGGTACGAAATTTTTTGGGACTATTGAGGAAAAAAAACGTGCTGAGGAAACCAAAATCGAACTTGAAAAGCGACGTAGAAAATTCATTGAAATCACGTCTCATGAACTTCGAACACCTTTAACAAGCATTAAGGGCTTCGTAGATATACTAAAAACTTATTATGAAAGTTTACTTCCTGATCAAAGAAAACAGGCATTTAGACTCATTCACAAGAATCTCTCTCGCTTAGAGGTACTTATAGAAAATGTTACAGATCTTTCAATGATAGAAAGCGGAATATTTAAGGTAAAAAAACGCGTAATTAATTTCTGTGAATTCATAAATGATGAAATGATGACCTATAAAAGTCTTCTAGGACATCAGTTTGAATATTTTCCTTGTTTTGAAGATGAATTACTCGTAGAAATAGATGAAGAGCGTATCCATCAAGTCTTAAATAACCTGGTATCTAATGCTATAAAATATACTTCAAATTATGATCGTAAAATCATCATGAGCGTTGGAAGTTATCCGAAGGTTGTGCGGATAACGATTAGCGATAATGGTGTGGGTATTGAACCAGAAAATCTTGAACGAATTTTTTCTCCTTTTTCTTCAATGGAAACAAAATATACAGTTGTAGGAACAGGTATTGGAATGTTTATATCTAGAGAAATCGTTGAAAAGCATCAAGGTACTTTAACTGCTCAAAATAAGGAACTAGATAATGGTGCAATTTTTATCATTGAGCTACCAAGAAAAGTTTGAAACTAGTTAATTACCATGTTTTTCTCTTCTATACAAGTGAATTGTCGCGAGGTCTATATAGATGAAGTATGAATCTTTAGAAATAACAGCGGAGCTCAGAGAATCTCTCCCTGGTAAATTTATTCAACTATCAGATGGTTTTGTACATTATGAGTTGGCTGGTCCCAAAATTGGTGACGTTGTAGTTCTAGTTCACGGCTTTTCAACACCTCTGTTCATCTGGGATAATAATTTTGACGTTTTAGTTAATAATGGCTTTAGAGTTTTACGATATGATCTTTTCGGACGTGGTTTTTCAGACCGTCCAAGGATTAAGTATGATATTGAACTATTTATTCGTCAACTATTTGAATTGGTCAATGAACTAGGGTTAACCCAACAAAAAATAAATCTAGTAGGGCTATCTGTGGGTGGAATTATTTGCATTGTTTTTGCAGAGAAATACCCTAATCTTGTTAAAAGAATTTCTTTAATTGATCCAGCTGGCTTTCCAACAGGTAAAAGGGTATACCCGTTTATTTTAAGAGTTCCTGGGATTAATCGAATTCTCTTGAGAATAGGGGGGCATAATCGTCTGATTCAGGGACAGAAGGAGGATTTCTATAACTATGAACAGATCGATGATTATTTAGAAAAATATAAAGAACAAACTAACTATAAAGGATTTCTCCAAGCTATCTTGTCTACAATTGTTAATCTTCCTTTTACAGGTTTCGCTGACACCTATAAACGCGTTGGTACACAAAATTTACCAATGCAGTTATTTTGGGGAGACAAGGATCAGGTTATCCCTTATGCAGTTAATCGAAAAGTCCGAGAAGCTATTCCACACATTGAATTTCATTCAATAAAGGGGAGTGGCCACGTCCCACATTATACAAATCCAACTAAGGTAAATCCTCTATTGGTCGAATTCTTAAAAGAGAAATAAGTCAAAAATGCACAACCTCTTAATATCGCTAATGACGCTAAAAAGTGATGTTCTTGACGTTTCAAAGAATGCTTCTTGAAGAGTGGTTTGATAAATACCAATTTGAAGTTCAGTACGACATCGGAGAAAGTGGTGTTAAGTATTTTAAACTTCGGGATTTAGATTTAGATCTTGATGATGTCGAATTAAGATATACCCAGCATTTGGGAAATCCTAATCTTAGAGAAGCCATAGCTCGCAGTTATGATAATTTAAGTTGGGAAGATATTGCAGTTACCACTGGCGCTGCTGAATCAATTTTTTCAATAATTGCTTCCCTTACAAATAGAAATGACCACATAATTGTCGAATGTCCAAATTATCCCTCTTTTTGGTATATTCCAGAGTCTCTAGAGCGCCAAATGGATCTTTTTTTCTTAAAGATTGAGGACAAATTTAAACCAAATATTGACACTTTAGAAGAGATGATAAAACCGAATACAAAGCTTATTTGCCTAACACATCCAAATAATCCAACTGGATCGATAATAACAGAGGAAGAGTTGAAACAAATAATTGATATGGTCGAAGAACGGAATATTTTTCTATTACTAGATGAAACTTATAGAGATTTGTCTCTTAACAGACCTCCCCCTTCAACAGCTGCAAGTTTAAGTGATAATGCGGTGAGTGTTTCTACAATGTCAAAAGTGTTTGGTGTTCCTGGAATTAGAATTGGTTGGTCAGCCTGTCGTGATGAAAAGGTCGTTTTAGGAATTTTGAAAGTTCGTGAACAGAAAACAATTTGTAATTCTGCAATCAATGAGGCAATAGCCTTACAACTATTAGCAAAGAAAAAGAGGCATCTTGTGGATATCGAAAACCGAGTGAGTGCAAATTATACAATTTTAATAGATTGGATGAAGGATAGGGTTGAATTAGAATTCGTTGCCCCTGAAGGAGGAGTCACATGCTTTCCCAAGTTCAGTAAATCCACCCGTGATCTATGTCAGCTTCTAGTTGAAAAATACAAAACTTTTACAGTTCCAGGTTATTGTTTTCACATGGATCAATTTTTGCGAATTGGATTTGGAGGAGAATCAGAAGAATTAAAAAATGGTCTTGAAAAATTAGAAGCTGCTATTCGTGAATCAAAGTAAGTTGCATTTCTCTAATAAACTTTTGAAAAAGTATTTATTATCATCAAAATCAGTATAAATTTTCTAATTAAACATTAATATAGAAATCATCCTCAATGGTAAATAAGTCATGGTAGCTCGCAACAATTCAGAACAATCATCCTCGTCTAGAATCTTCATTCTTTGTATTGATGACGAACCTGATTTTCTCGAATTGACAAAAATTTTTTTGGAAAAAGAAGATGAGAGACTTCGTGTAGATACCTCAACATCCGTAGAAGAGGCTCTGAAATTATTAGAAAGAAAAAATTATGAGGCTATTGTTTGTGATTACCAAATGCCTGTAATGGATGGGATACAATTCTTAGAATCATTAAGGAATAAGAATGATCTTATTCCTTTTATTGTTTTAACAGGTAAAAGTAGAGAGGAAGTCGCCATTAAGGCACTTAACCTTGGAGCAAATCGTTATTTACAAAAAGGAGGCGATCCTAAGGCACTTTATGGTGTTCTTGCACAGACTATCATTCAAGAGGTTGATCATAAGCGGGCAGAACGATTAGTGTATGAGTCGGAGAAAAAATATCGTAGTTTGGCTGAGAGAGCTGCTGATGGAATAGCAATCACTCAAGACAATATTATCAAATATGCTAATCAAAGTCTACAAGATATCACTGAGTATTCTGAGGATGAATTATTAGAAAGCGATTATACTAAGTACATCTATTCTGACGAACTTCCTAGAATTCAAGAGTATGTTGAGCGCATGGATGAATTGAAACAACCTCAGACATTTGATACCATTATTTTTACTAAAAAGGGGAAAGAAAAACAAGTTGAGATTAATATCGGACGAATTACTTACCAAAACAAACCTGCTACTCTAACATTTGTAAGGGACATCACGGAGCGAAAAAAGGCTGAAATGGCACTCAAAGAGACCAAAAATATGTATCAAATGCTTATCGAAAAACTGGAAGAAGGGCTTACTTTAGAAGATCCTGATGGGATAATTACTTTCGTTAATCCTAAAACATTAGAGAGTTTAGGTTATACAGAAGAAGAAATCATAGGTAAACATTGGAGTTTTATCGTTCCAGAAAAAGATCTTGACAAGTCTTATATTGAGACTGCAAAACGTTCCAAAGGGATTAGTAGCATCTATGAAAGTAGCTTATTAGCAAAAGACGGGACCTTTATTCCTGTCATAGTCACAGCTACACCCATAATTTCCGATACAGGTGAGTTTCAAGGAGTAATTGTATTATCAACTGATATCACAGAACGAATACAAGTAGAGAGAGCCTTGAAACAGTCCGAAGAGAGAGAGAAATTCCTTCTTACTCTACTAAGACATGATATAAAGAATAAAATCTATATCATTCGGGGTTATCTCGACCTTCTCTCAAAATCTGAGCTTTCAGAAGAGAATAAGAAATTGATTGAAAAAGCATTAATAACTAGTGATAAAAGTCATCAATTATTGGAAAAGGTCGGGATGTTGAGAGACATTGATCAAGAAGATGAGCTAGTTGAGATCAATTTGGACCAATTTCTCATAGATGCAATTGAGAAAAATCAACACGAAATTGAGGAGAATAAGATCATTATAGAATATGAGGAAGCTGCATATAAAGTTCTAGGTGGTCCACTTTTAGAAGAACTCTTCACCAACATTATAGATAACTCAATCAAACACGCAAATTGTAGTAAAATTAAAATTTCTTGTAATCAACAAAATAGGAGAATTGTTATTACCCTAGAAGATGATGGTGTTGGGATTCCCAAAAAATTAAGAGATAATATATTAACAGGGGAGTATAGTGGTGAGGTTTCTACGGATACAGGAATTGGTTTGCTTCTCATTAAAAGGATAGCTGAGAGGTATGGAGGAAGGATTACAATTAAAGATTCTGACCTTGGTGGGGCAAGGATTGATATTGAATTGAACAAAGCATAAAAAACTTATTTATCATTCTGAGAAGGTCTGTAATTCCCCACCTAGAATGATGGTATTTGTTGTGTAGGGGCAATTTTTTGGTAAACGTGCCTAGGACTATGTTTTAAAGCAATTCGACCTATAGTTTCGAACGCTTCAGGGACATTTAATCCAGATTGAGCTGAAGTATTGAAGAAAGGAATTTCTGTGAAAGAAAATTGATGTCTGAATTCTGTGATAAAATTAAGTATCGTCTCGTTATCCATAAGAGATTTATCCTTAAGATCACTCTTATTTCCTAATAAAATTAAAGGAATCTCGTGACCCACATTAGAATGAATTTCTTTTTTCCAAGACCACAAATTAATAAGTGTACTTGACCGAGTTCGATCAAAAACCATGATAGCTGCGTGTGATCCTTTATAGAAAACTGGTCTGACGAATTCGAAACGTTTTTGTCCAGCTAAATCCCAGATTTGGAATTTAATCGTTTTACCATCAATACTCATTGAGTGGACGGCAATTTCAGCCCCAATAGTGAGTTGGTAGGTAGAACGAAAACCAGCACCAAGAAAACGTTGCAGAAGAGCTGTTTTTCCCACTCCTCCGTCACCCACGAGACATATCTTTAAAAGACTCCTGCTGGAGTTTAATAATGTCATTAACCTAATTCCCTATACAGCTTTGTCTAGGAATTTATGTATTTAAAATCAAAAAGGTTACCAGTGAAAATATACGAACGTCAAATCTGTAACCAAGGTCAAGGTAACTGCCCAGTTGATTATCTTAATGGTAATGATTTCATATTTTGAAGTGGTTTCTTTCCTTTTCTTGGTACTAGAAAAATCATAAATCTTTTTTTCCTATCATCTGAAGATGTCCTGCAAAATTGATAAGAGATTTGTTGGTACAATATTGTAACTCAATGTTCAGGAGTTCTCCTCGTATCTCAAGGTCTTGTTCTAATTCATTTAAAATATCTTCATCAATTTGGTGCATAAAAACAGGTGCGCCAACTGCTTCAATTACTTCTAGGCCTGCTTTAGCAAAATTCTCTGCTAGTTCTTCCCAAGAAAAATTATATTGCGGATGGCCAAATTCATTGGAAATATTAGTACGTAAAAGTTTTACTGCAGCTTTTATCTGTTTAGCTTCAATAAATTCTGGAA
>JBHLKC010000139.1:7078-8186 GCA_048887065.1 Candidatus Hodarchaeota archaeon
ATTAGAAATAATCTTAATGTCAGTAATTCTTAGAAAGAAGTTCCATTTTCAATTAAACATATTTTCTCTAAGAATTATCCACTTAAAAGGTGTTGATATGGCAAAACTAAAGATAAAACGTTGTGAATGGGCTAATGCAGAACCTTTAATGATTAAGTATCACGATGAGGAATGGGGAGTTCCTATCCATGATGATACTGAATTATTTGAATTTCTTATTCTAGAAGGTGCCCAAGCTGGTCTTAGTTGGTCTACTATCTTAAAACGGCGTGAGGGTTATCGTAAAGCTTTTGAAAACTTTAATGTTAATAAGGTTGCAAACTATTCTGAAAAAAAAATTGAAGAATTACTTCAAGATGAAGGAATAATTCGTAACAAATTGAAAATCCAAAGTTCAATCAATAATGCACAGCGTTTTATAGAAATTCAAGAAGAATTTGGTTCCTTTAATGAATATATTTGGCAATTTGTAAACTTTAAACCAATTCAAAATCGTTTTAAGGAACTCAAGGAGATACCTGCTTCTACGGATCTTTCTAACACAATGAGCAAAGAATTAAAAAAGCGTGGATTCACCTTTGTCGGCCCTACAATTTGTTATGCATTTATGCAATCTATTGGAATAGTCAATGACCATCTAATAGATTGTTTCCGTTGGATTCAACTAGTAGAAGGAATTTAAATCAGCACAATAAGCTAAATATTATTTTCTCCCACGAAATGGTATAGTTTATCGAACAACTTAATCAGGATCTTAAAAGTACAAATAAATGCCTTTAGATAATTATACTTTGTATAATTATAAAAAATTCTCTTTTTTTAATCGATTCATGAAATTATACGACTAATTTTAGAAAATCAATCAATTAAAAGCCTATTATACAATGAATTCATAAGAAAAAACAATGGCCTTTAGACTACGATGAAAACTTAACATCAATCTTTATGATACTATAGAAAAAGTATCTACCTTCTATCAAACATAATAAAAGTTTATAAGTGATAATAAGTATCCTCCACGAGTTTAATCAAAAACTATTTATTATGATTTTAAGAGAAATAGGGGAATTAAAATGGCTAAAAAGAAAGTAGCAAAAAAAGCAGCACC
>JBHLKC010000140.1:0-8174 GCA_048887065.1 Candidatus Hodarchaeota archaeon
TCAAACCTGTGGAAGAAATCTGATTTCTCCTTGGAGTCAGCTTCCATAGATATAGACATTCAGGTCTATAAATCGGGCATACCTGCTCAGTACCTGGAAGAACTCGGGAAACAGGTTCTCCAGATGAAAAACGTTGAATTGACGGGGATACATTTCCATGGTGGCCGCCATCATAAAGGTCTCTGGTTCTGGCGCGGGTTGATGAAAAAGTACGGGTTGCTCATTGCCCGTTTATGCAAAGTCTGGGGTGGTTACCAACCGAAAGAAATTGATATAGGTGGGGGATTTGCAGCGTCACGCGATCCATTCAACAAGCTTGGTCTTCGAGGAGATGTTATATTAACGTATTTCTCGTATCCTTTCGAGCTCCTGCTGATGGCTATTCACGGGCGCGTTCATTACAAGTTCATGTCCAAACTGATTGAGAAAATAATGGTAAAAATGCCTTCTAGTAAAAGGGCTCCTACAATCGAAGCTTATGCAGAAGCTGCTTCGACAGTTTTGAAGAAAACCCTCAATAAAAAGGGCGTGGACACGAATGATATCACATTGCAAGTGGAACCAGGTCGTAGCCTTTTTAGTGATATGGGCATTCACTTGGCAAGAGTAAAGAAGTTCAAACAACAAACCAAACCAATTAAAATGAACTGGGTACTCACGGACACCACTTATTTCTTCCTGAGTGGTGGGGTGTATGAGTATACTTTTCACGGTTTTCGAATAGCAAACAAGGCGGATCAGCCTGGAAAACACGTGGCAGATGTTGTTGGTCATTCCTGCTATGCTGATCGGATTCTACCATTCGTTAAAGTTCCAGACATGGAAGAAGGAGATATCATAGCATTTCTTGACATGGGTGCTTACCAAGAAGTATCAGCCAGTAACTTTAATGCGTTTCCCCGACCTGCCGTTGTTTTGGTTAATGGAGAGGAAGCGGAAATTATTAAAAAAGCAGAAACCATTGAAGATGTGTACAGGAGAGACATCATTCCTGAGAGATTGGAAAAAATTACCTAATTTTGCCACAAGAGTCTTTAGGAAAGTTCCTATGAGGAATGAGGAACTTCTCAAATGGAAAAATCTCTAGAAAAATGGGATGTTCTCCTTCCCTCTCTTACATGTTTATTGTCATTATCTGTGCTTTTTCTTTATTTTTCGTCTAGTAAAGATTCCGATTCCAAGGAAGATGATAAGCAAATCTGCAAAATTTGTACTATCCTCAGTTGTAGTGGTCGTAGTAGTAATTGAATTTACATTATCGAATTTTCCCAGCCAAAAATCGAGATAATCTTCTCCTAAACCTCCATTTTCGACAGATGCTAATGAAATTATTGCTTCACTCGAATCTGATCCCTCTGTAAAAATCATGTCGACGATTCTTTCGCCTTCTGCTTTTTTCCCATAGGTTATATATCCTTGAATGTCTCCTGAGCTATTAAGTCTCACAATGCACATATCTCCCCTTTCAAAACTTCCATTGGTTGAATTATAAGATCCCCCAATATAATAATCGCCAGTGGGACTCTGAAGACAGGCTGTAGGCGTATCGAAAAATTCTCCTCCAAAACTAGTCTCCCATTCTATTGTTCCCTCCGCATTGCATTTAAGTATCCAATAATCTTTACCTATAGTGTAGATATCTCCAAATGGATAACATGCAAGTAGAAATCCCCCGTCCGCTGTACCAATGATACTCCTTTCCCATGCTCCGTACCAGGCTGTTCCTTGCTCAAAATGCTTATCCCAAATAATTGTCCCATTCTCATTTACCTTGATTACCCAGATGGAAAAAGCACTGTCTAGATCTGCACTTTGTTTTGATAGTCCACTTAAAAGATAATTTCCATCGTTTAAAGAGATAAGAGCTGATCCTTGATCCGATCCTAATCTATGATACGTTTTATTCCATTCTTCCTTTCCTTCGGCATTGGTTTTGATTAACCAATAATCCGTATTCCAAGTTTGGGTAGGTAATGCATATTCTGATTGTGTGGCTCCTGATACAAGGAATCCATTATCTGATGTACATTGGATTTGAGCACCATAATCAGGTCCATTTTCGATTCCGTTAAAAGATCGATTCCATACTTCTACTCCATTACTATCAATTTTCAGGATCCAAAGATCCCAGGTGGATCTATCCATATCTCGAATAAAGCCAGCCAACACATAACCACCATCTGGTGATGTTGCAATACTTCGTAGGTGGCCATGGGGCTTGTTTGGAGGGGTATAGCTCTGGTTCCACTCTTCATATCCATTAGAATCCACTTTAAGGATCCACGGTACTTGGGTAGTCCCTCCGATGATTTGGGAGCCTATCAGTATATATCCGCCATCAGGTGTCTCTATTAATTGTGTTGGCGCATCAAGGTAATATCTTTCATACACTCTCTCCCATACAGGAGTTTCTGTTATTGATGTATGAAATCCCTGAAGGGGGATCGCTATTATTAAAATCAGACTTAAATTGCAGATTATTAAACAGAATTTACACATTTGTTTATTTCTCATAAAGATTCTCACCTTTCTATTTTTTATTTTAAGGCATGAGTGTTCCTTTTCAAGAATACTAGTAATTCTAGTTCTTATTTTTTGACTTTAACACATTTTTTTTCTTTTTCCTTACTATTAACTTCTTTGTTTACTTCTTCGGCCTTTTTTCCCCAGAAATAGGACAATAGATAGTATCTGCAGACCGAATGAAACCACGGGAAAATTGGTGGTTTGAACTGTAGAAGAAGGGTGTGCGGTAATTTTATTCTTGATGGAGTCATTGTAAGAGAATCCTGTTTTCCCATAGGTTCGAAACCATAGTATTTCTCCCAAACTATTGATTTTTGCAAGCCAGGAGTCTTTCGATAATCCTGAAGTCTTCCTCACATACACATCTGCGCCAACTATCAGTGTATCACTTGTACTTTCATAGATAATGGCATTAATGCAGGGTTTCGAGTAATGAGTAGTTTTAGGAATAATTATCTCGTTTTTCACTGATCCTAGTTCATTTAACTCCCAGATTCTGGAATCAATTCCATAATAAGCAGCTTTACCTGCTATGATCAACCCCTTTTCTGATTTTAATTCCAAATCAAGAAATTGAAACTGATTGCCCCAACTATATGGTCCACAATGCACCTCTGTTTGATTATTATATTTCAAATTGCCTTCTAAATCGACCTTCATCAGAAAAGTGGGATGTTTTTCGCAATCACCATATCTACACCATCCTATGGAATGGGGTAATATTTCGCCAAATACGTAAATCTCATTATTGGTAGGAGTAACGGCGTGGATAACCGTGCCAGTGTTATTATAATAATGATCAGGAAACTCTTTAAGAGTGTGATACCATTCAATCTGTCCAGTCTCATCGGTTTTTATTAGAGATCCATAATATGGAATATCATGATATTCTCCAAAATTAGAATCTACCATACCAGATATAATAAAACCATTATCTGCTGTTTGAGCTAGATCACTCATTTGATTTCCTTCACCCAAGCTGTATGTCTGGAACCAGATCTCCTGACCATATTGATCTATTTTCAACAGAAACATCTCCTTTTTCCTTTCTGGATTTGATGTTGTCGTTCCTCCAATCACTATTCCATCATCTATTGTTCCAAAAAGTTGCTGAACACTTTCATTACCATTTCCCCCATATTTTCGCTCCCAATTCACCTTTCCATTCATATCGAATTTTACAAGCCAAATTTCTTGATTTGTAGAGTTTTCTAATATCGTAGACCCTACAATTAATCCATTATCCTCTGTTTGTAAAAGGGTAATCCCATAATCATCCCCTTTTCCCCCCATTCCCTTTTCCCAGACCAAATTTCCCTCGTTATCAGTTTTTATCATCCATACATCCATATCTCCTTCCCTATGAGAATTTGAATAACCAACTAAAGCATACCCTCCTTCAGTTGTCTGAGTAATATCTGTGATCCATTCATCTTCCAAGGGTCCAGTATAAACCTGTTCCCAAAGACGATAACCTTCCGAATCTGTTTTTACTAAATATGCCTTCTCTTGTTGTACAAACGGAATATATCCTCTATAGTCGAGTCTGATTCGACCAGCGATCAGATAATCTCCCTCTTTTGTCTGAAGAAGTGATGTTGCAGATATATCACGACTTCCCAGTCTGTCACCAAAATAGGTACTCATCCATTCAAACGTTCCCCTTGCGTCTGTTTTTACCAGTGTGATTCCATAACCAGAGTCTAAATTGATCAGATTGCCTGTTACGAGTGCTAATCCTCCATCATCAGTATAGATAAGTGATTGAACCGTACGGGGATCTGGATAACCTTTTGGTGTCAACATCCCTGATATCGACTTTTCCCATTTAAGTTGTCCATCAATATCGATATTTAATAAGCATGGATTATTGATAGGCGAATTCCCTATCCCCGAAATTATATAAGTTCCATCTTTCATTTGTACTATTTGTCTGGGCCAGAAGTTTTCATGTTTATATGTCCACTGTCTTTTTCCTTCTTGATCGATTTTCAACATCAATCCAGTGGGGAAAGGGGTAGTTTGCTCCTCTTCCGTGAGATCAACACCAATTAAGGCATAACCTCCGTCTATAGTTGTTATAATCTCTCCACCCATCGCATAAAAACAATCAAGCTCCTTATGTTCAATAGATTGTTGTATTACACCTGTAGAATTTGTTATATGCAGTGTTGTTCCGTGTCGTGCCGTAGAAAGTACCAAAATATATCCATCATTGCATTGTTCAAGGGCTGCAAGAGTAATTGAATCATCTTCTGCTGGTGGTGCATAATCATACGTTTGTTGCCACTCCACCATCCCGCTCTCATCTAATTTTATTAAAACTCCTTGTGTGTTTGTTGAACTCTGATTAATATTATTCTGTTCATATGTCCCTAATATAAGAGCAAATCCGTTATCTTTTGTCTCTATAAAGTCGTTACAACCTCCAAATGCTGGATAAGAGTGTTTCCAGATAATTTCTCCCTGATTGTCAGTTTTAAAAAGAACTAGGTCACCATCTATTCCACACAAGATAGCTAATGAACCATCATCAAGCTCTAGAACTTCTTGGACACTGCCTCCATAATCTATCCTATCAGGGATATTCGTTTGAATATCAAGATATACTGGATATACTGGAAAAAAACTATTTGGTTCTTGCCAGAAAAAGACTGGTATAACTAAAATCAGTATCAAAGTAAGGGCGAAGAAAGGAATTGTCTTCAGAGGCATTCGACTCTTTTTAGGGACAGGTGGCGCCTCTTGACACATAGGTGTGAATTTTTCTACCTTTTTCTTCTCATATATACTTGTCATTCCAACATTCTCTCCACAGTTGTAAGGAGTATTTCGACCAGATCTGTGGGACGTAAAGTGGGATTCTCGATTTTGATATTCCGTTCTTTGAATTCCTGAAGGATACTTTCACGACATTGTGGATATTTATCACATTGTACACAATCCCCTTTGTGGTCATACCATACCTGAACACCATTTTTTGGTGAATAAGTAATATAGCCATTAACTCCCAGCATATGACTTTTCCCCCGTGCATATCCATATTCGGGACTTGTTATATCTAAGGTTATCTTGTTCATATACGCTGCATTTTGTAGGAGAGCTTTCACTCGTTTATTTGCTTCTGTTAAGGTCTTACTTACCATTCCAGGAGTAATACTTCTTTTGATAGCAATTTCTCTCCCAGTTAGCTGTTTTCGCTTCAAAGACCAAATTTCGATCTGAGTTTCTGTTGGGTATTTGACTCTCCGTGGATAAAAATACATAATTTTACCTCTATTGGTAAACTCATATTTAAGGTTTACTATTTTTTGTAAACTCTAGGTCTATCGCCAAAGAAGTGATATTAATTTTTAATTTTTACAAGAGTAACGCTTTCCTGAGAGAGTATTACTCCTTCTTTCTCCCTCTTTTTTCCCCTATTTCTTCTTTTTTAAATTCGGTCCTAATGAATATGAGTAAATTAGTCGATTATCGATTTCTTCTTTCTCTCTCTTTTTTTTTCTTCTCGTTCTTGTCTTTTGGTTTTTCTTCTTCAGAGAGGGGAATGAGAATTCAATTTCAGCAACTATAGTCTATCGATCTGACTTCACTGACTCTCCCCCTCCCAAAATGGGTGACTGCTTATTTGGAATCTTCTCTGAAATTACAGGAATGAAGTCTATATCTATTCAGGTATTTTTTTAATTTCAAAAATTACTGGTCTAATCCCGTCAGTGCAACATGCAACCATTTTATCTTCCTCTTTTGTTAATACAAAATCACCACCCCTAAAAAAGGTTATCAGAATTTTATGTAAATCTCCCCATGCCCAACCGCAAAAGCCTTGAGGCATTTGGAGAAAATGTTCGGATATATATTCTTCCCCTTCTTTAAATACTTGACATAAACCAAATTTATCTGGTGGACAATATTTATGAGCTAATTCTTCATTAAAAGTTCTTTTCAGGACTGTAATTTTGAATTTCATGGTCAATTTTCCCCTTGAAAAGGAATCAAGACATTATTTCTTATTGCTTATTTATGCAATATTTTTTTGGTAATTAGATTTACCCACAATTATTACGAATGCAGTTAAATTTATCCATACTCTTATTTGGTAGATTGATGAAAAATTATTTAGGATTGTAAGAATAACTATTTTCTTTGAAAGCACAAAACGTGGAGATGAACTTATGGTAATGTGTGTATATTGTGGAAAACGAGAAGCAAATCCAAAATATAGTGGGCGGACAAGTCATAGACAGTTCTATTTTTTTGAATGTTAAGCCTGTGGAAGAGCAAATGATTTTCTAGTGAGTGGAAGTATATCAATTCCTATTGGTATTGGGTTCTTTTGACAATTACAATTCTCCTTCTTCCTACAGCAACACGTTCTACTGCTTTAATCCTAATCATACTTGCTTTGTTATTTGGCGGAGGAATAACTCTATTTGGACTTTATTCCCTGTATTCATGGAGAATTGGATCAAATTTAAGGAAACAAAGAAAGGTTCAATAAGAGAGGGAGGGATCTAAGGGCCGAAGCACATTGTATTCCGTTTGAGAGAAGACCAAGAAAAATATGATTATTCCCATTAGATTCATGGGTTCTATGCTGCAATCCCTTTTAAAAACCTAAGTATTACCCCATTTTGGGGAACATATTGGAATGGAATAATGGAAGCCGTATGGCAATGTTTAAGCATATCTATAGACCAAATACTCTTAATAATATAAATTAAATCTAAGTATCTTAAAATATGTTTGTAAAATACTTTATATAAAAAAATTATAAAAGGAACAACCCGCAAAACAAAATCTACCGTGATTTTTCATCCATATTGTACTAATTGTACAAATAAGCTTATATCCTACACCAGTAGTACTGGTTTATCATTCCTTTTTTCTAGCATTGCTAGCAATTTGTCATGAATTTGCCCAAGTATGTTTATAAAAATACAACCGATTATTGTTTTCCTCAAAATGCAACTCATTTATGGTAAGAACAAGGATGGATTTTCAACTAACGGTACCATCAAGTTTATCTTCTCTGATAGATTGAGTGTTTTTGATCAAGTCGTTGGGAATGTTGAAGGAAGAGGCCGAATTCTTGCGGAGTGTTCTAGAATTGTTTTTAACTTCTTAGCTCATCACAATGTCGCCACAGCGATGATTTCGGGGCAAGATGATTATATCATTATGGAAAAATGTAAGCCCCTATATTTTGAATTTATTATACGAAATTTATTGACAGGGTCTGCTCTTAAACGGGCTCGGAAGGGGTCGTTAATATTACCTGAGGGGATGGATTGTAAAGAGTTCGCATTCTTTCCTCACCCTTTCGTTGAAGTAAGTACTAAAAAAGAAGTGAAAGACCGATATGATTTATCAGATGAAGATATCCTCAGGATTTTGGTTGTTTCTCTTCCAGAATATGATTCTGAGGAATCTATGGTCATTTATGAAGAAGCTTTGGTATTTACTGGAAGGATTTCGCGATTACTGGCATCTCTTTTTGATAAAGCTGGCCTTGTTTTTGTTGATGGGAAAATTGAACTGGGGGTCAATAAGGAGAATAGATTGTGCCTGATTGATAGTTTTGGTCCTGATGAGTTTCGGGCATTCGACAAAGCGTGGTTAAGTAGCGATCGGAAATCAAAACCCCA
>JBHLKC010000141.1:0-8135 GCA_048887065.1 Candidatus Hodarchaeota archaeon
TGAATAAATCTGTCCACCTGATTCGTTAATTTTCGTAACTCCATATTATCACTTACCAATTAATAATTTTAGATAGATAACTTACTGATCAATGCAACCTTTTTTCAATAATCCTAGAAACCTTAAAAAAAAGTAAGGATTGAAGATGTTTGGACTATTTATGCTACTTAAAATAAAAAAGAATGAGGACTGAATGATGAGTTACGTGGAGAAGGCTTTTTGGGATTACTTAAAGTCCATGATGTTTGGTGGTATGCGAATTCTTTTATCAAGGCGTCTCATCCTTTTTTCTCTAATCTTATTTATTACTTCAGCAATCACAACTGGTGTTGTTGTAATCCAAAGTCAAGCTTCAGAAATTATTACTAATGAAGTTCTTAATCTAGTTTTTTCGATACAAATCAGTATAGCAATCGGATTCATTATTTCAGGATTATTTTCTAAGAAGCTGAATTTAATTTTTCGTTTTCTTCTTCTTCTAATAGTGACTATTATTGTTATTGTTTTAGCTAATGTTTTTAATGACCTTTTTTCCTTTTTTCCGCTTACTGCCTTATTGATTTGGGCACTGTTAGTACCAATAGCTACATTTTCCTTTTCCAAAGGATTATTTTCCAATAAAATCACGGGAAGTGTATTATTTCTAGGTAAACCGACAACAGATCGGAAATCCATCTTTTCTGGGCTAATGACACTCGTTGCGGTTTTGTCATTTATTTGGAATGTAGTAATGGTATATATTGGTTACTCTGAGTCTCGTGTAAGCTATCTATTTCTAGGAATACTCGGGGTTTGTGTAGCAATTATCGTCATTTTAGTAGTACAAGGAATATTATTGGGAGATGATGTCTTTAATACAACATTAGGTTTCTTTTTTATAGTGAGCTTACCTAATCAATTAATGATCTTTCTTTCTTCTATTAGTGGTTCCGAGAACATTATTACTAGCTTCAACTATGTCATGGTACTTTTTTCACTTATCTATAGTGCTCAAAACATTTCTCGTAGGATTAAAATGAAAGGAGTTGTCGTAGATCCATCCAAAAAACCCAAGAAAAAAATTAAAGAAGATCCTTTTCGGATCGGTAGATTTGTTGGTTTTGTAGGAGGTGAAGGGGTCGTATTAATTTACTTAGGACTTGCTTTAGGATTTCAAGTTTTTCAACTTCAACTGATGAGTAGATTATTACCCGAAGTCGTAACAAATTTAATCGGTGATCTCTCTTTCTCTGAAGTTTACCATGATATTACTTTGCTATTTATGGCCTTTATTCTTATTATTGTAATTATCTTTTATATCATGCAAGGAGGATCTGGTTATTGGGCATCAGATATTTATCGTTTTGACTTTTTACCGCCATACGATGACTTGGTAGATTATATGGAACGCATTAAACGTGGCGAGATAACTAAGACTGATATAGCACTTACAGTTGGAAAAAAAGCTGTTGAAGCGGGTGGAATTGGTTTCTTTTCAGCAGCTAAGAGATTTCAAAAATTAGTTTTTGGTAGAAAAAAAGATTCAGAATGAAAGAATCAGGCTTCTCTAACCTTTTCTTAAACTAATTAATATTTTCTACATCCTTTCCTAATATGAGAAGCTTATTGATGATTAAGAGCTTTTCATTGTTTTTGTACTGCCTTTAGATATAATATTATGCTTATGTATGGACTCTTGGGAGATTGTTTTGGCATTGATTTCTATAGAACGATTTGAAAAATGCTTTGAAGCAAGTTCTAACAAATTTCGGGTAACATCTTCAACAAATAATGGGTTGTTCCACATGTGGTTAATTAGCCATTGTTCATCCTCTGATTTAAGTAATGAGAACGTAGGAGCTGAAAAACTATTATCTAGAATAACACTAATTTCCTCCATATCTGGGATATCTTCAGTTTTCCCTTTTAAGCTGATTTCTGCATAAGCACGTTGGATATGAGTATGATTTAATTTATTTTGAGAAAGTGCATGAGGACACACTGTACTTCCATATGTTCCCAAAGTTAACCTGTGTAAAATCTCCCCACGATTCCACCACGTACTTAATTCTGCATTATAACTCTCCAATGAAGTTTGTTTTGAAACTGGGGTAATACGGGTGGTGAAAAAGGGGAAATTGAGTGTAATTAAACCTTTTTCAAATGAATGTCGTTCATTTAATTTGCGCAAAACATAGATTGACATTTCCTCCAAAGAATAATATGTGTGGACCTCGCTACTAAGAATCTCTGATATTGTTTCTACAAATCGGGACATATGAACTCCTTTTCGAAAGGGAGGTAAATTTATCACAACACTAATATCTGCTATGTAGCGATAGATCTTAGTCCCACGTGTAACCGAGATTTGAGTTTTAAAATCAGAAAGACCAACTTCATCAAGCGATAGAGGGACATTAGGAGGCTGATCTTGAGTTTCTTCTTCCATTCAAGTCCTTCCTTTTTCATTAGGGTCAAAGTCTTGAAATACTATTATCATATTGGTTTAGTATTGTGTTTTAAAAGGAATCTATAATCAGATTGATACGAAATCTCTTTGCATCATAAAATGGTGAATTAAAAAAAGACTATATATGAAACTAGTGAAATTCCATCTTTTTCAGATTTCAAAGTACCTTCACGGTTCATTATTTGCTTATCCTTCAGTAACAAGCAATGATAAGAAATTATCAACACTTAATTTGCACCGATCTGAACATACAAAATAGGATTTATTTCGTAGCTTAACTTGTAAGGTATCTGGATCTATATTAATTTCTTTACCACAGTTATAACACTTATGAGTAGTCATTTGCTCATCTTTAGCTCTTTTGTCTCAGTTTAAAAATTGAGGTTACCATATACATAAATCTTAAACAATTGTGTTCTAAGTAGATTTAAATAGACATTATGTTCATAATAAACAAAAATCCTTTGATAAATAGCATTTTCCAAAGGAAACATATCCAAATCACCTCCTCTTCCATTTAATTTAATTAATTATGTAAAAAAGGGTTATAACAGATTTAAACTTGTGCAGGGAATGAAATGACATCTCCAAAAGTGCTAACAATCTACTCTCGCACACCAAGTTGTGGAAAAAAAACCATAGTACTCAATACTTTCATAGCTTATGCGCGTTCAAAGCCTGGACTTCGTGTACTAATAGTAGATTTTTCTAGAACAGAAAAATTGCGCTATATATTATTAAAATATGGAAAATCCCAATTTACTAACATGGAATTTTTAAGTGAGATTTCAGAAGATATACTTGTCGATGAGGCTTTAACTATCTTTGAAGACAAAGATGAGAATTCTTTTGTACGAGTTCTTCCTTCATCCGGTTGTCCAGTACCAGACGAAGCTCTGATGGATAAAGTAAAATATCGTGTAAATGCACTTTTCTTCAAAGACACAATTGATCTTCTTATTTTTATTGTCCCTGTTAGTTTGGAAAAAAACAGTATAACAATGGCTGCAATTTTCCAAAGTGATATTGTATGGATTATTTCAACTGAAAAATATCCCACTATTAACCTAACAAAATCTACAATTCAGAATTTCTTAACGTTCCTCTCTGTGCCTACTTTTTTGATCATGAATATGGTTCAACCACCTCTATTTTATGAAAAATTTGATCATGTACTCACAGATTTGGAAACAACGCTGAAAAATCCGATTTTTTATATTATTCCCTGGCTTTCTGATTTTAATATGTTTTCTGATGACGGAATTTTCGGATTAGAAGAACCTAGCTCAAAAATTAATAAAATATTTCAAGATCTAGCAGAGAAGTTCCATAAAGTGACCGAAAATGGTATAACCGATATGCCGATAGGTGAATCAGAAGCTCCCCCAATTGCTTTGTTTATGACTGATGGTAGTTCTGGAGAATCAATGTTCTATTATTTCTTTGGTAAAGCTGAAGATGAGATGAAAAATCCTGCTCTTATCACAGCTGCATTAAACAGTATTGCACTTATGGTATCTGAAACCGCAGGACGTCGAGGAGATTTACGTTCAATTGATAATGGTAATACTAAGATTATTTTAAGAAGAGGAAAACGTGTAGTTGGAATTCTTTATAGCCCAATTGAAAACGACATATTATGCGATTTACTTTCTCAGTCCGTCGTACGCTTTGAGAAAGAGTTCAAGGAAGCTATCAACGATTTTTCAAAAACAGGACGATTAGGTGGGTTCACTGGAGCTTCCAACATTGTAGAAGAATTGTTCGAAGAATATATTTTCAAAATCGAAACTGTTAGTGAAAAATTACGTAAGAAGATTCTTACTTATGCAACTGAAAGAGATCAGTTACATGGAGATCCAGAGGAAATTTTTCGTGAATATGCCCAAGAATATGTTACTGATCCTAATATCAAAGAGCTTTTGATGTATGAGTTTATTACTTCTCATAATTCAAGACATACGTTATTGTTGGATTTAGGCGTCAATCCTAGGTCAATACGACGCAAAATGGAAGAAGAAACAGGAAAAAAGATATGTTTATGCACGGAACCCCCCAAGTACATTCAAATCCAAAGATTCGACGCTCTGGGGATACTTGATCTACCCGAAAAATTAAGGCCCACAGCCCGGGCTCTATTTACCTCAGACGTATTATCTCCTGAAACAGCAGCCAAAATAACAAAGCGAAGAGAAGATTTAGAATTGGAATCACTGGAAGAGTTAAAAAAATTAGGCTATGTAAAACTAATCTCTCCCACACAATTTTAAAAGTCAAATTATGGCTAAAATTTTATTTCACAGCTTATATCAGAAGAAAATTTACATTCAAAGAAAATTATGAAAACACAGAAAAATGTTTGATGAGAAGAAAACAGCACGCATCAAAACTATTTTATGCTGATATGTAAAAATGAAAAGTATTGAAATACACACGGATAATCGAACAAAAATATGAAAATCTTACTCAAATTAAACTCGATTAAAGACAAGGTGAATATCAAGTGGAAAGTCGGGATTTTGATACTTTTGCCAGTGTTAGAGTTAAAGAACTAATGAGAATGCGGGAAGTGTCAGATAAGACACAAAAACCAGAATTAATAAGAAACGAAGGTTTGATTAAACGTATTTTAGATTCTATTCGAGGGGTAGGAACAAGTGATGAGGAAGTCAGAAATACTATAAAGTGGCTAGAGAAGGTATCAAAATACGTACCAATTGCCTCTGATAAAGAACTAGAAGAAATCGTGAAAATTATGGTTCTTTTGAGTCAGGAAAGGGCAAAACTCAATGAACTCTATGATAAACCAGGACTTGATTTAATGAAACGAGTTCGTGAGGGTATGATTCGCTATATGATCGTGTTAAGTGAACTTCGTGCCCGTAGAGAGGAATATTTAGAGTATTGGTTTACCGATGAGTATTGGATTGCAGAATGGAGTAGAATTTTACTCGATTTATCTCCAGAAAGTAATATGGTTAAATATGGTTTTGATGATTTAAAAGCTAAAGATTTCTTGTTTCTCTTAGAGTTAGAATTGGCTGCAGCCGATGATGCCTCTAAAGTAGAAAAACCCATGATAAGACTCCAACCCATAGAAAACAAAGATGCATTTCTCATTATTCCTACAGAGGCAGCAGCTAAAGAATACAAAGTTCAGATTGACCGTATTCTAAATAATACCATCACTTTTACCAATTGGGTTGGCGATACTTTAAAAACATTGAGATTACCAAAGTAAGAAGGTGAATTTATTGAGTAATGACCGTCGTTTGTGGAAAATTGTATTAATCGGAGATGGAGCTGTCGGAAAGACTTCAATACGAAAACGCTATTTAGGCGAAGGGTTTGATACAGATTATTTGAGCACAATGGGCGCAGATTTTGCTCTACATGACACTATGGTCGAAAACACAGAGATTCGATGGCAGATATGGGATCTTGCAGGACAGCCTGTATTTAAAGATGTTGTTAAAGCGTACTATACAAAGATCTTTGGAGGGATACTTGTCTACGATGTATCTCGCCGTCAAACTTTTGATAATGTAGAAAAGTGGGTAACAGATCTTTGGGCTAATTCTGGACGTGAAGAAAAGGTTCCCGTTATTCTCCTTGCCAATAAAATTGATTTAAGAGAAGAAGGAGCTGAAACTGTGTCTACTGACGAAGGGAAGAACCTTGCAGAGAAACTTGGATTACCATTGATTGAAACTTCAGCAAAAACCGGTGAAGGAGTAAAATCTGCTTTTGACCAATTAGGAAAAACAGTCTTAGAATATACATCGAAGTGGAGCTAGATCATCTTTTTTCCATTTTTTTATATTTTTCTTGTTTTTTTTGGATTTAAAGGCATTTCTCAAAAGAACTCGAAATCAAACCAAATAAATTGTTGTATTAGCTGATTGATAAAATTTAACCTTCTCAGTCAATCCAGAGAGCCAAAAATGTAGAAAAATATAGAATTCTTGATCATATTATTCTCTGGGATCGAAAATCTTAGAAAATGTGACCTTCGGACGGAAGAACATGTTTCGCGAGCTATCTTTCGATGTTCCAGAAAATTTCTCCAAGAAATCTAATTTCTCCAATTGATTGAGATGGTAGCTAGTTGTGCTTCTACTACGCCCCATTCGTTCAGCAACTTCTGATGCAGTCATAGGTTTGTTTGCATCAGCCAAAATTTGATAAGTTCTTTTTAAGTGCTCATCTAGATTACTAAAATTGGTTCTTTCAGTTATATCTGAATCTTTGCTTTCTGATTCGTCAAATTCTATTGGTACAATTAATCGTTGATCTAAATTACCCTCTAATCTAGAAATTCTTTGATCTAAACTCTCTATATGTTCAGTTAATTTCGTGACAGTAGATAGGATGAGATCAAGTTTTTTTTTCGCTGAGGAGTCAATTTCTTTTCCTTGTGAGTTCACTACTTTTACGCTCCTAGCAAGAAATACAGTCATTCATCATTACTAATCGACAATTTTTAAGACTTAACCTTTCGGAACTTTTTCCACTTTTTATTTCCTGTCTAGGTTTAACAAAAAGAGCTGAATTATTTCGAATTTATAGCTCATTCAAACACTTTTTTTATTATTTTTATATTAATAGAGCAAGACCTTTTGAATCAGTTCCTATTTTTAGGAGATAGACTTTAAATTAAATTAAGTTAAAAGCAAAAGGTTTTAAGTAATTAATAGTGTGAAGGAATTCGAGGCCCTATGTCACATGAAGCAGGATATCTATCACAACAAGCTTTGGAAAAAGTAATAGAATCAGTCGGAAAGCACAAGGGAGTCTATGGAGCAGTGCTATGCGACACGGATGGACTACCACTTCAGTCAAGTCTTCCCCCTGAAGATACTGAAAAAGTGGCTGCACATGTTGCTTCTCTTGTGGGAAAAGTGAAATATATTTCAAAAGAAATTTCTCAAGAAGTAGCAAGAAGTGTTCGTTTGGAACTTGCAGTAGGAGATGTTGAAATTATCCCTGATTATGATTCTGAGATTATCATTGTGGCACTAGTTAAACGGGAGAGCAGCACAATGACACTGTCATCAAAGGGTTAATGAGGTGTTCTAACTTATGTCTCAAGATGAATATGTAATTCCGTCAGTATTACAGAATACTATTAAGAGATTAGCCGCTCGTCAAGGTGTTAAAGGCATTTTAGTATGTGATGAGGATGGACTACCGCTTCAGCATAATCTACCTCAGTCCGATGCGGAGAAAGTTTCAGCTCATGTGTCTTCATTAGTAAAAAAAGTAAGAAGTGTATCAGATGCCCTCGATCATGGAAAGCTTCACAGCGTTTATGTAGAAATGCCCCAATCAGAAATTATCATTACTCCTGATGAAACAGCAGGGTTTACTATCGTTGTTTTGAAAGAACGTTCTTTTTAATCTCTATACAACTCTTTTATCGTTATTTTGAATATAGATGGTTTAAAAACGATTTTTGCTGTTAAACATTACTTCAATTTATAAAACTCGAATTTCCATCTCTTAAATGGAGATATTATTTTGAATATTAATATGCAAATCACTTCTGCAAAACAAGGATTTTTAATATAATACCTATAAATGCATATTAAGCAATCACTAAACTCATTCAGCGAAAGTTGATCTTCATGAGCAAGGATACTTCATCAATCTCCCCCAAGTTCTGTGGTTCTTGCGGGAAAGAATT
>JBHLKC010000142.1:0-8078 GCA_048887065.1 Candidatus Hodarchaeota archaeon
CTTTTTTGACATAAGAAATTAATGCCTCCAAATATAAATTCAGATGATTGTCTAAGAATAACTCCCCTTTACTCTCAGATATAAAACCTTACTAAGCGGAATAGAGTAAGCTGACAAATCTCAACTAGGGAAATGTCATTTTTGAGGATCAAAGGTCTCTAAAAATTCTTAAAACAGCTTAAAATACGGGTTGGAATTTGCATCATCTTCGTAATCAAATAAAATTAGAGAGAATGCGATTAAAAAGACTAGACTTTTCCTTACTTGGCAAGTGCAAGAAATTACTCGGTCTGTAATTTCCCCTCAATCAAATGATTCAACGATTGAATAATTTCTTCGACAGGAATTGTGGAAGAGATGTTTGTTACCCTACCTCGAGAACGGCCATTCCTAGCGTGTCGATTTTCAACATCTTGTTGAATGAGTCCTAATCTTCCTAGATCCTTTAAATATGCCCATATTTGAGTTTGTCGTCGTGGACGGACTCCAGCTTCTTCACAAATGTGTTCATATGTTTCTTTAACTTCGGGTGTTGTTACAAATGGTCTAGAACTGTTAAGAAGCAGCTTTGCTGTACTCAACAAAAGTAGCTGTTGATGTTGATTAAGATCATCAAGAACGGATTTTTCCATAGGATGCACAGAGACGACCGCTTTACGAACATGTTCAGGGGTAATCCGATTTTTTCGTTCTTTATCAGCAAGTTTCGCTGATCGCCATAAGAGTTCGATGGCAAATCGTGCATCACCCTGTTCTTCCACTAGTCCAGCTATTAGCTCGATAAGTGCATCATCATAACACTCTGACTGTAGACCCTGTTCAGCTCGATCATAAATGATATCAAAGAGCTCAGAACGAGTATATTTGGGAAAAACGATGAAATTTTTTCCCAACGAAGAAGCAGTAGAAGAATCGAGATAATATCTAAAATTCTTGTCACGAGTAATTGCCAATAAGTTGAAACGCGACTCTGTAGACAAATCACCTGAAGAATAGCTGTAACTCTCTCGCGTGAGGGGTGACTCTTCTAGCCGAGAAAGAGCATAGAGGAAATCCGTCCGATCCTCTGGCATTAAGAAGTCAATCTCGTCAAGTACAAGAAGTGTCACTAAGTTTTGTTCATATAACAAGAGTGTAAACATTCGTAATAGTTCATCAACACTGAATCCTCTAAGAGGAAAACCTGGGACGAGTTGACGCAAGGCTGTTGTTAGAATAAGATGAGGAGATTTGGTTTTACGGCAATTCACATAGAAAAACTTGAAAGCAGGTTTGCCAGGTTTGTGATTGCGCCTTAAGAAAGTTGTTAGATCTTTACAGAATGAACGAGAGACTAATGTCTTGCCAGTTCCAACTGCTCCATAAATTATTACCTTTCGAGATGAATTAGTAGGACTAGTGATGATAGATTGAAAGTAACTGGCCAATGTTTGCATTTCCTCCTCACGATGGCGAATGTCAGTTGGTATGTGACTAACATTAAAAACGTCTTCACCACTGCCTCCTGTTTGTTCATTTTCTTTAAACACGGTTTTGAAATTTTCGAACAAGGAGGAAAAATTTGTTTTAAACATATTATTACAACATCTTTTCTTGTTGGAAAGAAGTGATTTTTGTCGGATCCAAGGTTAATTTTGAGGCATTTTCTATTATGACTGTCTTTTGAATTTAGGATCTAAAAAGCCTATAGGACACTAATTTGAAAATATTACACAGTTATAAAATCATCAAAACGAGAATGAGAAAATTCTGATTTAATTTTGATAGCAAATCTTATCATGAGATAAGTTTAAAGCTGCCCAAACAGTATTACATCTCTAACAATCTTAATTAAAAGCTAATAAGGCATTATTAGTGAAAATAGATTTGAAAATTAGTTATTTTGTGTGCCTAGAATGAAATCGTTCCTTTACTGTTGAATTGATGTTCAAATGGATAGAGTCCACTGAAAGTCAGATCTACAAATAGTTCCAGAATGTGAATTATATATAACTCTTAAGAAGACATTAATTTTGAGATATGTAACTCAAGTAATTAATGATTAATGTGATGAAAGATGAAATTCACGAGATTATGTCTTATTCTAATTCTGTTTCTCGGGTTAAATGCCTGGGTATTCGAACAAAACCTAGGAAATCATTATTTTCCCATGTCAAAAGATCAAGCGAGCTTATCTGTCGAAGTAAATCCTTCACCTCACCCAGTTACACGGATGAACCCAATAACGAGAGCAAGTAAAGTAACTGCTGGCCCTATCACTGTCGCCTGTGTTTTTTCGACAGGCGGGTTAGGTGATACGGCTTTTAATGACCAGACTTATCAAGGACTCCAAAAAGCTCAAACAGATGGATTGTGCACTTTTACTTATTACGAGCCTTCGAGTACTAGCGATTTTGAACCAAAGTTAGATTCATATGCTAGTTCAGGAGCTTATGATTTAATCATAGCTGTAGGTTTTGCACAAAGGATACCTGTGGAAAACGTAGCATCAACCTATCCAACACAACCTTTCCTATTATTAGATGAAACTGTTACTATTGGAAATGTCAGCTCTGTTGAATTTAAAGATAATGAAGGATCTTTCCTTGTTGGTGCATTGGCTGGTCTGATGACACAAACAGGGAAGATTGGGTTTATTGGTGGTCAGGATGTCCCTCTAATTAGGAATTTCTGGGCTGGATATAAAGCTGGAGCGCTATATGAAAAAAATAGAAGTTATATTGAAATCATAGAGGACTTCGTTGGTTTACCGGGCGATCCTAACGCTTGGAACGATCCTGGAACTGCTAAAGCCATATCAGAGGCTATGTGGGCTCAGGGAGTCGATATTATTTTTGCTGCTGCGGGAAACAGTGGAATAGGTGTACATGAGTCTGCAAATGAACAAGGCTCTGGATTTTTTTCAATTGGAGTCGATTTAGATCAAGATTTCCTCTATCCTGGTAGTATTCTTGCGTCTATGATAAAACGACTTGATATTGCAGTCTATAATGGCATTTTGGATGTCTATAATTCTAATTGGACCCCAGACGAAAAAATCCTCGGATTAGCAGAGAATGGTGTTGGTATTTCTCCTATGACTTATACCAAAAGCACCATCGGATCCGAAAAAATCCAAGAAGTTAATGTCACAGTGCAAAACAAAATCATTTCAGGGGAAGTTATAGTGCCTAATGATTCGATAAGATTAGATCAATGGGTTAAAGATATGGGTATCATTACAGCGCCGATTTCAATATCATCTAATAGTGATTTTTCTTCTTTTGGATTCCTTGGGGCAGGAACCAACACTAATCCGTATATAATTGAAGGATTCGATATTACTGGATCAGGTGATACAATTATTTCCATTAGTGGTACAACAGATTATTTCTACATAAGAGATAATTACATCAGCGGCTATGGAATGGCTAATTGGGGAATTCGTCTTTCTAATGTGGTTAATGGAAAAATTGAAAGAAATATTATAACTAGTTTTATTATGGATGGAATTTCACTCATTGCTTCTATTGACAACAGCATTTCTAACAACCTCATCCTTGAAAATAATGGATTTGGAATTTCCCTTGGTACAGATACAATTAATACTATAGTAGAGTACAACGATTTCTTAAATAATAACCCTGGTAGTCATCAAGCTCTTGATGACGGTTCCAACAATATATTTAGAAGTAATTATTGGGATGATCGGGATGAAGGAGATCCGTATTCCATTGAGGGTTCCGTTGAAAATGAAGATAGTACTCCTCTAATGAATCCATATCATCTATCTGAACCTACTTTTTATTACCCAACTAGTGCTGTATCAACTCTTATGGATACCGTGGAAATCCAATGGAAAGTTTCAACCGATACATTTGACCACTCTGTCACCTATTCTGTCTTGTATTCAGTCGATAGTGGATCCACCTGGACAACAATTGCTTCTGGATTAACTGAGACGAGTTATGACTGGGATGTTACAGCTCTTTACAATGGTACTGAAATCCTTTTGAGAGTGAAAGCTGAAGATGATCTGGGTTTCATTAGTGTGATTGTTTCGGATACTTTTGTCATTGACAATCCAAACTTAATATCCACGACAACCACTACGAAAACAAACGGAATAACACCAGCTTGGCCTATTCACATTATACTCCTCTCTTTAGGTGCTATATTAGCCCTAAGACGGATTAGAAGAAAAAAATAAGGTTCTTCTTTCTTTTTTCTCTTTTATCATTCAAGTGCAGACATTTTTATATTCCGTTTTGTTTTTTTGTTTATTACATTTAATATTGTACCAGGCACTAATTTCTCGAATTTTATGTGGACAAGGAGAGTTTAGAGTCCTATGATCGAAATCGTACCAGAATTATGTACTAAATGCGGTCTTTGTATTAAAACTTGCCCATCAAAAATTTTCACGATGGATCAGGACATCGTGAGGCTGGAATTTGAGGATTATTGTATATTATGTGGTCATTGTCTCGCTATCTGTCCTGAAGATGCCATTCGGCATGAGAATTTAGATTACACACAATTTCAAGAAATTCCTAAAGAAACTATTACTCCTCAGCATCTTTTTGTGCTATTCCAGACTAGACGTTCTATCAGAAACTTCAAGAATAAACCTTTGGGAAAAGACTTGATTCAACTCCTTGTCAATGAAACAAGGTATTCCCCTACTAGTAGCAATTCTCAGAATGTACATTACCTCATTCTACAAAATAAATCGATTCCACCTTTTGTTGCAGAGGTCCGTGATTTTTATAACGATATCTTAAAAATATTTCAGTCATCAGAATCTGAAAGTACAACCATAACACGACGCGTCCGAAAATGGAATTATTGGTTGAAAGAAGCCGAAAAGGGGAATGATGCAATTAGTTATAATCCACCTGCTATTATTGTCGCGTATGCTCCTAGTTCTGATCCTATGGCTTCGATAAATGTCGGTTTTGCCATTAGTTACTTGATGTTAGCAGCACATGCCATTGGATTAGGAACCGTAAATATTGGGTATGCTGTGGAAGCAATTAGGCGAAAACCGGAAATTGCAGAGAATCTAGGGATTTCTACTGAGGAGTATGGTGTTTATGCTGTATTATCATTGGGATATCCTGCTTATAAGTATTCAAGGATTCCCATACGAAATCCTGCCTGTATAAAGTGGCATTCAATTAATGAAAAATAACTGCAAATTATTGATTGATAGAAGTTTTATAATAATCCTTTGTTGTTGAGGATTTGAATGAAATTACAGCTAGATTTTTCTGGAAAGAGATTGGGCAAATTTCCAGAAATAGAAATTGAACATCAATCTTTGAACCAATTAAGCCTAAATAATAATGAATTAACTTCATTACCATACAAGATCGATGAGTTTTCAAATTTAAAAACATTAGAAGTGAAAATAAATCGTTTAACATCGATTCCAGATTCAATAGGGAAGCTAAGCAGTCTTGAAAATCTTAATCTAAGTTTCAATTACTTATCATCTCTTCCTGAAACAATAGTTAATCTTTTCAATCTTAGATTTCTAAATCTAGAACATAATCAGTTGAAAAGTTTACCAAAAGCTCTGGGTAAGTTATCAAACTTAATTGAACTAAATCTCTCTGACAATAAGCTTGATTTTCTACCCAAAAGCATTAGCAAGCTCTCTCATCTGAAGAGGCTCCATTTAAGAGATAATGAATTAAAATCCCTTCCAGAATCAATTGGATCCCTCAAAAAGCTTCAATGGTTAGATCTGTACAATAATCAGTTGATTTCCCTCCCTAATTCATTAGGAGGATTAATATCCCTAGAAAGGCTTTATCTTAAATCTAATAAACTATTTTCGCTTCCTAATACTCTTGGTGACCTTAAAAACCTTCAAGACCTAGTAGTTCGTGATAATCAGCTCATTTCTCTTCCAAAAACACTTCTTAATCTTAATAACCTCCAAAACTTTGATATAGAAGCGAACAATCTTAATAAAAATTCGGAAAAGATTCTTGAAGAGCTATGGAGTAAAGGAGTCAATATTATCGCCTAAAGAATTCATATCACAATTACGAGAATTAAATTCCAAACTATATAATGTCAAAATTGGTTAACTATTTTTTCATTGGATTACACAGAGTGATATCCGAAAATGACGAAAATAGTTTGAAATCGATATTTTGACATCAATCAGTAGTAAAAAATCTCGAATTACTCCGAATATTCGAACTTTTCTAAAGTAATATTGGTCTATTTAGTATAATATCATTCTCATTGAATAAAATTCTTTGAATAGAATTATTTTTTATTCAGGTGGCTAAGATCATTAGTTTGACTAAAAACTTATTTGATTTGACACTCTGTTCAGTTAAATATAGTACCAATCAGTACCCAATAGAAGTTCTAAAACCACAAAAGATGATATTTATGCCCCCACGAAAAAAAAATACGACTTCAAATAAGAAAAATGCGGAGAAAATTAATGATTCAACTGACTTAGACAGCGCAACTATTTCTACTGAAAAACAGAAGAGTTCTTTCAATGCTAAGACTGAGAACAGCAAATTAAAAATTAACGATATTTCTGAGCTCCCTGGTATAGGCCCTGCTACGGCAAAGAAACTTCAGGAGTCTGGTTTTGGGACATTGGAATCTCTAGCAACTGTAAGCGTTGGAGAGCTTGTAGCTGTTGGCAATTTAGGCGAAGCAACATCACGAAAAATCATTCAAGCAGCAAGAGATGCCCTTGACTTTGGCTTTGTTTCTGCTGATGAAGTTCTCGAACGTAGACGAAACATGCTCAAAATAACAACTGGTTCCACATCATTAGATGATTTATTCGGTGGAGGAATAGAAACAGGTTCCATGACCGAGTTTTATGGCGAATTTCGGACTGGAAAGACTCAAATTGCCCATCAACTCTGTGTTACAGCTCAACTTCCGAGAGAAATGGGTGGTCTGCAAATTGATGGTGAGGAACCTGTCAAGGTAGTCTACATTGATACCGAGGGTACATTTCGTCCAGAACGAGTTCTCAGTATGTGCAAACGTTGGGAGGGGACAATAGATGTTAAACAGGTTCTAAAAAACATTATGCATGGAAGAGCATATAATTCTGACCATCAAATGGTTCTAGCTGAGAAAGTTGCTAAAGATAGTCAAACACAACGGATTGGACTGCTTATCGTTGATTCTATGATTGCCCACTTCCGAGCTGAATACGTTGGGAGGGGTACACTCGCTGGAAGACAGCAAAAACTTAATCAACACATACATACGCTTTTAAAAATAGCTGAAGTTGGTAATCTTTCAGTCATCGTCACAAATCAGGTTCACTCTAAGCCTGATATGTTTTTCGGGGATCCTACTGCCCCTGTAGGAGGTAATATTGTCGCACATGCCAGTCAAACTAGAGTTTATCTCCGTAAATCTAAGGGGGAACGACGAATTGCTCGAATCGCAGATTCTCCCCTTTTACCTGAGAATGAAACTGTTTTTGCTATCACTGGTGATGGTATAAAAGATGTGACATAATTAAAGAAAATTTTTTTCTTTCCAAAGCGGTTAATATTTTTATTCTTCTTTTTTTTACTTTTTATAAATTTTCTGAGGGAGATAAGTCATTTTGAGCCTTTTTTTTCATTTAGAATTTACAGTGCTTATTATAGGAAAATAAGAGATAAATTAAAGTACTCTTCAGAGTTCACAATCCATATCTGTTTGGGTTGTTATACATATGTGGGATAATACTGCTCTAATAGTAATTGATGTTCAATTAGGATTGTTCACTCGTGAGACACCAATATATAATGCTGATGACTTAATTAAGAACATTAACACCTTGATAAACCGTGCTCACTCTACAAAGGTACCAGTGTTTTTTATTCAGCATTCTAGTCCACGATTGAAACAAGGGTCAAATGAGTGGCAATTTCATCCTAAACTACAGGTCAGTGATAATGATACGTTTATCATGAAAACTAAACCCAATTCTTTTTTTGGGACGAATTTAAAAGATGAGTTAGATGCAAGAGAAATTACAAAAGTAGTAATTGTGGGAATTTGGACTCATAATTGTGTTCAGGCTACTTGTAAAGGTGCAAAAAGACTAG
>JBHLKC010000143.1:0-8077 GCA_048887065.1 Candidatus Hodarchaeota archaeon
GCGAAGAAATTACCAGACCTAATTTTAGCTATTCGAACATTACCAGAAGACATCAAATCAGAGCGTATTGATGATTTGAATAAATTTTTTACTGAATTACCTTCTATACTTGAGAATATTTACAAATTGCAAGAAGACTGGCTGAGAATAATTAGCGTAATGGGTGATATTGTCATCTATCAGAGTGTACATGAAAAACGCCTAGAAACAGCTAGCAAAGACTTTACCAGCGCTGCTACTTCTTATGTTAATAAAATTGAAGCAGCAAACCGCGCAAGTCACGGAACAACTTTAAAATCAATAGAGTTGATTAAGGAAAGTTTGACACATTTAGAAAGTAGCAGAAATCAGTTTGTAAATACCTTACAAGACCATGTTGATAGTTTTAACTCGATTTTAGAAAAAATAACTCACCTTCAAAATAATGCTTTGCCAGAAATGATGGAAAAAGTCACAGAAATGAAAGATTCTATACCAAACTTAATGGATAGTGTAAATAAAGAATATCACATCCAAACTCAAGAATCAATAAAGAAATACTTTGATGATCAATTGAACATTATATTAGAAAAATCACAAGAAATCAATGAAAAATTACTAACTTCTAAATTTGACTCATTAAAACAAGAATTACACCAAATTTGGGATAAATTCACAGAGGAATCTGAAAATTTGAAGCACCAGCTTCAGAACAACACTGAAAATATTGATGAAATTAAATCTAATATAGAGTTAATCGAATCAAAGTTGATTTCACCTTTAGATGTTGTTAAGGGTGATATTTTGGAAGGTAAAGCTCTAGATAGTTCCATTTATCAATCACATGGGATTAGTTACATTAAAGAGGAACATAAGTTATCTACCTTGAAAATATTAGATAATTTAATTGAGGAGTTTTCAAATACTGAAATCAAGGCATTGAAAGGTAGTGAATGTAAGAGACTCCTTATTGAAGCTCGAACTTTTATTTATGAAAAAACAGAGAAAATCGCACCACGCTTTAGATTATCAATGGACGCTTTAATAAGGCTGTTTCAGGACGATTTAGTTTATGATCGTTCTTCATTTGACTCTATTGTAGATAAACTACAACGCTTAAAAGCAATATATGAAAAAGCTCCAATTCTTGATTATGAGATCGATTGAGAACAGTTTCTACTCTTTTTCACAAAGTTTTGTAGTGAAAGATTCTGCTTTTTAGATGGATTTTAGAGAACTGATCTTCCTTTGTGTAATAAGATAGATAATTTATATTAACAATTTAGATTTGCCCCTTTATCCGATTAATATGCCAATTAATGGCACAAAAGTATTATGTCTAATTTCTGGTGGCATAGATAGTCCAGTAGCAGCCCAAATTGCAATTAAGAATGGATTTCACCCTATTTTGCTTCACTATCATAATTTTCCCTTTCATAGTTTAGGAACTCTTGAAAAAGTAGTTGCTCTCTGTAATTCCCTTGCTGATCAAAAACCTAATATTTCTATCTCTTTAGCAATTATGGTTCACGGAAAATCACAGGAAGTAATTTTAAATAAGCTTGAAGGGAGAAACCTACGCTTGACATGCTTACTTTGCCGAATGCTTATGTTTTTCAAAGCAGAGGTCTATGCTCAAGAAATAGGAGCTGAAATGATTGTAACAGGGGAAATTCTTGGAGAGCAAGCTAGCCAAACATTAGATAATTTACCAATTGTTATCTCGAGGATTCGAATACCAGTTCTTAGACCGTTAATAGGATACAACAAAGAGGAAGTCATTCATTTATCAAGAAAATGGGGTTTTTATGATCTTTCGATTCTTCCAGGAGGTTGTTGTAGCATAAACCCAAAATATCCCGAAACAAAGGGACAGTTAGAGTTTGTAAGCGAAATATTCAATCAAATTGAGGAAGATCTTAAAGTGAATGCTCAAAATGAATTGGATCAAATTCTAACTTTCAACCCTCCTATCGAAATCAAAGATGTACTTGAAAATGTGGAGATCTAATCTTAAAGATATAATTGTCATTTGTTCTTCATAATGATGCCATATTTCTACCAGTTAAACAGACTCAATTTTTACCATTAAGTATTGATTATAATCTACCAACACCTTAGCGTAACGAGGAAATTGATTATCGAGCTCCAGATCTCCAGTGTCTACATAGAGTCTTCTATTAGGTAAGTTATTGATTTTTGATCTAGTCGCAACGAAGTCGATATGTCTTAATCCAACTTGTCGGATGACGTCAGCACTAAGCTGTTGATTCCCTCGACCAAAGATAAATCCTTGGCCACCAATAATTGTGACCACAATCCGAATAAATTCCTTTTTCTTATTCTCAAGAAGACGTAATATTTCTGATTCTCCTAAATCTCTTCCAATAAGGTTTAAATTCTGAACTGCATCTATTCCCAGTAGTGTTTTTTGATCATAAATCTCATTACTGAAAGCTCTAGCAAGCTCTTTAATTGTGGATCCTGAACCTAGGATATAGAGTGTATCGGGGTTAATAGATTTTTGATAGGATTGTATAATTCCTTCTAAATTATCTTTTTCTGAATTCTGAAGATAACTAACCAATTTGCCATGCTGAACCATAGAAGGAACTTGAGGAACTAGACATACGCCATATAGTCGTGTCGTTATGCGATCCTGACGAAAGTCTTTTTCATCAATGTCTATAATTTCCGATTTCATTAGCTGAACATTGTTTTGAACAAATTGCCGTAATACTTGAACCCCTTTTTTGATACCATGGCTGAATACTCCTGAATGCATCTTTACACCTGAAGGAATACCAAGGATTGGAAATTCGGGCCCTACTGCTTGTTGAATATCTCTTGCTGTTCCATCTCCTCCAACAAAAAGTAATAAATCGACTTTGATCTTCTTTAGATATTCTGCAACGCGAATTGTATTTTTTTGAGTAGTCTCCTTAGGGATAGGAATTTCAGTTATAACCTGCCAAGACAGAGTTGATGACACATTATATAAGCTTTTGAAAACATTTTCTCCCATATCTCCTTGGGGGATGATAAAATGCATCTTTTTATGTTCTAAGTGTTTTATTAATTCTTCCAAAAATGATATTGATCTTTTATTAGCAATGGGCTGTGCTCCTCTTTTTATAGCTTCTTGAAGGATTTCTGGAGAATCAGTACCTTTCAGTCCTACTTTCCCACCCATCCCAGCAATTGGATTGATTATTAATCCTATAGTTTTCATAATATTCCGTTCTCTTTATACCAATTGATAGTTTTAGTCAATCCAACATCCCAATCATATTTTGGACTGAATTCTAACAAATCCTTAGCTTTTTGATTGGAATACATACGATGTTGAAAGACTGATTCTACAGCTGCAGTCCTCAAGAAAAATTCCGGTTTCCCTCGAATCGCGTTAAGTAACTGAATTGGAGCTACAAGTGATTTTAATATTAATTTTGGTAAAGCAAAACGGGGAACTTTTCGACATAAAATATCACATATTATCTGGAAAACTTCATCTACAGATTTCGCTTCATCCGCAGCGATATTGAAAATCTGATTTTTAGCAGCGGTTTTTCGTGCTAGATCCAAACCTTGTATAATATCATCAATATATGTAAAATGAACAGTACCAGAATTTCTTGCTCTAAACCAAACCGAGATTTTATTCTTTGCTAACGCCTCAATAAGCCAATAAGCTACATCATCAAAATTCCTAGGGCCGTAACCTCCAGTTGGTCGTAAAATCGTCCAGCTCATTTCACCCTTATGATCCATAACGATTCTTTCTGTTTGTACTTTTGATCTCCCATATTCATATTGAGGATTTAAGGGGGTTTCCTCTGTAGCATAATCCTTACTATTATTAAGTGAAACAGGCCCTATAGCTTCTGTTGATGAGCAGTATACGAAACGTTCCACTCCAGCTTTTTCACATGCTTCAAGGAGAGCTTTGGTTCCCTGTTCATTATATTTAATGTAATTTTCCTTTTTACCGAGAAAAGTATAATAAGATCCCAAATGGTATGTCAATTCCACATTCTTTGGAACGGTATTCATTGAGCTTGGATCACCTAGATCTCCAAATCGTATTTCAACTCCTAATTTATCTAATAACCGTGTGTTGCTTTTTCTCCTGATCATACAAACAACTTCATGGTTATTCGCTACTAAATTTTCAACCAAATGACTCCCTATGAATCCAGTAGCTCCTGTGACTAATGTAGTCATGATTCTATCATCGTATTTCCTTTTCTTAGTCAGAAATGCGTATTAATCTTGTTTCAAATGTTCATCTAATTTCTTCAAATAATCTTGCGATTCTTGGTAAAAATTAGGAAAATTAATTTTTCTGAATTTATAATCTTGATATACAAGTTCTCCGTTTATAATGACATCAGATACATCTGTTCCTTTTGCAGCATAAACAAGATGAGAAATTTCGTTCCAAACTGGAGTAAGATGGGGTTTTTGAAAGTCTACTAGAATTATATCAGCTTTTTTTCCTTTTTCGAGAGATCCTATAGAATCATCCCAATGAATGGTTCTGGCTGAACCCCGTGTACTAATCCATAAAGCGTGATATGCAGGAATCGCTTGTGGATCAAGGATGGGATGAACCTTTTGTATTAATGAACTAATTTTTGTAGTTTCAAGCATATCTAGAGTATTATTAGAGGAACTACCATCTGTGCCAAAACCAACTGTTATACTTGCATCTATGAGTTGTTTAACAGGTGCAATTCCTGAAGAAAGTTTTAAATTACTAACTGGACAGCTAGCAATTCGTGCATCATCATTTTTAATTAGCTGAATATCTTTCTCAGATAACCATACCCCGTGAGCAACACACGCTTCTTTTAAAGCACCAGTGTTATGAAGATATTGAATAGGGGATTCTATTGTCTTAACAAGGGATTTATAACCTTCATTTTCTAGATAATTCCGTAACTGCTGAGTCTCATATTTAGTTTCCGCAGCATGAGTATGAATGAAAGGTGGATGTTCATATCGATTTTGATATTGATTTTTCAGATCAATGAGTTTCAAAAAGAAATCATGATCAACTGTATAACTAGCATGAGGATCAATCGAACATCGAACAAGATCTTCTTTGAATCCATGAAAATTCTCAATAATGCTTATTGTTTGCTTATAATCAGCTTCTTTTCTCCATGAGAAGCAAACATGGCCGATTACCGCTCTTAAACCGAGTTCAGTTACCGCTTTAGCTTCTCGATCGCTATGATGATACATACTGTTAATTGTGGTTGTACCAGAAGCAATAGCTTCAAGAGCACCCAATCGTGCGCCGAATTCAATATCATCAGGGCTCATTTTTGATTCAAAAGGCCAAATTTTCTGTTCCAACCATTCTTGCAAGTTCATATCATCAGCATAGCCTTTAAGAAGGTTCATGGCTAAATGAGTATGACAATTAATGAATCCAGGTAAGATAACTTTACCAGTGGCATCCACTCTCTCTGTACCTCGTGGCACCAAGATTTTTTTTCCAATTTCAATGATTTCTGTCCCTGAAATAAGAATAGATTGATTCTTGAGAATAGCTGGTTCATAAATACTCCCAACCATGGGAATGATCGCTTTAGCATTTGTTATAAATATATCACTCATTAATGACACCGAAGTCCGACATTTTAGTGAGTAGTTTTCTATTTCACACTTAGAAAGTTGTTATTCACAATAAATTATATTTTTAGAACCTTTTGATATTTGAGGTAGGGATACATTTGAACATTATTTCATTTAAGTTACGACTTGTAAATTTTATTAAAAACACATTTATTGGATGAATTATTATATTTTTTATCAAATATTTAATTAGTGATAATTGAATTCACTAAGCTAGAGGTACCTTAACTGATGACAGGAAATAAAACACAACCACACCTTCACTTGTCGAGAGTGCACAAATTTTGCCTTTTAAGTGGAAATCCAGATCGTATTCCCATAATAGCTAAGGGATTAAAAGACTCGCAAAAAATCGCTGATTTTCGTGGATTGGTGGCCTATAATGGTAAGACACCGAATGAAAACATTCCCGTTTCTGTACTAACGACAGGAATGGGATGCCCAAGCACAGCAATAATTCTTGAAGAAGCATATAGGGCTGGAGGCCAAGTATTTATACGTATTGGTTCTTATGGGGCTCTCAAACCAGGGATGGTCATTGAAAATATTGTGATTCCTCATGCAGCCATACGAGATGAACGTACATCCAAAAATTTAGCTCCTTTAGAAATTCCTGCTGTTTCATAGCCTAAAATTTATCAAAAGTTATGCGCATCCGCAGAAGAATAAAGTATTACCTTTTTATCAGGAATAGTATGGACAACTGATATTTACTATTTAGTAGATCAAAATGAATACAAAACTTGGACTAAATGTGGAGCTAATTCAGTTGAAATGGAATCATCACTGCTTTTTATCTTTGGTTCTGTAAAGAATGTAATAACTGGATCAATTCTTACTATTGATGGAAATTTAGCTGAAGGAACGCAAAAAGACGAAGGTTCCATTGGCGATACTGATGAAAGGTTTAACCAAGGAGTTGAAAAAGCCATTAAAATTGCTATAAGAGCAATTGAAAAATTCTGACCTAGAAATCATGGAATAGTTTGAATTTGTAGTATACAGAGAAAGTACATATGTAGAAAAATGCGAGGTAGATAATGATAATTCGTAGGATGGTATAAAATAAAGAATGTGGGAGGAACTAACCCCCTTCTTTTACGTATGGAATACCATCTGCAGCTGGAGGCCTCATTCGTTTAGCAATTGCTGCTACGGCAATAATTGTTATCAAGTAAGGTAAAGTAGGAGTCAATTTTTCAAGATGTATGCCTAGTACAATCCACCCGACACCTGCTGCTTCTAATTGAAATCGAAAAGCATAAGCAAAACCGAACAATAGACTAGCTAAAGCAGCTCCAATAGGACTCCAACCTCCAAATATTAGAGCAGCAAGAGCCACAAATCCTCTACCAGAACTCATATTTTGTCTAAAAATTGGTGAATCACCTACAGTTAGTGCAGCTCCTCCAATAGAAGCAAAAATACCTGATAAAGTGACACAAATATAACGAATTGAATAAACATTAATCCCCAAAGTGTCAGCAGCTCGTGGATGCTCACCGACCGCACGAACCCTAAGTCCAAAAGAGGTTCGTTTAATAATCCAAGCGCTCACGAATATTAGGACAATGAAAATATAAACCATTGGGTCAATTCCAGAGGTTCCTCCCGCTAGGTCATATAAAGGTTGCCCAATAAAAGGGATATCCTGAAGAAAAGGTAATTTTATATTTGGGATTCCCACTACTGACGGACTTGTTCCACGAATGCCCCAAACGACGAATAGACCTAATGTGGTTAACGCTGCAGCAACAATATTGATCGCTACCCCTACAACTACTTGATCAGCTCGATACTTAATGGATGCAATAGCATGTAGAAATCCTATTAGAGCGCCAGCTACTACTGCTCCTATAACACCAATCCAAGGATCCTGTGTTAATGAGCAGAACCAGACAGATACAAAAGCCCCAGTTAACATCATACCTTCAAGGCCTATATTTACCACACCTGATTTCTCAGAAAACATTCCTCCTAGGGATGCCAATCCGATAGGAGCAGCTATACTTAACGTCATTGATATCAAAAGAAATGGATCTGTTTCGTATACAAAGGATAATGTTTGAAGACCGAAAATAATAACAAGTACATAAAAAATGTATGGAAGAAAATAAACTTGACTTTGATCTCGGGGTAGCGTGACTCTTTTTAACATTACGAAACAAAAAATAAGAATGATTATTCCAGCAAGTCCGATTACTGTTCCTAAATCATCTATAGTGAATAAAAACAAATTTATCAACGGAAAAGCAGTGGGTCCTAAAATTGTAAGTAAAACATTCAAAGATAAGAAAATCGCAGTAGCAATTGAATATACCATGATTGGTTTTTTATAAGACGAAACAACGAATTCTCCAATATCTTCATCTTTTACTCGTTTTTCACGCCCTAACCATTCATAGTAAAGAATGGTAATTCCTATCAAAACCAACAGACCAAAAAGAACGGG
>JBHLKC010000144.1:0-8074 GCA_048887065.1 Candidatus Hodarchaeota archaeon
TTCCAACTAGCTCTCCAAATTGCTCACGAAACTTATTCCACGTTACGCGAAAACGGTATTAAATGGATTCATGTCTACAGCCTAGGTAAACCATCAGTTTTGTTTTCTATTACACAGGAAATACCAGAGGGTGCCGTGGGAGTCAATAACGCACAAACTCAAGGGATTAGGGATTAATTATCTATTAGGTTAAATCTCCGAATTAGTTCTTTCGAAAGTGTCAGAAGTTCAAGAATTTTTTAAATTGGGGATGTCTTTCTAGTTCTTTAATAACTTGTTTGATATTTCGAGCCATATTTTTGTGACAGACGAATGTGCAATCTTGAGTTTCAATAAAAACTATATTAGAAACTCCGAAAGCTACAATTGGTTTTTCACAAAAAATTATGTTTTCTTGAACATCAATTCCTAAGAATTCGCCTTGGACGATATTTCCTCTCGAATCTGATTCTAAAATACGATCTAAAGAATCCCATGTGCCAATATCATCCCAAACGAAATCTCCACGAATGACAACTAAGTCAGAAGTTTTTTCCATTACTCCATAATCAATAGAAACTTTTGGTAAAGATAAAAAGGCATTATAGGCTTTTGTCTCATCAAAATTGTCAGTTCGGATCTTTTCTAGAGCTTCATAAAGCATAGGCATGTATTGACGAATATTCCGATAAAGAACTGAAGGTTTGACTACAAACATGCCAGAATTCCACAAATAACCATGAGCAATATATTCCCGCGCTAAAGCTTCATCTGGTTTTTCTGTAAAATTCATAACCTCAAAAGCGTGTATAGAATCCTGGGATAATAGCTTTCCAGGGTTAATATAGCCAAAACGGGTTTCAATTCGTGTTGGTTTTATACCTATTGTCGAAATCTTCCCTTTTTCAGCCCATTGAACAGCAGATTCTAAAACTTTTTTAAATTGAGTGACTTCTGGAATGCTATAATCAGCCCCCATGAAAATTGTAGGCTTATCAATATTTTCATTTAGTAATTGGGCACAAACATAGCCCATTCCTGCAGCAGAATCTCTACCCAATGGTTCGACGACCATGTGCACGTGTGGTAATTGTTTTTGGATGATAGAAACCAATTCTTTTCGAGTAGAAACTAATACATTTTCCTTTCCTACAATTTGGACAGCCATTTCGTAAGTTTTCTGAATCAAAGAATGCTTTCCATTTAGAGTAATACATTGTTTGGGAAAATTATTACGCGATTTCGGCCATAAGCGCTCACCTCCTCCTCCTGCTAAAATCACAATCAAAGCCATTAATATCGTCTCATTCCAGGGTAATAATCACATTCTTGAGTAAAATAATTGAATTATAGAGTTGATTTAAATTATTTTCAACATAGTATTTGAAGTTATTTATGATAAAAGGTTGTACAGGGTTCCTCGTTCAGAGAATGGTCTTTTTAGCTGTGAAATTTTGGATTGAAATGTTTTTGGGGTTGTAACCTGTCCATACTCCCCTCCAGCTGATCGAGTTATGTTTTCTTCGAATAAGGTTCCTCCAAAATCATTACAACCTGTTGTTAATGTCAGCTGAGCTAGTGGAAAGCCTAATTTTACCCATGAAGTTTGAATATTTTTTATTATGTCTCCTAAATAAAGTCTAACTACTGAGTAGAATTTAATATAATCTAATCCGCTTAAATTGTGGATTCGAGTCCGATACTTCTTCCTTAATGATGTTTTCTTAGAGATAAAAGGGAGAGGTATGAATTCTGTAAAACCATGAGTTTCTTCTTGGATCTGTCGTAATAATGAAAGATGTCGAATCCAGTGTTGAGTATTTTCAATATGACCGAATAGGATTGTTGAAGTGGTTGGAATCCCTAAATTATGTGCGCTTTTAATGATTTGAATCCATTCTGCAGTTTTTATCTTATTTGGACATATCTTACGTCTTAAATTATCGTCAAGAATCTCTGCTGCTGTTCCTGGTAAAGATCCGATTCCATTTTTTTTGAATTCTCGGAGAACTTCTTCGATTTCAACTTCTGAACTTAAAGCAGCATGATATACTTCTTGAGGAGAAAAAGCATGAATATGAAGCGTGGGGTCAATAGTCTTGAAATTTCTAAGTATTTCTAGATATGTTTCAAAAGTTATATCGGGATGGATTCCCCCTTGGACACAAACTTCAGTAATGCGATGTGGGTAGGTCTCCTCGATTTTTTTTCGCAGATAGTCAACCGAATAGTCTAAATATCCATTTTCTGAATTAATTGGAACTGAATAGGCACAAAATGGACAGTTAATTGAGCATATATTAGTAAAATTGACATTTCTATTTACAACATAAGTAATGGTTGCCCCAACTTGGCGTTCTCGTATAATATCGGCGACATATCCTAGAAGTAGAATATCACGTCCATGAGCTGAAAATAATATTGATAAATCATCTGTAGTGGGAAATTCATCATTTAAGGCGCGCCTTAAGATTTTTCTAATTTCAGAGCTAGCGTGTGTGAGATCAATTGCTTCTGAATCAGTCATGTGTACCGTTTTCTAGAACCATCCTTAGTTTGAAAATCTTTTGATGTAATAAGGGAATAAACTTCTTTTGATAACCAAGGTAAACGAATATATCGAGGATAAACTGGAAGTCTCTCTTTTAAGATAAATCCAGCTTGTGTTGTTTTATTCTGCAGATGAGAAATTTTTGGCCAAGAATGATCAGGATTTATGTAATCATGTGTAATCGAAGAAATACCACCCCAATCAGACACACCTGCTTCTAAAAAACGCGGTTCATTTCCTTTTATAAGATTAGGGGGAACTTGTATAGATATTTCTGATGGAAGTATATGACGTGCCAGAATTACTACTTTTTCTAAATACCCCATCGAAATAGCGGGAAAAAGAGTCATTTTTCTTCCAATATGTGGATGAAAGTTCTGAATTATCACTTCTTGCAGATGTCGATATTTTTTATGAATATTTCTCAACGCATATAAGCTAGAAACAATTTCTTTAGGAGTCTCACCTATTCCTACTAGAAGCCCACTCGTAAATGGGATTTTCAATTTACCAGCGTTCTTTATAGTAGTCAGACGTTTTTTTGGGTGTTTATCAGGAGATTTTGCATGAGGCATTCCATTAAGTGTCAATCTTGTACCAAGAATTTCCAACATTACTCCCATACTAGCTGATACTTCTTTCAGGATTTTTAATTCATCATAATTTATAGAACCTGCGTTTATATGAGTCAATAATCCAAAATCCAAAGCTTTTTGAGCAATAAAATAGATGTAATCAATTGTTGAACCATATCCATTTTTTGACAACCACTTTTGTGCTGCTGAGTATTTCGATTCTGGTTTCTCTCCAAGTGTTAGTAATACTTCAGAGACTTTTTTCCTTTTTGCTTTTAGTAAGATTCTTTCTATTTCGTTAGGATCTGTGTATTCCTTCCCTTTTTCTACTTTTGAACGCCTATATCCACAATAGGAGCATTCATTTCTGCAGAGATATGTTATAGGAATAAATACATTTGTTGTAAAAGTTACATGACGATTATATTCATTTATTGAGATTGACAGAGAGGATTTTTTCCAAGTCAGGATCTCATCAGAATTTTCTGTGTGAAGGAAGTTAAGGGCTTTCTTAACTGATAATTTGTTAGAAGACATCAAATTTGAAGAAGACAATAAATCCAAGTTTGTTTCAGCTCATCCTTATGAAATAAATCCCAATAATTCTTCAAAACGATCTGGTTCATAAACCATTCTTATATGCTGTTTTAAATATTTAACATCATCTAATGTATCTAAATCTCGAGCAAAGGGATCAGAATGAATAACATGGTACTTAAGACCAAGGTTCTCTGCTTCTTTTTGAAACTTTAAGTTACTATTTTCACCAAACTGAAAGGTTAACAAATTGGGGTGTTTTAAATATAATATTGCTGTTCCTGCACTTTGGTCTCCTGAAATTGATGGAATGATTATTACATCTTCATTACTAATCCTAAAAAGTAATGAATAAAGAAATTCTTGTGTAATAAAAGGTAAATCAGGCATAACTATTAAGATTGGCTTTTTTTGTCGTATACTTTTAATTGCTCCTGATAAAGCTTTATTTAAATCTGTACCAGAGTCTTGAAACGTAAATGTAGCACCCAATTGCTTACTTCGATTAATTATAGGCATTGATGGTGAAACTATGCCAAATGGATGTGAGAGCGTATTTATTATGCCAATTAAATGAAAAAAAGAAGCTTCAACTAAACTTTCTATAAGCTGTTTCTGCTGCGAGGGAAAAGCTGCTCTCAAACGAGTCTTAGTACTTGAGAAATCTTTGATAGGAATCAGTATTAAAGGTTTAGGGGATACCAGAGGTCAAACACCTTCAGAATTTCAAGGAAAGTTGGAAAAGTAATATCCTAAAAATCTTTCATGATATCTTTGAAAATCAACGGATTTTTCTGAGCAGCTCTAGCAACAGAGAATAACTGTGCCCCTGTGTCTAGAATTGCTTTTGCGCTTTTTAAATCTACAACTGAGTTATTACCAATAACTGGAGTGTTGATTCTCTGAGTATAATCTCTTAACAACTCCAAATCTGTACAATCTTTTCCAATTTGATATGAATCAATATGTAAAAAGTCGAGCTCCCAATGATCAATCTTAGGGATAAGGAAACTGGGAAGGATAGAATTTCCCCGGATTTTTAAAGAGACTCTGAAATCCTTTGATTGACATACTTTAATTGAATAAGTTATAATGTCAAGTCGTTTTAAAAGACTTTGACCTCCTCCTCTCCGAATATATTCTGGTTGACAGCAATGTGCATTGAGCTCAAGGATTGGTTTTTCAGCTAATAGGCCTGAAAACCGATTGGAAAACTGTCTTATATCTTTAGTCTTATTAAATCGAAGATTAATTATTAGGTTCGATAACTCTGAAACCCGTTGGGCTTCTTTGGAAATTTCGTTTGCTTCTTTACCGTTTTGCAAAATAAATTCCATTCTACCTCTTCGAACTACTTCCTCAGAAGCTCTAATCATCTCTCTTCCGACAGGATACCCACCAATGGTTACTTTTCCAGCTCCACCAACAATTAAGCATTTATTTGCAAACAATCCTGTTGTTATCCCAGCCATTGCAGCTAACACGCTTGGATTCTTAGAATGTTTCATTTATTTGCTATCCAGTATTTTTGCAATTAAACGTGTGGCATCTGAACTTGTATGAATAAATATATCCTCAAGAATCGGGGTAACACCCATTTTTTGAATCATTGAGCTCAAATTGGAATCAGCTTTATGGATCATAAATCCATCTAAGACATCATTAAACAATTCAACTATTGCTAGAGGGGAAACAGCCTTTCCCCAAGATCTTAAAAAGGCAGAAGTTGGTCCAGAAACTGAATTAGTACCGATTACTGGACTTATAGCTATTTTGTGAGCAGAAGTCTTTCGAAGGGCCTCACGTATAGGAGAAATAGCTAAAATTGGACCTATTGATGATATAGGGTTGCTAGGACCAATAATAATGATTTCAGCATTCTTAATTATACCTAAAACGGAAGTAGTAGTTTTTCCCAAATCACCTTCAAAAAAAACGTTCATTACTTTTGGTTTTCCCTTGTATTTAACCCAAAATTCCTGCAAATGCATGGTACGTTCTGAAGTTCGAACTTTTGTTTGAATTGGTTGATCCGCCATTGGTAAGATGCATGATTCGATTGACAACCGCTTTCTAATAATATCTGTAGCTTCAGTTAAATTTATACCTTGTTTTAATAGATTAGATCTGTATAAACATAATCCTGCGTCTAAATCACCAAGGTTGAACCAAACATCTTCTTTTAGATGAGTTCGGAGAAATTTAACTAAATTGAAAGTATCTTCTTTAATTCCCCACCACTTTTCTGTATCAATAAGACTTGTTAAAGTTAATAATATACTGTCAATATCAGGGGAAACATATAATCCATAAAAGTTCCAATCATCACCTGTATTCCCGATTACTGTTATATTTCGTGGATCAATTATATCTGTAGTACCTTGAAGCAATTTAGGTGTACCTGTACCTCCTGATAAAAAGAGAATTTTTGAATTACTCACTTTAATGCCTCCTTGATCATTCACCATTGCATTTTTCAGTACAAAGGAATATAATTCCTTTAAGTAAAAGAAAACACCATTTTATATCTTATTTTTCTGTATCTCATATGCTGTTTGGATAGATCGACTAATATCATGAGCAGAAGTTCCTGAAGTCTCGCACGCTTCACTATCTAGAAAGTCTTGTATTTTTTTGGTAAGATCGTCCTTTACGAGGTCAATCCCTTTTAAAGCATTTTCGAGCTCTGGCAATTTAGGAGGAGTGATCCAAAAATCCCCAGATAAGATTATATCTTGTAGTACAGAGTCTTTGAATTCACATAATGCTTTAATCAAACCACCTTGAGATTTAAACATGCCTTGGGCTATATTTAAAGAGCCATGAATCTTTACAGCTTCAAATAATTTTTTTCCTCTTTGCTCAATCTCATGAAGCCATTCTTCAGTGAGGTATTTAGTTTTTAATACTCTCATGTCCTCATCGATTCTTGGATCAAGATCATTTTCAATCAGTTTAATGCCCAACATTTCTTCTAGATTGATCTTAAATGTAGATATAATATCATCTCGACTTGGAATATAACCTATTTCATCTTTAAAAGAGCTTATACCGTCTTGAAGGGACTTATAAACCTTATCACGAAATTTTTCATCTGGTACACGCAAAATTCTTACCATTTCTTTACGGGGGAAATCTAGTATGAAATTTCCAACGAGAACTTGGGCAGAATTGAACATACCTGCGCCATTACCAGAAATTTTTCGATTCTTTGCTAATATATCATTAACTGGCTTAAATACAGCATCGACGCCAAAATCACGATATGTTTGAACTACTGGTTTTAATAGTGTCTTGAATATTTTACCAACATTTCTAGGAATATAGGGAGTCTTATTATGCCAGATAAAATGATAAAATAACTGGTTTGAATCTAAATAAACAGATCCTCCTCCTACTGCCCTTCGAACAACTGGAATATTGTTCTTTTTACAATAATCAAGATCTACTACTTGACTAACAGCCTGATGAAATCCACATGATACTATTGGGTATGTTGGCCAATTTATCGATATAATATTACGTTTTAATTCACCCTTACTGAGTAAAAGAGCTGCAGCATGCCATAAAGATTGAGTATATACACTATCAATTGGACCTAAGAATATAAAGTCCCATTCATCATAAGAGTCATTACTCACTATTAACCCTCCATTGGTTTTCCTAAAAATTCTATGACTAGTTCTATCGCTTTCTTCATCAAGTTTAAGCTCATAGATGAAGATTGAGGGGTATTTAGAGTCTGTTCTGGTAATAAAGGTAGATGGATGAACCCTGCTATAATTGAATCATTTAAAGACTTTATATCTAAATAATTTAATGTATGATACATAATCTGATTACATCCAAATGTACCTGCTGAATTTGATACATAGCAAGGTATTTTTTTTGCTGTAAGATATTTTACAAGTTTTTTAAGTGGTAAAGTACTGAAATACGCCACAGGTCCTCCTTCTATTAGTGGTTCTTCATCAGGTATTGAACCACAATTATAAGCTCCCTTAGAGACATCTGCTAGATTTACAGCTACTCGCTCAAAAGCAATTGAAGACCTTGGAGCTTGACCCATGTTTATTATGATTTCTGGATTTGTCTCCTCTATGAGCTCTGTAATGATGGGGCGTATTTCTTTATATCTTAATGGAATTGTTTTCCCAACGATTTTTACATTATTGATAGTTTTTCTATCTAATTGTTGTGAAATAACGTCGGAAGGATTAATTTGGTGCCCTCCAAAGGGTTCAAAACCAGTTAACAGTAGTTTCATCTTCTTCAATCCTGAATCTAATACAGCATTATCATATTTAATCAAAAGAAAATTGAAATTAGTATTCTTTTCTGTCAGAATTATTAACTTAGGTTCCTTCTAAATTTATGGAGCTGCATATTATTGTCTGATTCCTTAGCTGATTGGGATTCTTACGCAAAAAAC
>JBHLKC010000145.1:0-8051 GCA_048887065.1 Candidatus Hodarchaeota archaeon
GGTTATTAAAGCTGGAATTTCTGCATTAGAGCTCTTTTTATAAGAGTTTATTTTCCAATTGAGGTATTGATAAAAGAAGAATGTCGGATCAGATTGATTTTCATACCTAAACCCATTGAATCCAAAATCAATATATTGATTCGTAATTTGGTTAATGTTTGCTTCTTTCATATCGGTTCCAGCTTTTAATTCACGAGTAGAATCACCAAAATCCAAATCTTTAAATGCCTCTTTACCATTAATTCCTGTTACTATATTTAACGAATTTAAAAATCGTTTCTTTTGGGCTAATCGATATAGTGAGGAAACACGATAAATATTGGCTTCAATTAAAGATTTGGACAGTTTCATTATTTTGTTGGCATAACCTGCTAAGACCAAGTTTTCAACTTGGCCATTCGGATGAACCAATGAAACGAGATCAAAACTTTTTGCATTCATTGCATTATCTATAAAAATTCCAATTATTTCGTTTGTAACATTTGGAAGGTCAGTTGGAAGGATAAGAACCATTTGAGAACTGTCACAGATTCTCAATGCAGAATTAATCCCACCAATTGGCCCGATAGAATTGCTGAAAACTTCTTCTATAACTTGAATCGAGTTATTCTGAATTTCCTGAGCTAATAACGTTGAATAGTGTTGTTTTCTTTGTTCCCCTCTCGTCACAATAATAATTTCTCCTAATTTGCACAATTCTGAAACAATAAACTTAATGAGATATTTATTGCCTCTATCAGATAGTAGTTTATCATTTGGTTGGATCATTGAGTGTTGGTGTGTTACATTATTATATCTGGAAGCCTGACCACCAGCAAGAAGTATTATTTTTATTCTTACCAATCTCTTCTCACATTTCAAAATCATTTGGTCTTAATTCATTAACTACTATATGATAGAAATATTCTATTATTTTCCATATTTTCCTTGAAGAGAAACATATAGCACTTTTTCAAGAATCTGAGTATTTATATTTCCCTCTTTCACTTTTTCAAGGAGTACCAAATCCTGTGAAGCTTTAGGTAATCCTAATGGCGTAATTAATTTACCCCCCTCTTTGAGTTGATTAATGAGTGGAGCTGGAATTTCAATACAGGCCACAGTTAGGCATATTTTATCGTAAGGAGCGTTCGGAGCATACCCTTCTCCCCCATCACCCTGAATTAAAAAAAGGTTTGAGTAGTTAAACTTTCTCACTCGTTCCTGAGCATAAAGAAAGGTTTCACGGTCGATTTCAATTGTTGTAACTTTTCCTGTTGATCCAACAATTTCAGCAGCTAAAACTGCACCATAACCTGAACCAGTCCCAATTTCTAGAAAGTTTTGGCCTGGCGCTAATTGGAGAGCTTCATAAAACATAGGGTACGAGTGAGGACAGGATATCGTTGAATTTTTACCTGGAAGAGGAAAAGGTAATTCTTCATATGTGTGATCACGATAAAAAAAAGGGACAAAATCTTCTCGAGGAACCTTCTGCATTGCAGCTTCAATTGTGCTAGACCTTAAGAATCCATTTGCCTTTAACCACTTGATTTTCTTTTGTCTTTCCTCTAATAATTTCTGTTTTGATTTCTTTGGGGGTTTAGGTGGAGGAATGATCCAGCCGAACAGCATTCTTGTGACTTCCCTTCAGTCGCATTCAATTGATACCATAATGAAGATCACCAATTATCCATTCTATGTACCCTGCTTTAAAAAAGTTATAAATTCTTGTATTTACTAGATTAAGGAGAAGGGATAATATTCGTTCGAGTCCATTGGATCTTTTATCTCAGGGTTTCTGAAGACATTCATTCTTTGTTCGCCCCAATTGTAAAAAAGCCAAACAATCTATTTCTAAAACACAAAAAGTAAACTGAATTGGATTATTTCAATACTCTAATCATAATTGTGTTTGCCTTTTGATTTCAAATAATGTTTTTCTAGCAGTTATCTGATCCTCTGAAGCTTTAAAAGGAAGAACTATTGAAATGTAGTATGCAGGTATAAATAAAACAACTAATATTAGAGCTAACAAACCAATCATCATTTCCACATTTATTTTAGAAAGTAATGCAAATTTAGTTGGTTCTCCATAAAAACGTGGATTAAATTGCATATAGAATGTAATAAACCAGAAAATAAAAGCCATAAATATAAGTAGTATGACATATAATAGTACACTACCAGCAAAATCAATAGGCATAACATACTTTAAGAAAAAAGGTAAAATAATACTCATATATAGAAGATATATCATGTATGAGATCAAGGAAAAAAGCACAATCGAATTCCAAATCCTTGAGTGTGGTCTTTGACGTAATCTTTCTATATTTTCCTCTATCAATCAATCCATCTCTGTATTTGAATTAAGTATTATACTTTAAGCCAAGTCTCTGGAAAAGCCTTAAAATTATTAGTAAGACCCTTTGAATAGATCCAGAGGCTTAAACTTTATCGAATGCGCTCTTTGACTTGAACTCTTTTTATATTTACGATAACTGCTAATTTTTCCTCAAATTAATTCAAATTTAATTCTCTTCTTCCCCTTTTACCATATAATTATACGAATTGTTATTTTTCTACTTTGAGAAACAACTAGTCGTAATTAATAATCTGGGGTAATCCTTTAGCATCCTTTATGTAATTTGAAAGATCAGAGGGATAAGGTGCTATCCCTTCCCAGCCAGATTTCTCTATATACGTATTTAAATGACTTCTTAACTCTTCTACATCCCATTTACTTAACTCAGCTGGTGTTTCTATCCCAGCATTGTAAAAAAGACGCGAAAATTTGGTTCTAACATATCCGACTCGGCTTAAATCTGACAGCTTGACAAATTCTAAAATAATGTCATAAGATATGCCTACATTCTTAGCTAAAGACAATCTTTGAGACTTTGTTTTTCCTGCTTCAATCATCTGATTAGCTGTTTTTATACCTACTTTCGCTAGTTTTTCAATATATTTAGGATCAATCCCTAACATTTGCTTCAATGAAAATGGTGATTTCTTCACTTTTCTCGGTTTCCGCAACTCCTGAGCTTTTAGAGCCATTTTTTCATTTGGGATTGACTTGTAATAATGAATCAAGGCGTAAAGTGCGGTTCTTGCTGATCGTTTTTTTTCTGTTTCATAGAATTCAGCAAATTCCTTCAGATCTTCAGAGCTTGCATTTTGGGCACTCTGAATTCCTTTTTTATCTAGAAGAAATTTCTCAAACTCGACTAAAAATTGTTGGTAGCGTTCTATAACATGTGGTTTTCTCCCAGTCTTCTTAAGGTAATTAAAATAGTTCGATTCTTTCATGATAATCCATTCACATATATATTAAATTTATCCGAGTGTTATCAAAGATTATCTGCCAAAAAAAGACTCAATGAATTTATCCGAGAAATGCCCCCTTTGCAAACTTTCAATCTTTTTCTTCTCTTTAATATCGGATTTGCTATAGATTGATTCCAATGATCGAATGAATAATTCACCGTCTGATGTTAATCGATATCTGTTATGATCTGGTTTCAGAATGAGTTCTGCAGCAATTAATTTAGAAAGATGATTGGATAAAGCGGTTTTTTTTAAGTTAGTTTCTTTTTTCAAATCATTGAAAGTCTTATCACCAGTTAATAAAGTAATTAGAATAGCAAACCTTTTCTCATTACTGATTGCTTTTAAAACGACTAACATATCCTTAAATGATACGTTCAAACCATTTGTAAGCTCAGATACCGTTTTTCTTTCTGGCATTATCAATTTTATCCATTCTAACTTTTTTCAAACATTTTTAATAGGTATAAACCAATCAATCTCTGAGCTAGGATCTTCTAGCCCTTTGTATCGTCTATTATCATACAATTGGATCACATAGGGGAAAGCTTGCTCGTAGTTATTTTCTGGTAACCATTTCTTGTAGATATATCCTCCCCTTTCAAACTTATTCTCCAAAGTAGTTGTAAAAAAGACATATTTTGTTTTAGGTAAGATCTTTACGAACATTTCCAGCGGTACTTCTTCAATATTATCAATCTCCACTCCAACTAAGATGAAATAATTTCTTGTCTCCATATACTCCTCAGGTTCCAAGTGTAATTCATATGCAATATTGCTATCCAAAGATATTTTTTTTAATAAGCTAAAGTATTTTTTATGGAGCTCCATGAACCTAAACCATAATTTTCCTATTTCATTCTCATAAGACCATTCTACTGCTTCATGAAACGGATCCCCATAAAAAACACAACCTAAAAATTTGAAAATTTTATCCTCAAGTATTGTTGGTTCCATCAATCCGATTCTAAATCCTGTTTTGTTTTATATAACAATTATCGGTTTTTCTTTATAAATATTCCTAAAAAAAATGAACGATTCCTACCTCAAACGGAAAACTTAAGTGACATCAAAAATTCACTTAATATGGTGAATTCGATGATAAAACAAGAATTTAGAATAAAACCGATAGGTTACGTTAAGAGAACTGATAATGAAGTTTTCATTGAAGTTTTAGAGAAATTTATTCCTGCTCTCAAGCAGCTAGAACATTTTAGCCATGTTCAGATATTATGGTGGGCAAACAAAGTCGATAATGAGGAACAACGCAATAGATTAGATTGTGTACCTCCTTATGGTGAAAATCCTCCTCTTACAGGTGTTTTCGCCACTCGTGCTGAATATCGACCTAATCCTATTGCTCTCACAACAGCAAAAATTCTGGACGTAAACCATGTAAAAGGACTTGTTAAAATTCAAAATATTGATGCCATTAACACCACACCTGTTTTAGATTTAAAAGCCTACTTTCCAGTTTGTGATCGTGTAAAAGAAGCGTTTATTCCTGAATGGATAGCCGATTGGCCGCAATGGTTGCCAGAAGAAGGACTAGGGCCTTATTAAGATTTCACCTGTGGTAGAGGGACGATAAAAATGAGTTATGAAATAATTGATGTGAATTAAAAGAACTTGGATAAGTATGGACTTCTATCTAGACTTCTTTCCACTTTACGAATATTTATATATTGGAAACAACAACATCAACACAATCAAACTAGGAAAAGTAATTCTTGCTAAAAAGTGAAATGAAACAGAATAGGGAAGGGAGAGAAAAGGAAGCACATTCTCTTAGTGTTTTAGGAATTTTTTGGATCTGTTTGGGTATAGTTAATCCTATCTTCTTTATAGTTGGGATAATTTTCTTGAGTAAATCTGCAAGCATGCGCAAACGGTTAGAAAGGGAAAAAATAGATATAACAAACGTAAAACGGACTTATTACAATGAACTTGTTAAGAAAAACAACACTGAGACAAAATCATTCTGTTCTGAATGTGGTACACAAATTGAACCTGAGGACTTTTTTTGTTTCACATGTGGACGGAGAGTAAACTAGTTTGAATTATAAGCTGATTAGATTAATGGACATATTCTTGATGAGATAAAAAACATGGCCTGGATGGTACCGATAATGGCAGCTGCCAACCAAGATGGCAGAAAACGACGAAAAAAGCATAAAAACCTGTCGATCTGGTTTTGTATTTTAATTTTCACCTGTGTTCTGTTTCCTCTCGGATTTTTACTATTTAGTATCAGTGGCAAGGATTTTATACCTTTCTTATGGATTACAATCTTTTTAGGGGGTATTATGCTCATGGTTGCAGGAACCGTAATCACTGCTAGATCTACTTACCAGTCTGATCTTGATGAGGTTGAAGAAGTTGTAAAACCATATCGAGGAGAACCTAGAAAACCCAGATATGAACCAAGAGGTACTTATCATTGGGAGTCAGAGTCCACGAGATCAAATGAAATTTTTTGTACAAATTGTGGTACGCAATTAGAGGTTGAGGATCGGTTTTGTTTCTCTTGTGGTGAACAAACTAATACAAGCTATTGAAATAAATTCACTAATTTCCTTCCCCTTTTTTGCATGCGTCATCGCAGACATGATCTTTGGCTAGTCATATTAAACTTAAATGATTATATACAGTTTCGAGCGCCTCAATCCAAGCTGACAATCCTTGCTGCTGTTCTAGAACATTTAGACCCAGTTCAGTTATCCCTCCTGAAGTAGTAAGAGTAGACAGTATACTAGCAAACTCCTCATCTTGCTTGGTTAAAGCAATGTTAACCACACCTCTTACTGTTTCTAAAACAATGTTCCGAGCCAAAGATTTTGATATGCCAGTTTTAGCTGTCCATGAGATGGTTTGATCTAATAGTGAAAAGACCCAGGCGTAAAAGGCTGCAAGAACAGTTGCCCTCGTAAAAAGGGATTCATCAGGTAGAATGTGGACTTGACCAACAAAGGATAAAAGTTCTCGAGCAACAGGATGATCTGGGTATAGTAATGTAGGACTTTGATTAATAGCAGCACAAGATATTGGCATTGCACGAACCACTGTAGCTGGTGATATAGCAGGTACTAATGCTTTAAGCTTTAATCCTGCTGCTATCGAAATAACAATATGGTTGGATCGAAAATTTATTTCATTAACCACTTGTATGGTGTCATTAGGGCGAGTACTCAAAATTACTAAGTCAGATGTATCAACTACTGATTGATTATTGTTTACAACACTTGCTTTAAACTGGGTAGCTAATTTTGCTGATCGTATAACATTTCGGGGTGAAAGAATAATCTCCAAATCTTGACTTGCATTCCTAAATCCATTAACTAGAAAACTTGCTGCATGTCCAACCCCTATTATTCCAACTTTTTCAATCAATTATATTTCTCCTGAGCTCTTTTGAGAAGATTTTCTATCACATCTTCGATACTATGGCAGACTATTGCCCCTAATGAGGCTAATAGGTCTGTTACATCAATTGGTTTACTTGAAGTACTATTATTAGGGATTTGAGTTAGTTTACCCCCAATAAGAACTGGTATTCTTAGATTTAGTTTAGACATTTCTTGATAGAGAGATTCTAGATAAGTAAGAGCAATACCACTATAGGTGGAAATGGCAATAAAATCGGATTCTGACGCCCCTGCTATCTTCGCAACAATATTGGGATCTACACTAACCCCAACATCAATAACTTCGATCCCAAGACGCTTCAGTACTTCCTCCAGTATTATTTTTCCGTATTCATGTACATCGGTACAAGCTACAGAGACTTTTAATCCGCTATTTCGCAATTTTTTGTGATCAGATTCACTGAAAGAAGACGCTATTTCCTCACTTCTCTTTTCGAGAGTTGTTATCGTAGTTGCCTGAACAACAGGAATCCGTTTTCCCAATTGAACATCGTGAAGTTCTCCAGGACCGAACAGTTCTTCTAATCTCTTAGCTCCGACTCTACGAAGCGCAAGCAACAATTCAACTGGATTGTTGATGTTAATTCCGGCCTCTTTCAGTCCTATTAATACTTGTTTTTTGAAAAGTTGTCCGCCTTGGATTAATTTATTAGAGATCTTTCTAACTGCTTCTACGTTTAGCATTTCTTCGAATCCCTCAGCCCGTTCGACCAACTGGTGAGCAAAAAGATGAACATCTACAATTTCATTAATTTCAGGAATATGCATTGCTTCTGTTACTGGGACTGGATTTATCCCATGACCAGTTGGTAATGTCTGCTGGGCAATGATATCAACCAAGAGATAACTAGCTAGGTTAGCGTAATTCTCTATTTCTCTTGCTCCGTAGATCGTAGTATTTCCATATACCATACTACCCAGAGTTTTGGTCACATGAGCTAAAGCTCGTTGAAAAGCAAATCTAGTCAAGGGGTCGGAGAAAGTATGTCCATAACAATGAGATACAAAGCCTCCGATAAGATCTTCAACAATGTAACGTTCAAGTAATACTGCTCCAATGCTGCAAGTCATATCGTGGAATAAAGCAGCAAAACCATCATCAAGATTTGAGTGAATCAAGATTTCAACAGACTGATTAGCGCATAATGCAATCGCTTTTACAGTTTCAGTAGTTGTGAATACATCATTCGTCCATTTAGGCATACGAAAGTTAAAATATTGACCTAAATTACCTATTGTTGTGGCTCCAGCTTTTAATGCGTGAATTGTGTTTTCAACTGCTGCTGGTGTCCCAATTACGAAATCTCCAAAATGAGGCGC
>JBHLKC010000146.1:0-3801 GCA_048887065.1 Candidatus Hodarchaeota archaeon
ACATTGAACCTTTGCCTCATAATATCAAAAATCTTCCAAAAAACTGGTGTCTGTACTCGTTCATGAAAGAAATAGGGGTAAGTTCCCTTCGAATAATTTTTTGTTGAAAAACCAGTGTAATAACCCTAAAGCTTGAATCAAAACAAAAAAATACTAGAATGGATGTTCTTTTATATTAAACTGCCAATAACACTATACATTTCTAGGTATATTACATAGATTTTTTAAATAAGGTATCAAAGCAACAATGAATTCCACCACGAAAGTTTTTAATTCTGAAATTTCTATTCCGACCTCTTAACACTATGAAAGATAAAAAATGGCTGTTAAGGCTAATAAAATACTCTCACAAGAAAAAAACGTTTTTATATTAATGGTAATTAAGGTTTCATGTCGTTTAGAACGAATCTAACATGATATAATTTAATTAAGAATTACTTATTAGAAAATAATTCAGACTGAAATCCTAATACAAGAATTGAGTTTTGAGTCAAATTAACTGAATGATTACACTTATTAGTGCCAATCAAATCTATACACAAGAATGAAACCCTATCTCAACTGGGGAATCACAATATGGTATTAGATAGAGACATTAGATTAACCATCTTAGGACATACTGGTGTTGGAAAAACTAGTCTCATAAAGCGCTTAAAGGGAGAAGATCCTACTGTAACTGAGAAAACAATGGATATAACGGTAGAAAAAAAGAAAATTAGGCTATTGTCAAGTAGTAAAAGATCAAAATTGTCACTTGAACGTTATCGTAAGTATAATGTGACCGCAGTTGATAATCCAGGTGACTTCAAGCTTCGTCGAAAATGGCGCGAAGCCATGAGGAAATATAAAACGGATGGGATTTTATTCATGCTAGATCCCTCCCAAGGGATTGAAACCCAACGAGTCGCTATGGAAGATTCTTTCAATTATTTCTTAGATAGTTTAAGCTTAGATCCTGATAAAGCCGATAAAAAAGCAAAGAAAAAGAAATCATTATTCTTTTTTGTTATAAATAAAATGGATACTATTAATAATGACGAAAAAAGAGCTAGAGCTTTCCTTGATAATTTTAATGTAGTTATCGAAGACTATAAAATGACTTTTCCTTTCGCGTCATTTCTAGAAGCTTTTATTAGTGTACATAAGTCTCCGTATGAAGATATTGACACAATATTTGAAAAATGTAAAAAAGCTCTATACTAATCAAATTGAACAAGATTTGTTAACATTACTCAAGTTATTGTTCAAAATAGTCACGCTTAAAAATTCTAGAACTCAAGTACTCCATTCGAAATTATTTGTATTTCGAGTGAATATCTAGAATTTTAAATTCAAATTTTTAAATTTCAAGTTGTCTTATCAGGTTGCTTTTCAGCTTTCTCAAGGTATTGTTGAACACATTCAGCCACTTCGGGATCAGGATCCTCTGATGCCTTTTTCAAGAACTCCTTGCTCTTTTCAAATTGATATTTTGCAAGATATTGTGCAGCAAACATCCGTTCATATTTATCTTTACCGTGCTGCAATTTTTCAATCATAATAGTAAAAAGTTTTGATTTTTTTCCCACCAATTTACTCATTCGTAAGTACTGTTTCTAGTTTTAAATTATTCTCGTTTTTCGAGGTAAAAATGATTATTAGACTTTATGTTGATTATTTTACCATTCGAGAGGGGAAATTTAAACAAGTTATTACAAGCACCAAGACAAAAAACCACTAACTCCACCCTTATACAGGAATTGAACTAATTTAAGTTGGTTAGAATAATGGATTCCTTTTCAAATTCTCTTTTAAGCCTGGATGATATCGACTTGATCTTAACCAAACTATCACGAGCAACTAAGGAGCTAAATGATCCTATAGTAACTCAAATATCTAAAGTTAAAAGAGATCCCTTTAGAATATTAATCACAACTATATTAAGCTTGAGAACTAAAGATGAAATGACACATAAGGCTAGCCATCAACTTTTTATGCGTGCAGATTCTCCTGAAAAGATGATTCAAATCCCTCGCAAAGAAATCGAACAAATCATCTATCCTGTTGGTTTTTATCGAAAAAAGGCTGAAACTATTCATGCGATTTGTAGGCGCCTTATTGATAAGTATCAAGGCAGAGTCCCTGATTCATTAGAAGAATTACTGAGTTTTAAGGGAGTTGGTCGTAAAACAGCTAATTTAGTAATTACATTGGGTTATGGAAAACCAGGGATATGTGTTGATACTCATGTTGCCCGTATAACGCAACGTATTGGTATTGTACAGATCAAAGGTGAAGTAGATAACAAACTTATCTTTCATGATGCAGACCAAGTTGAAATGATATTAAGGGTCATCCTACCAAAAAACTGGTGGATCCCGATCAATGACATTTTAGTGACATGGGGGCAGAATATCTGCACACCTATCAGTCCAAAATGTAGTTTATGTGTAATTAATGATGTATGTTTAAAAATTGGTGTGGAGAAGCATCGTTGAGCTTGATTATTCCATTAAAAGGCTAAAAATGAATTCTTGATTGTCTGATGGTTCTGTAGGAACCTGAAACATATTTTTCCGTCTCTTGTCCACCTCTGAATTGGTTTGTATCGAATCCTTTATTTCTCGCTATAGAATAGGAAAAGAATTCAATTGGTATAGTATAAACTAAAGGAGATAACACTTTTTCCTTTGGTGTCTCTATCGAAATATAATCGGCAGCTTTACTATTCAGAAGACTTGAATTTGCTAAAATAATTGTTTTTGCATTTATGATATTCCGAATCACTGGTTCTATCTCCAATATTCGGTTAAAAGAATAAGAGTCAGATGCTATGAAAATAACTAGACTTTTTTCGGTGGTTATGAAGTACTTAGTATGACAATATTCCTCTATATCACAAGCAAATCCATTCAGTGTGAATTCATACATCTTATAAGCTCCAAACAACCCTGTGGGGCCATTAGGCCCTGAAGAGACAAAAATTACGTTATCTACTATACTGTTCAGGTTATCAAAAATGTTGAGATAATAATTTCGCTGGCCTACGGCTTTCTTAACTAATTGAAAGGCCTTTTGTACGTGATTAAGAGTAGATTTGTCCTTTCGGGATAGATATGCTAAAAAGACACTTTGGACTGCGAGATTAGCAAGGTAGGTTTTAGTTTGTGCTACATCATGATGGTAGCCTATATATTCTCTTGCACCTTCTGAAACATATGAGGAAGTTTCCAATGTCTCAGGAGGAGAAGTATGGGTATATAATGTAAAGTCAGATTCTTGAGCAACCATTCCTTGTGGATTGTCAGTAATTCCAATGGTTTGTGCTTTGTATTTTTGGGCAAAACGGATTGCTTCAACAACACGAGGTGTGTTTCCTGATACTGAAATACCAATAACCACGCTATTTTTCAAATGTTTGGGGTTGAAATAGTTTACGAATTCAAATGGGGCATAATACTGTGTATAAAGCTCAGGACACCATTTACTAACAAGGTTTGATCCAAACCAGGAGGCACAGTAGCTATCCCCTGACCCAGTAAAATAAATTCTTTCAATATCATTTTCTAGCAAAAAAGTTCCTATATTTTTTAAATTAATGTCATTAAAAATCGAATAAGTTATTCTAGGTTGTTCTAGCATTTCTGAGAGCATGAAATCAGGATTTTTACCATTATTTTGCATGTATTCCTTCCTCTAGTGGAAGTGATTGGTCAAACAAAAGTAATCTGTATAAAATTAACATATTACAAGAAGTTTCTTATTCGATTATTTCATTCAAAAAAGGGATATTCTTGTCGTAAAATTGACATTTTACGACAA
>JBHLKC010000146.1:3901-7901 GCA_048887065.1 Candidatus Hodarchaeota archaeon
AAACTAATTTCTATACAAAGTAGTCATTCATATCGCTTTCCGAAAAATCAATCTCTTCCTCTTGTTTGGGGCTTTCGAATTCTTTTGCAATCCGTAAGATTGATCTAGATAGCTCAGTCCCAAACCCTGGTATTTTACTTAATTTTGAAACATCCAAAGTTAGAAGCTTAGAAACATCACGAATTCCATGATCTAATAAAACACGGGCTCTCTTTCGACCAATACCTTTGATCTGAGTCAGACTAATGGCATCCTTTTTAATTCCATATCTGACTCTTTCACTAAGGGATTGAGCTTTTTTCATGAAAATCTTATATATCCTGTTCTCCCTTGTTTTTAGTGTGGAAATCTCGGCTAATGCAGACATTATCCATGTGGCAGTATCAACAACTCGTTTAATATCACCAGATCCAATATTATATCGCATAATGATCTGTTCAATTGGAACCTCGTTAATCCAGTCCCACAGAAAGAGAACTGTTTTAAAATCATGCAAGCGAAACTCATATTCAATATCAAAAGAGTCTGGAACAGCTTTTATTAATTTGGATTTGAATCGATTTAGCCGTTCTTCTGTTTTTTTCTCGTCTTTTTTTCGGAATGATAATTCAATCATATCAGGGGTTCCAACAATTAAATCAAGCAAGGCTACTGAATGAAGTTTTGTTTGAGATTTCTTTATAGCTTCAGTAAGGCCCTCTGATAAACTTGCAGCTGTTTCTGGATCTAAGTAAAGTTGACTTACCCTTAAGCCATATCGAGTTGTATCAAGGGTTTCATTAACATCTAGTGGTTTAATCATTTCCCAAATGATAAATTGATCAATAACTTCTCTTATTTTGCCTTCTAGTAACGCTGCTTCAAATTGAAAACCATAAAAAGTCTTTTCGAAGAAATATAGAAGATCAGGGACTGTTCTCACAACATGAGAGGCAATTAAACCCAAAATATTTCTACGAAGTGCTGGTTTTGCAGCAAGCTTTGAATAAACGGGTTCAGAGTCACGCAGGATATAGCGATCCATTAACCAATGCAAAACTCTCTCCTGTTTAGCTAAAAGAATAGATTCACCTTCTGTATCAAACTGAGGTCGTCCAGCCCTTCCACAGTTATGTACTAGGAAATTGTTTACAAAAAAAGTATTCGTTCTTCTAGTTTGAATATTATATACTTTGATCCTTTCGTTGAGTCTTTCAATACTTTTTATTTTTATAAATTCAAAAGGAAATTCAGTATTTCCTCTTTTTTCTAAATTTTGATAAGATGAGTATTTAATCTCTGGGATTTTGTTTTTTGTGATGTAACCATTTTCTTTAAACTTGATTAGATCTCTCTTTTTCCTAAAAGTCACAATATAATTCTTAGCTTTGAAATGCGCTTCATTCCCATGAAGAATCGTTTTATTATCAATGTAACGGGTAGTAATTGTGCTTACTATCCCAACACAAAGAAGAAGTTTGTGAAGACCCAACGCGAATTTTTTACTTGCTGTTGAAATCCGAATACTTTGAAGATATTGTTCCTCAAGAATTGTTAAATTCCCATCTCCATCAAAAACGCCACTGAAATATGCCCAAAGTAATTTTTCATCTAAATTATAAAAGAATTCGGGAACAAAGACATTATATGTTTTTTTCTTCCATGAAACTCCACATTTCAACAATAATTTTGCGAATAAGGTATTTCCGAACTCAATCATGTAAGTATTTGGAAATTTTGTCTCTTTTATTTTAGTACTAATTGAAAATGATTTTAATATTGTATTCGCTTTTCTCAGAATCTTTAGGTTTGTATTAAATATTCTAATTCTCGCAGTAAGGCTTCCTGTTCTGGAATCCTTTCCTGCATTTATGTTTCCATCAGAAGCAATTATTCCAATTAGCCACATAAGCTTTGGGGATAACCACTCAACTTTAAACGGATTACCATATTTACTTTTTACAGTATTAATTTTAGAATATAATATGACTTTATCAAGCTCAATGAGTCTTTGCAATTTGAATATCCATGACAATTTAGTGGCTTTTCGTCCTTTTCGATAATGGTGAAGACTTCCTGGATTCTCTACTCCTAAAAATCTTGAAATTTTATGTTTTCCCCATCCCTTATGGTTTGTTACTTGGTCAAAAATCCATTCTGCATTAGGAATATAGACATCCTCTTCTGGTATTAAATCAATCATGTGTATGGACTTATGAGGCAAATTAATTTTATTGATATATGCGATCTCATCATTATTATTCAATTCACCTAAGTTTTTCCACCCTGAGGTTGTCCAAACAGGATGTTCTGGTGTTCCAACTAGTTCAATCCCTAGAGAAGTTTTTAAATTAATCAAAGTGTCCGTTTCTCTTTCAAATATTTCTATAACTTCATCATATACCAATTCTCCGTTGTTAGAGTAACCAATGACTCTATCACCTTTTCCTAAAGATTGAATTTCTATCTCTGAGGTGGGTGTGAGAACCAATGATTTTTCAGGTAAACACATCTGTTTGTATTCTAAAGTCTTTATAGGATGTGATCCTTCCTCAATGGAGTAACGATAGACACTAGAAACAACAACCCGTTTAGCTGGAACATTGACTCCAGCAGCAAGAGTGGGTGTGGCACAAAGAACCTTAATAAAACCCTTTTTAAACGCTGTTTCGACTAATTCTCTTTGTTGAGAATTAAGCCCCGCATGATGGAATGTCACTCCGCGTTTGATTGTCTCTGCTAGCTTTTTAGATAGGGGGTCAGAGAGATTGATAACAGCTTGAGAGGAAATTTCATCTAGACGCTTTGCTTCTCTTGGTTTGATTGATGATTCAACAATCTTTCCAATTCTCTCTGCTGTTGCTACTGCTGATCGTCTCGATGGTGTAAAGATTAGTATTTGTTCGTGAGCGTGAATAGAATCAAGAGTAATATTAATTAGTTGATCTTTGCGCCGAAACGGGATCATTCGTGAGGAAAAATCTGAATATGTAACATGTTCGTCAAAATATACTCCTTCTTTAAGGGGTACTGGCCTCCATTCACTTTTTACTAACTCTGCATTTAACCATTCTGCAAGTTCATCTGCATTACCAACCGTTGCACTAAGTGCTATTAATTGCGAAGAAGTATTTTCCATCATAAGGCGAGCTAGTAAAGTTTCGAGAGTTGGACCACGGTGTTGATCATCTAATAAATGGCATTCATCAATAATCACTAGAGTAACTTGTTCTGCTATCCAAGTTGCCCGATGGCGTAAAAGTGCGTCCATTTTCTCGTTTGTAGAAACAATAATATCATAACGAGAAAGGTATGAATCATTTGTATCATAATCACCAGATGTAATGGCAACACGAATTCCAAGTTGTTTAAAGCGCTTAAAAGCGGAGAATTTTTCTGAGGCTAACGCTCGAAGAGGACAAAGATATATAACCTTTCCTTTCATTTCAATAACATGTTTTAGAGCTGCTAATTCAGCTAATAATGTTTTCCCAGCAGCTGTAGGGATAGCAATTACAAGGTTCTTTCCTTCTAATAATCCTCGTTTTATTGCATCGGTTTGAGGAGGATAAAGCTCTTTGATTCCATCTATTTGAATAAAAACCTTCTTAATGCGATCATCAAGAGCTAAAGAATCAATAAACATATGTACCCCTGAAAAAACATTGATCTAAGGTTTTTTTATGTATCCTGTCTGAGGTTCAAACAATCTCCCACGTCGTGTCATTTCATCAATAACTTTTACCACTTGTCCTTTATTCAGTCCCTCTTCTATTGCTTGATCAATGATATCCTTGATAGCAACAGGTTCATCCTCCGCTTCTTCTAACATACGATCTATCAATGCATCAATGCGATCCAAAGCTCTTCTTGACTTTGCACTTACACCTGTGAATGCTTTATCAATATCTAATTTTCCCGTCTCAGTATCTTTGGCTAGTTTTTCTAAAGTAGCATTCATTAAATTGACTGCGCCTGCTGCATCGTCATAGGAAACCTCATCACTTAAACGCATTTTAGC
>JBHLKC010000147.1:0-3430 GCA_048887065.1 Candidatus Hodarchaeota archaeon
CTTCTAATAGCTATTCTTTAATCAAACAACGGATTACCCAAGCTGGTAGAACTTTTGATAAAGCTGAAATTGATCAAATCATAAAAGATATAACTAATGATAATTTACAACCATTAGAGGCTTCTGTTTTTATTACATCACAGTTGTTTCAAGAATGGAACTTATCTGAAGTAGAATTCTTAACTAGGGCGATAGCTAATTCTGGCCAAACAATCGATTGGGGAGATATCCCGATCTACTCAAAACACAGTCTCGGAGGAGTTCCAGGAAATAAAGTTACACTATTAATAGTACCAATTATTGCAGCCACAGGATTAACAATACCAAAGACAAGTAGCAGAGCTATTACTAGTCCTTCTGGTACTGCTGACACTATGGAAGCGCTGGGATGTGATATTGAATTCACAATTGATGAAATAATTGAAATTGCACAACAGGTTAATGGTTTAATCGCCTGGCACGGATACAATATGGTACCAGCAGACGATAAGCTAATCCGAGATGTACAGTTTCCGTTAGGCCTTGATCCTGAACCAATGATGATGGCTTCTGTTTTATCAAAAAAATTAGCAATGGGTGTAAACTTTTTAGTTCTTGATATTCCAATTGGGGCCGGTACCAAAGTACCTGATACCGAGGTCGGGAAACGTCTAGCGCATCGTTTTTCTGAACTAGGTCAAGCCCTAGGTATCAGAATTGAAAGTGGAATTACTTATGGTGCTAGTCCAGTAGGTCATGCTGTTGGACCAGCATTAGAAGCCCGAGAGGCTTTATCAGCTTTACTAAATCCCAAGAACGCATCTGACTCCTTAATTGGTAAGAGTACATCCCTTGCAGGGATTTTGCTTGAAATAGCTGGCAAAGCAATCCAAGGACAAGGACAGGATTTAGCTAACGATATTTTATTCTCGGGTGAAGCCTATAAAAAATTCAAAGAGATCCTAGAAGCTCAAAATGGTGATCCTAATATACTTCCAGAGAACATAGAAGTTGGAGCAGCTGTATATGAATATCTTGCTCCTCAGAACGGGTGGGTTGTAGAAATAAACAATAAAGTCATTAAAAGAGCTGCGAAAGCTGCTGGGGCTCCCACTGATAAAAGAGCTGGAGTACAATTTCTTAAAAAAAAGGATTCTGTGAAGCGTGGTGAAGTTATCTTTCGTTTACATGCACCAAATGAGAAAAAGTTAGCATCAGCAGAAGCAGAGCTTGCAAAAGCCCTTCCAGTCACAATTGAAGGAATGTTACTCGCTAGAGAATAGCTAATTTTCGGTTAAGAATAAAAAAAAAGAATACTATATTGACCAATATAGTTATATCGAATTCTTATTACTTAGAGTAGGTATTGAACAATATCTAATTATGAAATAATTAAAACATAGTATTGTGATAATCTCTACACCAAGGTTCATTAACATGGTAAATTGAATCTATCTGACACTTTATTCAAAGTAATAATAAAAGAAGAGGGATGTTAGGCTTAGGGGTTTTTCTTTCTACGTTTATAACCTAAAAGAGGTAGAATTGCAAGTAATATTGGTAAGAAAGAAAATCCAGGCACATCTTTAGAAGAATACTTGGTAAATGTTACTTCTTCTTCATAAAACACTGTCCAAGGTCTATATCTCAAATTACTATCTGGTGACCAGTTCATTATTAGAACTATCCGACAAGTAGTGTTTTCTTGGGCTTTGAAAATACAAGAGAATGTCACTTCTTCTCCAGAGTCAATTTCAAATGCTTGATCTGGATTGTTAGTAACATAAACTGTCTGGGGGTATGGCACATAATCATTGTAGTATAATTCCTGTGTTACAGCTGTGTGCGTTAAATTTACATCCACTGCTTTTCCATTGATATGAAAATCGTTTACATCTATTTTATCGGAATCAACGAATAGCTCGAAGTTTGGACTAGGATGTTTTTCAATAAATCCTTTACCTAAGCCGAAAGTAGCAATACTATCTGTTGCAACGTATAAAAAATGAGTCTCTGTACCTAATTTGAAAAATTTGGGTTGATTATCAAAGTAATATATCCGTATACTCCATGGATCTTCAAGTGGCCCTTCACAAATCGAATACGCACGAACCTCATTACCATTTTCGTTAATTTTGGCATCCCATAATCGGTTATCATTTTGAAACCGAGTCACAACAAAAGTATCCGATTTGTCATTATCGGCATTCAGATCGTAATCCACTTCGCTCTCTTCAAGAATTCCTTCACCATTATTAAGTTGAATTTCATAAAACTTCGTTTCCCACATGATTGGGACAAACCCTGTTGTCGCGGGTTCACCATTATTCTTGACAGTAATAGTGAAATTTACTTCATTATTCTCTCCAATTTCTAAGGAATGGTCCCCAACTTTCACGAAGTCAGGTTTGTCTTCTGTGTGAGAAGCATCTATTTTTCCTACACTTAAGAATAGGAATAAAAGCACTAATAGAATAGGTATTACCTGTTTCTTTATCATTTATTCATCCTCATTTTTAATCGAACTCTTATTGTAAGTAAAAAGGGCAATTTTTCTCTCTAAGAGAAAGTTACCTATTATGGAAATTGTCGCTTAAAAAATTATAATAGTATTACACAATTCTGAAATATCTTCTCTATGTTAGAAAAACTTCAAACTTGATATAGACTAATTAATACCTACTTCTTTTGTGTAATAGGCTGCTGCAGTTCTAAATACAAGCCCATACGAAGAGTAAAACTCTTTTATTTCCTCAGTAGGTTCTCGTAAGCCAATATGTAATACTTCCATCCCAATTTTTTTGCTTTCTTTGATTGCAGCGGTTAAAAGTTGACCTAAAATCTCTTTATTGTTATCTTTAGCATAAATAGACAAATCTATTGTTTTTTCTCCTGAAAGGTCTTGTTGGAATCCTAAGTGTCGTCCGACAACCTCTTCATCGTCGATGAAGAGACCGTGGGAAACTAATCTCTGCGGAACACCTAAAAGATTCTTAGTTGCACCAATTTCCCAGTCTTTAAACCGGTTTACAGCTAGTTGCGCTTCTTCCTCTGTGACGTTGTATTGCTTCATTAGTAATTTTGTTACAGCTTCTGCCTGCTTTTGGTAATCAAAATTTTGAACATCCTTTGGCTCTACTAATTTTCTTTCATCGATCTCATCAAAACGCTTCTGGGACTGAATTACGATATTTTTATCAAATTTAAATCCATTTCTCTTAGCCACTGAGACAGATTCGCCCCAATATTCACTTACCATAACCCGTATCGAAGTTGCTCCTTTTGATTTGAGAACTTCGATCGCCTGGTTTAAAAGGGGATCTCTCGCATCTTCATACCCTTCAGCTACAAAAGGTATCCTTAGATCTCCTTTGGTAACCCCATCTTCTTCATAAAGTGAGGAAGTAATAAATCCTACTATTATATCACCCTGGAAGGCATTTAATTGCGT
>JBHLKC010000147.1:3530-7896 GCA_048887065.1 Candidatus Hodarchaeota archaeon
AGTAATATTGGTAAGAAAGAAAAACCAGGCACACTATTATCAGAATATTTTGTGAATGATATTTCATTATCCCAAAACACTGCCCAAGGCCTATATCTCAAATTACCATCTGGCGACCAGTTCATCAAGAGAAATACCCGACAAGTAGTGTTCTCTTGGGCTTTGAATATACAAGAGAATGATACTTCTTCTCCTGAGTCAATTTCAAATGTTGGATCTGGATTGTTTATAACATAAACTGTCTGCGGGTATGGCACATAATCATTATAGTAGAGTTCCTGTGATGTAACGGTAACCGTGTAATTTACATCCACTGCTTTTCCATTGATATAAAAATCACTAACTTTTACTTTATCGGAATCAATAAATAGTTCAAAGTTAGGACTAGGATGTTTTACTAGAATTCCTTTACATAAACCGAAAGCAGCAAAAGATGGGAAAGCAGGATAATATCCTTCATCTGTTGCTATATATAGAAAATGAGTCTCTGTACCTAATTTGAAAAATTTGGGCTGTCCATTAAAATAATATCTTCGAATACTCCATGGATCATCAGGTGGCCCCTCACAAATCGAATATGCATGAACCTCATCACCATTATCGTTGATTTTTGCATCCCATAATCGGCCGTCACTATAAAACCAAGTCACATCAAAAGTATCTGATTTGTCATTATCCCCATTTAGATCATAATCTACTTCGCTCTCTTCAAGAATTCCCTTGCCATCATAAAGTCGAATTTCATAATACTTCGTTTCCCACATGATTGGGACAAATCCTGTCGTTGCGGGTTCACCATTATTTTTAACTGTAATATTGAAATTCACTTCATTTTTCTCTCCTATTTCTAAAGAATGATCCCCAACTTTCACGAAATCAGGTTTATCTTCTGTGAGAGAAGCATTTACCCTTCCTGCACTTAGGAATAGGAATATTGTTAATAAAAGGAAAGCTATTAACTGTTTTTTTATCATTTATTTATCCTCATTATCAATTGAACTTTCAATGTAAACTGAAGATTCAGGTGATATTACAAGAAAGTCACCATTTTTAGAAAGCATTATTTAAAAAAGTAGCATTGTATTTCATATTCTTGAAATATCTTCTCCTTTCCATAAAAAATAAAATTTACAATCTAAACAGAACTTTCCCAAAAAGAATGTTTTCAGTGATGAAATCGATACATTCAATTAACATTAGGTTATTCAGGTAGACTACATTATCACAGGATTTGATTATTTTGTCCGAAGCCCTTTCTTTCCTTCCCAAATTTATTCAATATTGCATAGACATCAGTGATGCTGTTATAATAGTAGAGGGAAAACGAGACAGTGAAACATTAAGAAGATTAGGAATTTTAAACGAAATTGTTCAAAGAGGGGGCCTTTCTCTTGATGAATTGGTCGATCGAGTCTATCATGTTCCTACAATTATCATTTTAACTGATTTTGATGCCAAAGGGAAAAGATTACGGAGTCAAATCAAAAAAGAAATACAAAAGCGAAAAGGTCATGGACGAATAGATCCCTTACCCAGACAATTCCTTTATAAATTGTGTAGAGCCTATAAAATCTCTGAAATTGAAGATCTTGATCGTTTTGTAGGAATAGTCTGATAGAGTCCTTATTAAATCAATAATACAAATGATCCCATTTTCTTCTTAATATGACATAAAAGACATAAAGCTCATTATCGACGAATTTCCCATTACAAACTAATGATTAAAATATTGGGTATCTATAATGCAGGCGATAATGAAGACGAAACAAGAAAAAGGATTTGAAATTCGAGAAGTTCAGGAACCAGAGATAACTCATACTAATGAAGTCAAAATTAAAGTTGATGTTGCTTCCATCTGTGGAACAGATCATCATATGTGGGACTACGACCAATGGGCCCAAAACCGATTACCTCCAGCCATTCCATTTATCGTAGGCCATGAGTTAGGTGGCGAGGTCATTGAAATTGGTTCTGATGTCAAAAACCTTCAGATTGGGGACAAAGTTTCACTGGAATGTCATGAAGCATGTGGTACTTGTTATCAATGTCGCAGTGATCGGATGCATATTTGCCGGTACACTAAGATATTTGGTGTTGATAAAGATGGTATATTCACGGAATTTGCAGTTGTCCCCGAACTTAATTTAGTAAAAAATGACGCGAATCTTGATCCTGCTCTCGCTTCTCTTCAAGATCCCTTAGGAAACGCAATCCATACCGTTTTTCCAAAGAGTTTAACTGAAGATGAAGGGATTGCAGGTAAAAATGTGTTTATCACTGGGTGTGGACCTATAGGATTAATGGCTATTCCAGTTGCGAAATCATTCGGAGCAGCACAGGTTTTTGCTAGTGGTGGAGGTAGAAATATGCTAAGACTCGAAATGGCTAAAGAATTAGGAGCAGATATGGTTCTTAATGCTCGTGAAGAAGAAGACATTCCAAAAATCATAAGGGAGGCCACTGATGGAAATGGTGTTGATATCCTTTTAGAAATGTCTGGTAATGTTCATGCTCTACGCCAGGGGTTAGAAGCATTGACGCTAGGTGGACGTGTTTCCTTATTAGGCTTCTTCTCAGGCCCAATCGAATTTGATATTAATTCACTAATGGTAAGTAAAGGTGCTAGTATATATGGAATTGCTGGCCGCAGGATGTTTGAAACATGGCAAGTTATGGGTGGGATATTAAAGTCTAAAGAATTTCAGAACCAATTGAAGAAATTAATAACTAATCGTGTTAATATGGCCGATTGGGAAAAAGGTATGATTGAAATCGATGAAAAGAGAGCTGTAAAAGTAGTGATGGATCCGTTCAAATGATTTTCGGATACTATTTTCCTAAAAGTCGTCTCAACAACCCTTTCTTCTCAAAATGTTTGTGCCATTGACGTAAAATCTCATCAGCAGTATCATAGGGACCTGTAAGCGCATAAAACTCTATCCCTGCGTTTATGGAAATCTTATGGAGGTATTGCCGATCTAACTGGGCTTCAGAAATCTCTATAGTTTTTAATTTCCTTGTTATGTTGAAAAATGTTATTTTATATCCCCCATTGCTTTCACTCATCTCACAGAAATGATTACGAGAACTTGGAAGTTGAAACCTAATTTTTTTACGGTCTGTCTTTGGTACCAATCTATTCCCTAAAAAATCAATCACGTACAAATCTAAATAAACTTTATCCTATCCTCGAATAAGAACTCTCTTTTTTGCGATATTAATATCAAAAAGCTCTTCTATCTTCTTTATTGAGGTGATTAAAGTCAATTAAATAAGTATTTTTAATTCTTCTCATGAGTAGGAACGGAAACACCGAATTTACAACACCTCGTGCTACAAAACCCAAAATTCTTCCTAATATGTATTTATCATAAAACATAAAAAACTGAGTAGTGTGTAAACATCTATCATAAAATTCAATTCAGTATTCACATAATTAGAGTAAAGGGGAAAATAGTTGTCTAGAGGAACATCAGAAATTCAAAATGAACTAGAAAGAGCAAACACTTATGAAACTGAAGGAAATTTTGAAAATGCTGCCAAATGTTACTTCAAAGCTGCTAATCTAGCTGCAGAAGATGAACAAAGCCTAAAGCTTTTCAATAAAGCATTTTTCACTTCCCGAAAATCTGGTCAAACTCCTTTGATGTTTAAAATGGGGAAGGCTTACTATGAAATGTTGACTCATTGGGGCCTTGAAAAGAAGATCAATGAGTTAATTCCAACTTTTCTAGAAGTTTCTGGAAGAATGAAAGATCGTTTAATGGAGGGTCAGCTATCAGAAGAAATTGTAGAAGTATCTAATTGGATGATAGAATTATATAACTTAACTGGAAATACAGAAGCCGCTTACGATGTTTCGCAGCAAACAGGGGATATTATTACTACTGTTGGACAAAAAATTCTTTCAGGAAGTTATCGTATTGGAAAAGAGGAAAAATATAATAGAGGAATAGAGCTTCTTGATAATGCTATACAAGCTTACCAAAAAATAAGGTTAGATCAGGCAGCACTTGAAAAAATCTTACTTGTAAGAATAGATAAGATCGGCCGCTTAATAGATATCGATAAATATGCGGAGGGGATTGAAGAAACATTAAATTTAATCCAATTCTATGATTCACAAGAAAAAAGCATATTACCATTTTCAAAAGTAGAACTTTCTTCTAGAGTTGCTCAATTATTAGCTGAAAAATGCATAGTATTAGCTCGTAATAAGCAATTTGATATTTCAGCAAGCTTAGCAAACTCAACAATAACTTCATTTGAGACTGCTGGTGAGTACACGGAAATTAATCCGTTTCTCTGGGAATTATCTTTGATTTATGATGAAGCAAGGCAAAACAACCTCTTTTTTCGTTTCGTT
>JBHLKC010000148.1:0-3189 GCA_048887065.1 Candidatus Hodarchaeota archaeon
CGTAAAAACTCATTTGGAAAACGGATAAGAGCTGCTGAATCGAAAGGGAAGTTTTCAATTGATCTTTGTGTCTGAGCTCCCCAATATCTTGTATTATCTACTTCAATATTTCCTATGCTATCTGTTTCAATTCTACTATCGGTCAATTTTATAACCATTTCTCTCTAATATTTTTAATTGCTGTCCCTGGTGACACCCCTTTGGGACAAACACGATTACATACAAAATGTTGTTCACAGGCAGGGACAGCATCACTTTTTGATACTCGTGTGACTATTAAAGATCTACTTTTTTCATCTAGACGGGTATCTGCGATAAAACGATAGGATTTGGCTAGTGCTGCTGGCCCCACGTAGTCAGGATTTTCAGCATTTACTGGACAAGCCCAACAACATGCGCAAAGTATACAATAAACAAGATGCTCGATGGATCGGGCATCTTCAGGATTCTGAAGTGATTCAGGTGCTCTATCGATCCAATCTCTTGTAAAGTATGGTTTAACCTCATTATAAAATTTCCAGAAAGGATCCATATCAACAACTAAATCTGTGATCACCTTCATATGAGGAAGTGGTTCGATCAAGATTTCTTCTTGTTCATTCCAAGAAGGAACCTCTCCAAAATTAAACTCTGGTAATCTGGGTGGTTTGCGAGTTGTCTTAACTGCTGCTACCTGGGTTCGACAAGCTAGTCGAGGAACTTTATCAATGGTCATTCCACATGATCCACATATTGCTCCCCGACAAGCATATCGAAAGGATAACGAAGAATCGTGATAATCTTGAATATAGAATAATGCATCCAATATACTCATACCTTTTTTCTGGGGTACTTCGTATCGTTCATAACGTGGTGCTTCATCGTTTGGACCTTTTCTATAAATCAAAAATTTCTGTATTTTTGTCATTCAATATGCACGCTCCTTAACTTCAAAGATTCCTAATTTTACTGGTTTTGTTCTCATTTCTAGGTTTCCTTCCTCGCTCCTTATCACCATTGAATGAACAAGATATTCTTCATCATTACGTTTCGGATAATCAGTACGGTAATGTGCTCCTCGACTTTCCTTTCTCCAGTTAGCGGCAAATGCGGTGACTTCAGCAATGTCTAGCATATTTCGAAGCTCAAGTGTTCGAATAAGTCCGAAATTGAAACGACGTCCCATAGCTGATGTACCATTTGATACTTGAACGTCTTTGAACTCTTCTTGAAGGCCTTGAAGTTCATCAACTGCCTTTTTTAGCTCATCTTCTGTTCTAAACACAAATACATTAGTACTTAATGTCTCTCCCATCGCTTCTCGGATTTCTACAGGCTTTTTACCAGTATTTCTTTCCCACTGAGAAAAGAGATCTTCAACAAACCTCATTTTTTCTTTTTCCGCCTCCTCAATCTGACCCAGTTCCATGGTTTCAGGTAATCCTTTCTCAAGAAGTTTTCGGCCTATATAGCGGCCAAAGACAGCAGTTTCTAATAAACTGTTTCCCCCTAAACGGTTAGCTCCATGAACTGAAATACAAGCATTCTCGCCAATAGCAAAAAGACCTTGAAGTGGTGTTTCCCCGAAATCTCCATCATATTTAGTCCCTATCCCTCCCATGGAATAATGGTGGCCTGCATGTACAGGAATAGGCGCCTCAATCGCATCAACCCCTGCGAAGTCAATAGCAATATCTCGGATACCAGGTAACCGTTCTTTGATCTTTTCATCCCCCAAATGGGTGAGATCCAGATGAATATATGCATTTTCAAATCCTCTTCCCTCATTAATTTCATTAGTGATAGCACGAGCAACGATGTCGCGTGGAGCTAGTTCTTTTGCTTCTGGAGCTACTTTTAACATAAATCGGTCTCCCTTCGAGTTGAATAGAAGCCCTCCTTCACCTCTTGCACCTTCACTCATCAAAATATTTGAACCATGCAAACAGGTCGGATGGAATTGTACAAATTCACAGTCCTGCATTGGAACACCAGCTCGGAAAGCTGCTCCAACGCCATCTCCTGTACAAATAACTGCATTCGTACTAGCTTTATAGATTCGACCAAATCCTCCTGTGGCTAAAATGACATAAGGAGCACGAAATACAATTAACTCACCTGTTGTGATATCCAATGCAATCAACCCAGTAATTCGATTATTAGCGGTAATCAAATCTACTAGAAAGTATTCATCAAAGAAATTAAGACCTTGGCGAATACATTGCTCATATAATGTATGTAATAAAGCATGACCAGTCCTATCTGCAGCATAACAGGTTCGAGGAAACCCAGCTCCGCCAAAAGGCCTCTGTGCAATTTTTCCATTTTCTAACCTTGAAAAAGGAGCACCCATTGATTCAAATTCAATAACAATTTTGGGGGCCTCTTCACACATAAACATAACTGCATCTTGATCAGCAAGATAATCACTTCCCTTTACAGTATCAAACGCATGTCTTTCGGGAGAGTCGTTTTTACCTGCTTCAGTATTGCCTAGTGCTGCATTAATACCCCCTTGAGCGGCACCAGAGTGGCTACGAACAGGAACTACCTTGCTTATTAATGCTACATTCCATTCCTTAGAAAGTTCAACCCCTGCTCGTAATCCACTTAGTCCTCCACCTACTATGATTGCATCATATTCCTTTAAGTTCACGAGATCTATCTCCTTTCATTCTTCTTTTTTTATTATATAATCAAATGCAACAAAGTTAAAGTATTTTCAGATCTTCAGATATTTTCGACTTAAAAAGGCTTTTTTGATTAAGATCTTCTTGCTTAATCAAAGTAAATTAGAAATTAATGTAATATTCAATTTTTATGATATGTTTTTCGAATAATTAAGATATTTAAGAAAAATAGATTCATATCTGACTTAATTTTTAAAGAAAGCATTAGTTAAGGTTTTGTTTCGTTATTAATTAATCTCTCTCGAAAATTTAGGAAAATGAGCTCTTAAGATAAGCTATTAGATAGTTCTAGTTTGGTGGATTGTGATTAGGCAATGAAACATTCGAAACATAATATGTAAAAGAAAATAAAAAAGCAAAAAAGAAGACCAAATAGTATTATTACATCATCAATTCCAGCAATAATGTATCCAATTTTTCCAACCTTATCATCAGGGAATTTTACCATTTTTGAACCTCGTTACATGTATAGAAAGGCCTAAACCTTATAATATTTTTCTATTCACTAATTGAATACAAT
>JBHLKC010000148.1:3289-7844 GCA_048887065.1 Candidatus Hodarchaeota archaeon
AATTTCAATGACCAAGGTCGAGTAATTGCTGAATTACATCCATAATAACTTTGTGGTGCCGCTTCTCGTCTTCTACAATCTCTTTTAGGATCTTCTTGATACCAGGATCATCGATTTCCTTCATCATTTTTTCGTGGCTTCGAATCATCTCTTTCTCTAAATCTGCATGTTCTCTTAAAGCATCCTCTGCTTTAGCTTGTCCAATATATCTGTCAACACGATAATCCCACAAAAGTGCAGGGGTTCCATCTTTAATTATATCAATCAATGTTTTCAAGATTTGTGCATGTTTGGTTGAATCCATTTGAATTTGGTACAACATAAGCTTTGCACCAGGGTTTTTGAGCTCTTTTTCTTTTTCCTGACATATTTTTACATTCATCAATTCTAACTGGTGATTTTTTTCCAATGTCTCTATAATTTCTGTACTATTTGCCATTTTTAACAACCTAGATTCATGAATTACTTTAAATCTAATAAAGGATTTTATAGAATGGCAGTTCTATTCTGATTAAAAATAAGCTTATACGAATTCTAGCAAAATATTCTAACCTAGGGTCTATATATTTCTATTAAGCTGATTTAATCATTTATTTCCATAAATCAGTAGATAAATATAACAAATCACTATATGGATGTACACGGACAATAATTTTTCCTTTTAACATAATATTACCAATTCTTAGGGCTGCAGTCCTGAAGAAAATCCTACGAATAAGACTTCTTAGTTAACAAGATGTCGGGAAGCTTCAATTGCTGGGATCAATAATAGAATTAAAACCAGTTAAGGTTAGATAATTAATTTCCATAATATTTGTCAAGATCACCTTTCCAATGTTCGTAATCATACTCAGGTAGTTTTTTTACTCGCTTTTCTGGTCTAGCTACAATCTCAATGATCTCAAATTCTTTAAAAAAGTTCAAACTATAGGTAGGTTTCACCACTAGGACAGTATCCAAACCCTTGAAGGTCCCAGCACAGGAAATGATTTTTTCTCCCTCATTTACTTCCCCTGCGTCTGTAGCCATAACAGATGCTTCTATAGCAATTTTCGTTCCTGCTCCGAATATTTCAAGAGTTTTATCAACTATTCCTTCAGGAGACGGATAATTCCAATCTAAAGACCTTGTAGGAGGAGCAAGTGGTCGAGTTCCTTGTACAATTTTAATTCGATTTTCAATTAACTTCGATAAAACATCGGAATACTCGTTCCGCTTAAGTCCTATCGGAATTTCACCTTTTGGACCCCAAGTTGTAACAGGATAATGAGTAACAACAATAATTTGGATTTTAGTATTCTTAAAGATATTAAGAGCTAAAATTGCACTTTGACCTGTTTCGGATGCAACTACTACTTTGCTCAGATTGAGCTCCTCGCATCGTGTTCTAGCCAATTTAAGAGCTTTTGTTGTATTAACTTCGCCACAATAACGAAAATAGAATATCCTCTTTGAATCCCCAAGCTTTTGATTCAATTAATTAACCTCCAAAGGATTTAAAATTAATTTATCTCAATCAAGATTTTTATTAATTCTGAATACTTCTTTGAGTTATTAGAAAAAGACCTTTAATGAGTTAAAGTGGTAATGAATATAATATAATATCCTTTTTCAATGTAGGTGAATTATATGATACAAGTCACAAAAGCGGATCCAGAAAGGGATTCGGAGGATATTGCGAGATTAATTCAAATTTGTCGGGAGGAAGGAAAAACTGTATTGGATAAATATACAGCTCAGGAAGAAGAGATTTATATTAAGAATCTCCCTCCAAGAGACGCTATTTTTGTTGCTAGACAGAAGGGGAAAATTTTTGCTGGATTTGCTTCAATTAATCAGCGATTTCACTATAGTGAACGGCTTAAGCACTGTGGAGAGGTTGGTACATGGATAATACCAGAGTTTCGCAGACAAGGAGTTGGATCATCCTTATGGGAAAAAGGGATTATTCCTTGGTGTCATAAAATGGGATTTAAACATCTAGGTTTCTCAATAATAGCTCAAAATAAAGAAGGAATAGCTTTTTATGAACACTTAGGTTTTCGTGTGTGTGGATACCACCGTAAATTGATCTTGGGGTATGACGGAAAATATATTGATGCTTTAGAAATGGAGTTATGGATTAGTTAAAGAATTTTAAGAGATAAATTACCGTATTCCCATTGCAAAATTTAAATTCAAAGCACTTCTAATAAAAATGATCCAATGATTCCTATAACAAACTACTCCCATAAGTCAGTACTTAAATATTTCAAACCGCTATCTGGAAGCAAACAAACGATAGTCTTCCCCTTCAAACTTCTCTTAAGAAGTTTCAAAGCTGCCGCAACATTTGCACCTGAAGAAAAACCTGTAAATAAAGCTTCTTCTTTAGCAAGACGTCGTGATACTTTAATTGCTTCTTCATTTGATACTTGAATGAATCCATCAGCTTTGACATTTCCAAGATATTTTAGATCAGCCATTGAATAACCACCACCTTGGATTTTATGATCTGGATTAGTAACTTTTTTCCCTGCTAAGATGGCAGCACTCTTTGGTTCAACGATATAACACATTATTTTTGGATTGTATTCTTTTAGAACCTTCGTTATTCCAGCAAAACTTCCACCAGAACCAACAAAGTCACAAAATATGTCAATTTTCCCCTTTGTTTGTTCTATTATCTCACGACCTGTGTGTAAGTAGTGAGCTCGCCAATTTCCATCAAGTTCAAACTGATCAGCTCTGAATGCATTCAATTTTCTAGTCAGGCGCTCTGTCTCCTTCTCAACTAAGGCTAAAGACTCACCCGAAACTTGGCCTGGAGATGATCCTGGGGCTTGATCAACAAGGACTACTTCAGCGCCAAGTGCCTTCATCATACGAGCTCTTTCTTCAGTATTCCCTTTACTCATTACTGCAACAAATGGATATCCTTTGATCGTACAAACAATCGCTAACCCTGTTCCAGTATTTCCACTTGTAAGTTCAATCACTGTTTGGCCTGGTTTTAATGCCCCAGATCTCTCAGCATCTTCAATCATTTGTAATCCAATTCGATCTTTCTTTGAAAATCCAGGATTAAGATATTCTAATTTAGCTAAAATTCGGCCTTCTACTCCTTCTGTATTGTTCACTAATCTAGAGAGTTCTACTAGTGGAGTATCTCCAATTGCATCAATTACAGAGAAACATATCCCTTGTTTATTGGCCATAAAATCCTTCCATAATTATTCACTTGATAGCTTTATTACAATTTAAAGCGCATATGACTAGACTACTAAGCTTTTTATGATATAAGATTTTGATATGAATAATTAAAAAAAACCTGAATTAACAGCGAATTCCTAAATAAAGGTTCTGGATTGTCGGAATTTCACTAAAAAAGATGAAATAAATTAAAAGACATTAGAAAAGAGTTTAGATTGTCTAGACAGTCTTCTCACTTTGTAGTATAATCGTTCGTAACTTTCAGGATTGAATTATTATGTCTGAATTGACTTGATCCAAAGAAGAACAGCCAGTCATCAGCAATCCTTTAGCTAAGGTTTTTTGCAGATAGTCCATTTGGAGATGAACACCTTCACTACCACCACCGACAGCTGCCCTCACGAGATCACGCCCTATTAAAACAGCATCCGCGCCTAAAGCTAGCATTTTCAATACATCATAACCAGTTCTGATACCACCATCAGCTAGGATCATTAAATCCATTCCCCTCAAAGAGGTTGCTATTTCAGGAAGAACATCAGCAGTTCCAGGGGTGTGGTCAAGTACCCTACCGCCATGGTTTGAAACAACAATTGCAGATGCACCAGCTTCAGCAGCGTTTAGAGCATCTTCTTTGCACATTATTCCTTTTATAATTACTGGAAGAGATGTTGCTTCAACAAATTCGCGAATATCTTCAGGAGTCTTCCTGAAGACTGGTTTATTATGTGTCTTCATCATAAAGGAACCACAACCATCAGTATCTACTCCGACAGCAGTTACGTTACATTTTTCTGCTTTCTCAAAGAATTGAATTATTACTGATTGTTCCCTCGGTTTGACAATTTTAACGCCTCCAGAATTTACTTCAGCTATGGCATCCAAACCATAAGAATTCTCTAATGAATAGGTATAGGTATCCCCCCGCCATCCAATAGTACCTGCATCCACACATCCCCGAACTGTTGCACGACAGAACTCTCTTTCTGTAATTACTTTCTCTCCTCCAAAAGAGTTTACACCTGTAACTGATGCCCCCATGATCGGCATTGTAAGGTCTTTTCCGAAGAAATGAAATTTAGTATCTGGTTCGAAATGAGAACCTTCGACTAATTTCATTTTTAATTTAATTTTTCTTAATGCTAACCAGTTGTTGTGGAATGATGCCCCACTTCCAATACCCCCAAAACCCAATGGTCGGCCATAATGCTGGCCTTGGCAGAATCTTGTTGGATTGCCGTCACAATCCTTATAAACCATACAAACGCCTTTCAGTTTCTCTTTAGCTCTGGTTCGAACTTTTTCTAAGGTAAGGTTATCTGTGGACATTGTGATCTCCTTTCATAATATCATTCAATGATTT
>JBHLKC010000149.1:0-7792 GCA_048887065.1 Candidatus Hodarchaeota archaeon
ACTTCATCTCGTAATTCCATGTAAGTTGAAATTCGTTCATCTAATGATAAGTAACTGGTGTTTCCAGCCATACTCTCATCATCTTTGATGATATCAGCTCCTCCCATCGCGGCTTCATAGAAAAGAGTTTTACCGTCTTCTAATGTATATGCATGATCAATATTTATTAGAAATGGTCGTTCAGGGACTTTCAGTTGTTTACGAATGCCTTCTATACCGTGACTTGGTCCTTTGAATTTTGTCAGAAACCGATTTGGAAAAATAACATCAATCAGTTTTACTTTTCCCCCCATACTGATATTCCCCATTAATATTGTTAATAACAGTGGAAATTGAGTATCTAATCCTTCTAGAGGATAAGCGACTTGCATAACATATTGACGCTCTTTTGTGTTATCAGGAAGCCCGATTTCATATGGGGGGACTTCATACACTCCAATAACTTTTGCTGAAAATTTTTTCAAAATTTCTTTGGGGTCAGAATGGACAGGAAAATAGGAACCAACGGTTTGTTCTTGCACAACGACGGTTCCCATGTACCAGGGGTCTAAATTGCTTGGGAATGCAGTATAATAAATCCCGATTACATAATCATCACCAATTGACTCTTGCAATCCTTCAGGGAAATGACCCCATTTCTCTTCCGAGTATTTGTCATGACGTGATTTTTTCATAATGAAACTACCTCAGAATGCCGGTTTTCTTTGTAATCACAACATCTTTGAGGATTAAGTTTTCTTAACAACAAATATCCATCCATAATATGAATTTTATGACATATAAATGAAAGCACAGAATTCTCAGTTTAAGATGTTAAATGTAGAAACTAAGAATCTATTTTCCAAATTTATTGTTTTCTTGATGTTATTCTGGAGTCAAATCTATTAAAAGAACAATATTCTGAATTATCTATATTTAGGTAGCTAGCTGAACAGAAACTTCATCAGAGTTGGCATTTTTAAATACCAAGTTTTTCTAATTCAGTTTTGAACATTTTCATTTTCTCAGGAGTTAGATCCCAATATTTCCAGTAAACTAATGCGGCAATGATCATAAAAATTGCTGGGACTAAACCAAAATGAGCCATGATTCCCCAAAGAGCTGAATCAGTTTGTGTAGTAGCCTCTGGGTCAAAAGAGGTGAGCGTATGGATAATGAATAATGTTCCAATCTGAATAACTGTGACCATCCTTCCAAAAAAATTCCAAATCCCCAAGTATACTCCTTCTTGCCTTCTATGAAACTTCAATGCGGATGAATCGAAAAAATCTCCTTGTACAGGTATTCTAGATATTACAACAATTCCACCGACAACACCCCACATTGCAGCACCTAGCATAACAAGTGGAAGACTTGCTTGGGCTCCAAAGATCAAACTGATAAAAATCAGTAAAAGAGGAAGAGGGCTAAGCAAAAGAGCGGCCTTAAAAGCTTTTGAATGACCGATTTTCTTTACAATCCAGGCATAAAGAGGGATGAATAATACAGTCGTCAAGACATAAGGAAGCGCAACAGTAACTACCATCTGTCCAAATTCTGGGGACTCTTGGTCTTGGATGCCCAATATATAGGCTACATAATATGGTTGGCTAGCATTTATCAATGCTAATGCCACCGTTAAACATAATGTCACAATCGCCAACACAATAAATGGCCTAAGTTGAAACGATTGTTTAATATTGCCAAGGAATTCTGAAAAGAAAGGCTTATGTACGATTTCTTCTTTAAAATACGTTTCTTTTAGTGATTCATCCTCTTTTAAGCCAGGAACCGATAAAATAAATGACAGAAGAGCAATTGCAGCCAATATAATGCTCATCATCATATAAGAATCAGGGTTTGGGGATAAAGAAGCAACGATACCTAGTCCTACAAATGGCCCTAACATCATAAAGAGGTGAATAAAAGCCCCCAAGTTTGTTCGCTCTTCTTTTGATCTGAATTTTACTGGAAGAAGGGCATTATAGTTAACAGTAATGGCAGATAGTAGACCATCATAAGCAGATAAGAAAAATAAAAACCAAAAAAATATAACCCATTCACCTAGGAAAGAGACAATTGAAGCAGAGAACAACAGGACTAGAGCAAATAGGAGTGGAACCATACAGCCTACAATCCAGGGGAATCTTTTCCCCCAACGACGAGTAAATCTGTTATTACGATCAGATAGATGTCCAACAAATGGATCATTAAACATATCCCAAACAGTGTATATGATACTAGCGAGAAACATCATTCCAATATCTAATCCTATCAAAGATTCATAAAAGAATGGATATTGCTGTGTAACAACTATGATCATCGCATTAAAACCAAACATCATTACAGCAAATGATAAATAGGTTGGAATAGAATATTTTTTCGTAATACTTTCAGTAACTCCATCTCCTGATTTTAGTTCTGCTGAATCATCCATCTAATAAAACATCCATTTATTTTTCACTGGAAAATTAGTATTTCAACGATTGGGAGGAAGAATTTACTTTTCACAGTAGATTCATTTTTTATTTACTTAAGTTTAAAAATTATTTGCGATGAAAGTAAGCAAAATAATTCAATAAAAAATATCAATTAATGAAATACAAATCCAAGACAAACCTTTATTACAAGGAAAAGATTGAAATGAGCAAAGAGAACGATGAAATTTCTCAAGTGATAGAATTATCTGACGGACGATCTTTGGGTTATACTGAATATGGGGATCCACGCGGAAAACCACTCTTTTACTTCCATGGTAGAGACGGTAGTCGAATTGAAGCAGCATTTGGAAAAGAAGAGTTAACTGCAGCTTTAGGTATCAGATTTATTTGCTCTGATCGTCCAGGTATGGGACTATCAGACTTTAAAAAAGGTCGAAAACTTCTTGATTGGCCTGATGATGTTTTGGAATTAGCAATCCACTTAGGACTGGATAAGTTCGCAGTTATAGGGGGGAGTGGAGGAGCTCCTTATGCTCTTGCCTGTGCTTATAAGATTCCCAAGCATTTATCTGCCTGTGCTATTGTTTCTGGATTAGGTCCTTATGATTTGAGCAAAAAATGGGTGGATCGACGAAATAGAAATCTTCTTTTCCTGGCACGTCATTTCCCATGGTTGTACAGGTTACTCCTCTGGTTGATAATGGGACGAAAAATAAATGACAAGAGTTGGTGGGAAAAAAATTACGAGAAACTTAATAAAATGCTTCCTGAACCAGACCAGAAGGTTGTTAGTGATTTAAAGGTAAAAGAGCGTATGATCAATAAAACAATTGAAGCTTTTCGGCAGGGTACAGGAGGCCCAGCCCACGATTTCAGACTATATGCAAAACCATGGGGATTTAATCCAAATGAAATTCCTAAAGAAATGAAAGTTTTAATTTTTCATGGCGAAGCAGATTCAACAGTACCAATTCCTATAGTACAAGCTATGATTGAACAGATCCCAAATTCTGAATCTAAAATTTTTCCAAACGAGGGTCATTTATCAGTTTTTATCAATAAATTTTCTGAGATCCTGAATTCTATAATCCTTTAGCTGTATTTCCTTCTTATGCTCATTAAAAGGAAATCTGAGCATTATCCATAATTGTTAAAAGCTTGGTATATTTTAATTTCAATCCATTGCCTTATGATTTTTCTATCTAATTTTTCACTAAAAACAGAGCTTTGTGCTTTGATGGATCCAATACACCCCAGATGGTCTTTGTAAATCAAAATAACAGGAAAATTTATTCATGTCGTCGAGATCAATCCCTATACTGTTACGAATCTCTGAACATAAACCTCTGTCCTCAATTATTCCGATTCTGAGCCAAAAACTTACCCAAGTTTGTACTAGTTGCCATAAGAGACCTATTTTTAATATATTTTTAGAAGCACGTTTGAATTCTCCCACATCATGTCAGCGATGTTATCCCAATCGATTTATTGGATCATTCTTGTTAAAACGAGTATTTGGCCTCAAAGGAAATCAATTCCGAGAATTCGCTTCAAATCCTTTATATACACGTTCTGTAATCGCATGGTTAAGGGGAATGAGCCAATTTGGGATAAAACGACCTCAACCAACTCTTCCTCCAATAGCTATAGTGTGGAATTTCACTAATCTGTGTAACCTTAAATGTGCTCATTGTTATCAAGATTCTACCCATTATTCTGATATTCAAAGCCATTCGAATGAATTAACCACGGCTCAGGCTCTAGAAGTTGTTGATAAGGTTGCCAATTCTGGAGTAGGATCATTAAGTTTTTCGGGAGGAGAACCATTACTACGGGAGGACTTTTTTGATGTCGCTAGCCATGTAGCTAAAAGAAAATTATTATGTACGGTTTCTACTAATGGAACTATGATAGATCATTCAATTGCAAAAGAACTAGCCACCTCAGGAGTCACAGGTGTAACGATTAGTTTAGATAGTTTCAGTTCTACTTTTCATGATGAACTTCGAGGAGTGTCAGGAGCTCATACGAAAGCGATAACTGGACTTGAAACATGCTCAGAAATTGGGCAATTTAAAGAATTGATTATAGCCATGACATTAACAAATAAAAATTATAAGGAAATCCCAGATCTCATTAATTTCGCCTCTGAAATTGGAGCCTCGCGTGTATATGTGTCAAGAATACTTCCAGTAGGGAGAGGAAAAGCATTACGCCATTTAGATGTTGATTCTACTCAACGAAAGAAAGTATTGAAAGATCTTGCCAAATCTTTTGTGAACTATTCCTGTTCAGGAGAAGGAGTCGCTGCAATGACACGTGGAATGACCTATTTTGCTCCTCAATGCGCAAAGCTCTCTGGTTATCAGTTCTTTCCAATAAGTGAGATTGTCATTGGTTTTGAAAAACGACATAAAGAGGTCCTCGGAGAAACAGCAGTAACCCTTTTTAGGAAGTTTGCCGAGTATGCTGGAGGGTGTGCAACAGGACTTACGTATTGTGGATTGAGTCCAGAAGGCGATATTCTCCCATGCGCCCCTGCAACGGATATTCGGCTAGGAAATATATTAACAGACAATTTTGAAGGGATTTGGATTAATAATCCAATTTTAAAGGCTCTAAGAGAACGATCAAGAGTTAAAGGAAATTGTGGGAATTGTAAAGATAATTTTATTTGTGGAGGATGTCGTGTCACAGCATTTGGAGAAACAGGGGACTGGTTAGCATCTGATCCATCATGTCCCTATTGAATAAACTCTTCATTCAATATTGCCACCTCTCTCCTTCGCATAACCGCCCTTATGCATTTAGATTTTCAATGATTGTTGCTATTCCTTGTCCTCCTCCTACGCAAGCATTCGCAACACCGTATCTTCCTTTTTTTTCTCTTAATATCCGTGCCAAAGTTCCTGTAAGACGAATCATTGTTGCTCCTAATGGATGACCAATTGCAGTTGATCCTCCCTTAATATTAACTTTTCCTTCTGGAATATTGAATTTATCCATACAATTTAAAGCGACTATGCAAAACGCTTCATTGATTTCCCAAAAATCAATATCAGCAGCAGTTAAATTAGCTAGTTCTAGTGCTTTTCGTGTAGCAGGAACAGGTCCCCGGCCCATAACTCGTGGATCGACTCCAGTCCAACCAATTGAAACTATACGGGCCATTGGTTCGAGGTTTTTCTTTTCTGCTTCTTCTGCCTCCATAAGAACGGCCGCTGTAGCTCCAGCATTCAGGGGAGAAGAATTTCCTGCAGTAATAACTCCTTCTTCAGTACCTTCTCTTTTAATATACCCATTTTTCCCTCCATTTTTCTTTAAGTAAAACGGAATAGATATTCTACGTAATCCAGCAATACCTTCCAAAGTTGATTTTCTTGCTGCCATATCCCTGTCAACCATCATTGACTCTTCAACATGTCCTTCAACATGTCCTTCAATTGGGATAATTTCTCCACCATTTACTCCAGATGTAAACCATTTTTCTTCCTGACTTTTTATTGTTAAATTGTGTGATCTGACGCCAAACTTGTCTAAATCCTCCTTGGTAAATTTTGGTATCTCTTCTTCATATAACCTCTGCGCCGTTTGTAGCATATTAACAGAATTTACCATATCATATTCGGGATGGTAAAATAGACTATCCTCATCCTTATATCTCTCTATAGCTGGATCTATACCAATTCTTCTTACTCTTGTCATATGTTCAAACCCAGTGGCTAAGGCACATTTGGTATACCCTGTCATTATTTCCATTGCTAGTATATGCATTCCAGCCCCAGCGGAGGCACATTGTTTATCTATGAAAAATGATGAAACCTTATTCGGAAATCCTGCCAAATAAAGAGGAATTTTTCCTCCATATGTCCAATTTTCTAAAACTCCTGATGCAACTCCAACTGAAACCTCTTCAATATCTTCTTTCGTTATTCCTTTTTCAGCTAACTTACTGTCAAAGAATTTCATTAACAATTGAGCAAGTAATTCGTCTCCTCTGATCTCACCAAAAACATCTCGTTCAGGTTGGTTTGGTCTAGATCGAGAAAAAGCTGTTCGAGCATAATCAATAAGCCAGACTTCTTTTAAATTCATTATATTCTCACCATTAAATTATGATTCTTATTTAGAATAAAAATACTGGTTTCCTGAGTTATTAAAAAATTGAGAGGATTTTATTATGTCTATTTTCCTTGAAACTTTGGAGCTCTCTTTTCAAGAAACGCTGAAACTCCTTCAACAACATCCTCACTACGTGTGTTTATTGCATATCCCATCTGCTCAAATTGGAGGCCTATATTAAGTGGAGTTTGAGTTCCATAGTCAATACTTTTCTTAATTAGGAATAAACTATTTGTGGCAGCATTTCCTAACCACGACGCTTTTTTGTGAATAAAATCTTCAAATTCATCATCATTAACGATGAAAGAAATAATCCCCCAGTCAAACATTTGTTCAGCAGTAAAATGTTCGCCAAAGAACATCATCCTCTTTGCTCTCATTTTACCAAGATTTTTTATTAACCGTTGAGTTCCACCATTTGCAGGAAAAATACCTCTTTGAATTTCAGGAAGCCCAAATATTGAACGTTTAGAAGCAATAGATATATCACACACTAAGACTAATTCAAAACCTCCTCCCAAAGCATATCCATCAATAGCAGCTATAATTGGTTTAGGAAATTCCTCAATTAAATCGTAATATTTGTGTCTCCTATACATCGCATGACATTGATGCCTTAAACTGGATGGATCAAGATCACCACTACCTCTATCTGAGAGGTCAGCACCAGCAGAAAAAGCAGGTTTCTTTGAATATTCCTTAGTTCCTCGTAGTACAACACATCGGACACTTTCATCAACTTCTACAGATTCTAATGCTTCAGCAATTTCTTTCAATGTCTGGATTTGGAGAGCATTCAACTTTTCAGGTCGGTTGATTGATATTACAGCATAATTATCTTTCTCATTTTTCTCTATTTTCACATGTTCGAACTTTTTTTCATTTGACATTTTTCTAACCTTTTTTCATATGATGTTCTTGTCATATTCAAATATGTTATTCGCAAGAATTAGGTGACTAGAAAATATTTCATCCACTTCACTTTCAAATGATATTAACTTCAAGATTACGGTAATTTCAAGATCGAATTTACCAAAAAGCATTGGAAACAGAAATAAAGTTACTTTTGAGAATAAACAAATATAAAAGGAAATTAGGACCAATATAGCGAAATGATCGTGTTAGTCTCTAAGTAAAATTAGAGAATTCGTTATAGTTCACTCCATATCGATGAATTTCCCAGATTTTAGTAGTTCAACGGGTTTAATGTAGGATTTCTGAAGCTTTTCGGAATATTCCTCAAGGAGCTC
>JBHLKC010000150.1:0-7789 GCA_048887065.1 Candidatus Hodarchaeota archaeon
GTGGGGTTTAGGTCAAGGCATAAACTTAATATGCGAATATGGAGCCATCATAGAAATTTAAAAGCAATAAACCTTGATGTTTTCGATATTAAATCCTTAAAAGAAGCTATGAAAGACGTTTCCTCGGTTTTTTATTTAGTTCATTCTATGGAGGGAAAAATAAAAGATTTTATTAAATCTGATAGAATTGCAGCACAAAATACAATAATAGCAGCTGAAAGTGCAGAAATTGAGAGAATTATTTACTTAGGAGGATTGGGAGACGAGAAAGAAAAATTAAGTAAACACCTACAATCTCGCATCGAAGTTTCTAAGATACTGAATTCTTGTTCAATACCAGTTACAACATTACGTGCAGCAATCATAATTGGGAGTGGGAGCGCAGCTTTTGAAATGATGAGGTACCTAGTCAATAGATTACCAATTATGATTACACCCAAGTGGCTTAGAACTAAAAATCAACCAATAGCCATTCGGAATGTTCTTAAGTATTTAACTGACTCTTTAGAAGTATCAGAAACTATTGGTGAAGTTTTTGATATTGGTGGTCCAGATATCATCACTTACAAGCAATTTATGGAAAGTTACGTGGAGATTATGGGATTACCAAAACGCTTAATCTTTCCTATCCCTTTCTTCACTCCTTCCTTAAGTTCCTATTGGATCAGGCTGATTACAGGAATTCAATCGTCTTTAGCACGTCCTCTAATAGATGGAATGAAGAATGAGGTTGTATGTCATGATTTCAGGATACGAGAATTAATTCCACAAGAGTTAATTAACCATAAGCAAGCAATTCGATTAGCATTAAATCCTAAACAGTACCTTATCTATGGAAGTCATTCAAAATATGATGATTTACCAGTTGAATGGCATATTCCTGGAGATCCTCAATGGTCCGGGGGATTAATATTTCAGGATCATAGTAAAGTTGTTTTGAATGATATTTACCATAATGTATGGGAAAATTTACTTCATATTCATAAATATAATAACTTTCGAATTATCTCATACTTATGTAATTTTGGGGCTTTTATCAATGGATTTTTCAAAGGTTTTAGTATTAAGAGAAAATCCGATAAGAATTGTTTGAAAATTCAGAACATAATTCCTGAGAAAGAATTAACATTACACACAGACATAATCTTACCTGGTTACGTTATCTTAAGATACCGTTTAAGGCGTGTAAAGAATAATAATATTGAACTTCATCAAATATTTCGTGTTATTCCAAAAGGCCTTATAGGAATAACTTCTTGGCTCACATTCCAGCCTTTCTTTAGTTGGATCTCAAAAAAGTTACTAGAGGAAATATGTAGGAATGTTCAGGGTAATTCTTTTAAGTATTATAAAGTATATTCTACTCCCAAGCCTTATTATTCATCATTTTAATAAATTAAGAATTCTCATCAAGGACAGATATATTGGGGTTGAAATCCTTTTGAGTCTTTCATACGTTCACTAAAATTCCAAGTGAAGAGATTAATCGGAGTAAGTTCAATGGCAATCTCTTCATCTTTTCTTGAAAGAAGTCTCTTAGCTAATGGTGATCCTTTGCCCTCTTTCATATAACGTTGAAGAAGCTTTTCTAACACTTCATTTCCTTTGGATTCAATTATCCTTGCCTTGGCTTGACCTCTAATCCCACAATAGGGAGGTTTTTCATTTGAAATTTCAAAAGCACACTTTGGATTGTTTCTCAGGAACCTTACAACTTTAGCTTTATTGGGAGTAGCGAGAAGGATCTTTCCTTCAGTATAAGCGTACCAAAGAGAAAGGATTATTGGCCAACCTGATTCAGTTAATACCGATAAACGTAAAGGAATCTTTGCTTGAATTAGGTATTTCTCGATTTCAGAAGTTATCATTTATCTCACGTCTAAACAACTATATTTGAAACAATATATAGTTGTTTCTCATCTTATTGTATATAATTAATGTTGTTTTTCAACTTAGACTGTTTGAAACATTAATTTTGCTTTTTCACGCATTATTGCATGGTTCACTATTGGATTTGGATAATTTTTTAATTCCTTTGGACGTGTTTTGAAGAGGTTATGGATAATTCTTGGATGGTACTCCTGTAATTCAGGAATATACCTTTTTATATAGTCACATTGAGGATCAAATTTCTTTTGCTGCAACCAAGGATTAAATATTCTGAAGTAGGGTACTGGATCACAACCAGTACCAGCTACCCACTGCCAATTACCATTGTTTACTGAAATATCATAATCTACCAGTTTTTCTTTGAAATATCTTTCTCCCCATCTCCAATCAATTAATAAATCCTTTGTTAAAAAGGATGCAACAATCATCCTTACACGATTGTGCATCCATCCAGTGGAATTCAGTTGTCTCATTCCTGCATCAACAATAGGAAATCCTGTTTTACCCTCACACCAGACATTAAATAAGCTTTTATCGTAAACCCAATCCAATTTGTCATATTGTGAGCGAAAAGGCCCTTTGAACACATGCGGGAAATGAAAACCAATATAGATGTAGAAATCCCGCCAATAAAGCTGTCTTAAAAGTGCAAAATTGTCTGTTTGTTTAATAGCATGATAAACTTCACGAATAGATACAGTTCCAAATTTAATATGAGCGGATAGATTTGTAGTTCCATTGATTGCAGGAAAGTCTCGTTCTTCATTGTAATTTTTATAAGCTTGGATTTGACCGAGTATTTCCATTCCTTTTGATCTTCCCCCTTTAACTTGAATATTCGAATTACTAAAATGTAAAATTTCCTTTAATTTTTTAGGAGATATCATTTCTGATATATTATCTGTATAATAGTTATCTTTACTAGTTTTTTCGGGTTTCTGCACTAAGAAATTTTGAGATTTTTTAAAAAAGGGAGTAAATACAGTATACGGGGTTCCATCACTTTTTATAACAACTTCTGGCTCATTTAAGAGTAAATCTGCTGTTAATATAAGCTTTGTGCCTGTATTTTCGCAGATCTTTTTGATTTTAGTATCTCGTACCTGTGAATATGTCGTATAGTCACGATTCATTATTATTTTGCCAATACTTAATTCTTTTCTATTCAATAATTCATTAATTATGATTTCTGGCTTTCCATAGTAAATAAATAATTGAGTCTCATTCATTAAAGCGAATCTATGTACAAGATCAAACAATGATTCTTTTAAAAATTGTTTAGCGTTGGGACTTAGGTTTTTATTGTTTAATAGATATTCATCTAAAATGAAAAGAGGGATCACTTTTTCAGATGTTTCGAGAGCATTAATTAGTCCAGAATTGTCTTCTAACCTCAAATCTCGTCGAAATACAAATAGAGAATTCCTTTGGGGATTCATATCAATTCATTTTCATGCAACACTTTGATGGCTTTTAATGCACTTTGCTCTTTATCTCGAATTTCTAACATTACATCAAAGCTTAATCCTTTGGTACTTTGGATAAAAGCTCGAAACTTATTTATATCAATAGTATTAGCATGTCTTCCAAGCTTGGCGTTTGGCTGTTGGGAACTCCAATCTAACATTAATATTCCATCTATGGTTTCAATCCATGTATCCTGGGCCATTTGAATAGCTTGAACTACGTTTTCGTTTCTGTTTTTAACTGAATGATGGAATACATCAAAAATGACTGGAATTTCAATTTCTTTATGGATGGTTAAACAATCCTGAAAATCAAATAACCTATCATCATTTTCTATCGCTAGTCTTTTCTGAACATTCTCAGGTAATTTCAAATAATTCTGAATAAATCTTTGAATAGCTACAAATTTATCCCCATAAACCCCGCCAATATGGATTTGAACCTTTGCTGTAGAATCTAAACCCATTTTGTCAAGAACTAGAGTATTATAGAGTAATTCTTGTGTAGATTTATCAACAACCTCTTCTTTAGGTGAATTAATAATGGTATATTGTCCTGGATGCATGGAAATCCTAAAATCATGTTTTTGAATATAAGCACCGATATTTTCAAGTTCATCTCGAAAAAAATCTAATATTTCACAAAGTGGTAACGAAACTGGATGAGAGGCAAATGGAATAAAGTCAGCAATCCGATAAAAGAGTAATTTATATTTCTGATTGAATTGAAGCGTTTTTCTGATACATTCTAAATTGGATTTGACTGTTGAAAAAAGCTTATCCTTATCATATGATATTAAACGAAAATTTAAATCTGGTTTACATCCTGTAGAGGAATATGCATTTCCAACATAGCCCAATTTCAAGAGTTTTCACATCATGAAATCATAAAACTTCTTTTAAGATACAAATTTGTTGAATTTATCTAATGAATTCATTATTGCTGTATAATGACACCTAGAACCGTTAAAACAGCTGCTGTACTAATACCAATGAGAATTGATTGTATTAAAATTATAATGGCTTTATTCCGATCTTTTTTTCGATCTATTTTATCTTCTATTCTCACAGTCTTTCCAAGTTGAACAGATACATTCGCAACAGAAGAGAATCCATATGCAGCACAAAATTTTTCTCTTGCTTGAATAAATCCGATTGATGTAATTGTTCCAGGAAAAATGAAAAGAATTCCTATGAGTGGATTAATATTCAAAATGATAATACTAGGTATATAAACTATGATTCCAAAACCAGTAATTGCTAAACCAATAAATCCTATTCTTTTTCGTTGAGTAATTTCAGCACTACCTATGTTGCAAATTCCTGCGACATATTCTGTGTTTTCAGTCAAAGCTATCACTTCTCAATTCGCTTAGAAGCGAAGTTACCCATTAATCCTTAAATATTTGGACTTTAATATAATGATCGACGGCTAGGCTTTAAGTTAACAGCTTCCTAATGAACTGGGAATTTGACACAATTTTCAAAATCTTTTTCTTCTTTTAGAATAAGTTTGAAAAGGTGTACGAGGCTCATAGCTTAACCAATCAGATGATTCATCCATGTATAAAAGACTTCTAAGAATATCGAAAGAAACCCATTTAGACGCCTGTGGATGAGGAATATAATCCCATAATCCATAGAGACCTTGATTTTTAGTAATAAATTCTATTATCTCAGTAATGCGATCATCATCAAGACTCGCGCCAATTCTCCAACACAGATTAAGAATGAACGCAATATCAAATCTTGCATGATGAGTGAAATAACCACGAGCAGGTTCAACACCAATTATTCGTGCTATCTCAAAACCAAGAACATGTCGTTCTTTGGTTTCACGTGCAAGCAATAAATCAAGGGCCATACGCGCTGCTTTACTTCGTCTGCGCTTGGGATGGTGAGCCAACGCAGTTAAAGCAGCGGTCGTGTTAGTTCGACAGCCCCACTGGGAGTGTGCAAGTTTTCTATAACCAGCAATAAACCCACGAGTTCCAGCTCTCGTCCCTGCTGGCCAAGCACCATCTTCTAGCCTTTGCTGGAGAAGCCATTCATATCCTCTTTCTACTCTAGAATCAGTAGCATAACCACAGGATGCAATTGCTCTTAAAGGGAAAGCTGTTTGCAGAGGAATCATGTCATATCCCCCGTCGACTTTTTGGGGTTTTCCAGCTGGAATCGGCCAAGATCCATCTTCTTGTTGTAAAGAAAGTAGGTATTCAACCCCTTTTTCCACAGATGGATGATCTGAATTAAATCCAAGATATCCAAATCGAAATAATGCCATTGAAGTAGGACGGATATTGTCGGTATATGAAGAATCTAAAAGGTCTTTACTGCTCCATGAACCATCAGGGGCTTGGAGCTCATTAAGATCTATAATAAGTGGATCCTCGTTTTTTAATTGCTCTAATTCTCTAACTTCAGGATGATCATCGGTCATCCCAAGTAATTCTCGAAGAACTAGTAACCGTAAACATGGTGAAGGATCAGCGAGTAATAATGGAGTTAATTTCATGATTCATTCACCAGAATTTTACGTAGAAATGGTGCTGTTGGAGTATCAGCTTTTGAAACCTCTTCTGGGGTTCCTTTTGCAATTACATATCCACCCTCTGGGCCACCAGTTGGGCCTAGCTCTATTATATAATCACAAGCAGCTAGTAAATGAGGATGATGTTCAATGACAATAACTGAATGACCCTCGTCCACTAACCGATTGAGAACTCCAACCAAACGGTTTACATCTTCCATGTGTTGTCCTACAGTAGGTTCATCTAAGATGTAAAGACCAGGCCTAGATTTTGTCTTTTTAGACAATTCTTTTGCAATTTTCATACGCTGGCACTCTCCTCCTGATAAAGCGAAACCTGGTTGCTTTAACACTAGATATCCTAATCCTACATCTTTAGCAGCTTTTAATGGTCTAAATATTTTTTCTTCACTCTTAAAGAAGTGATAAACTTCATCAATTGTCAAATTAAATAATTCTGGTAATGTATAACCGTGTAATCGAACCTGCCACGCTTCTGAAACAAGGCCTGTCCCCTCACACGACTCACACACAGTATATACATTTGGTAGAAAACCCATATCTAGTACATTTTGCCCAGTCCCTTTACACTTAGAACATCTCTGTGATAGCTGCTTTTCATCTAATCCAATAGCTTTAGCATCATCACTTGCAGCATATAGTGAGATTAATGGTTTCCTCAAATTAAAAAATGTTAATGGACTGTATACCTGTTTCCGTGATTGATCAATGACCTTTACATTTTTAGGAGCATCTTGAATACTATCGTATTTCCCTGGTTCAATCGGTTCGTAAGCGACAGAAGTAGTTTGTTTCTTTGGAGCTAACACTCTTCCCAGTGTATCAATAATTAAAGTGCTTTTACCGCTTCCAGAAACCCCAGAGATTCCAACAAGTACTCCTAAAGGTATTTCAACAGTGTTTCCTTTTAAATTATTTTCAGATGCTCCAATAATTTTCATCCAGTCTCGTAATTTTCTCGTCTTTTTATTCGATAACCAACTCATCAATCCGTTTTGTTTCCCCTTTTCAAGTTCTATTTTTCTACTTCCGCTTAACCATAACCCAGTTACACCACTTGTTTTGGAAACTTCTTCTGGAGTTCCTTCAGCAATAATTGTACCACCATGAACTCCTGGCCCAGGTCCCAGATCAAGGACTTTATCAGCTGCCTGTATTATCTGAAGATCATGTTCTACAATTACTATGGTATTTCCCTCATCTTTGAGGCTAGTGATTGCCTTCAGAAGAGCATTTATCTCTGAAGGATGTAATCCACGGCTTGGCTCATCCATTAATACCGTTAAACCCGTTAATCCACTTCCCAGTAAACCTGCTAGACGAATTCGTTGAGCCTCACCTGCAGAAAGAGTTAGAACTAATCTTGCTAGATGTAAATACCCTAATCCAACGTGATTTAAGAATTGAAGTTTTCGTAAAGCGAGATTTAGGCTATAACTAACAATGTTTGTTTCAATATCTTGAAATTTATAAGTCTCTAATACTTCAGTTAATCTTATAAAGGTCATATATCTTAATTCATGAATATTAAATCCTGCTAATTTTATAGTAAGATATTTTTTCCGAAAACCTGTCCCATGGCAATCAGGACACACTTCAGTTGTTGTGTAAGTGCCCCCTACATCCCAATCACGAATCCATCCATAAAACCCTGGATATTTCACGTTTTTTCTTGTGTAAGGCCCTCGTTTTCTAGACTCAAACGTTACATCCAATGGTTCTGGGTCTCCAAAAAGAAAAATACGTTGTGCTTCAGGATTAATTTCATTCCAAGGTGTTGAATTTGGATCAAAACCATATTTCTTTGCTATTGCTTGAACAATATAATAGCCACCGTTATAACGTTTGCAGATATACCCTTGAGGGAAAAATCCTGGTGAAT
>JBHLKC010000151.1:0-7782 GCA_048887065.1 Candidatus Hodarchaeota archaeon
ACACCTCTTCAAACAACAACTCTCAGATTTGGAGTAGCGGTATTGGTATTTTCCTTCATCATTCTTCTAATGAAGGGTCGAAATGGATTTTCAATGCTATCGGGAAAAACAGTAATCACGTTAGGATGGTTAGATGCTTTGGCGTATCTAACAGCCACCATTGGTCAGGATATTACCACACCGGGCCTGGCTTTATTACTTTCGTCTTTTTATATATTCCTTGTTCCATTTCTTGCGTGGAGGATTGAAGGAACTGGATTAAGCTGGAGAATAGTAATAATTGGAATTGTTGGGCTAATCGGTATTTTTCTAATAAGTTTTAATGGCGATTGGACAAATCTTTCTAATTCTTCTATAATAGGGATAATTATCTTGATATTTGCTGCCTTCATGTGGGGTTTTTACACCGTTATTACTGGAAAATATCTGAATATAGCAAAATCAGAGAGTAAGGAAATTGATCTTATGAGTTTCACATATGCAAGTCTCTTTCACACTTTTCTTGCATTGTTTATTCTCTCAATGATTACTGGTGATGTATCTTTTCATTTTCATCTCGAATTATTTCCTTATATCTTCTTTTTAGGGATTTTCCCAACTATTATTGCTTTAGGTTCATGGAACTGGGCCATAGCTAGGCTAGGTTCAATTAATACGTCATTTTTGCAATTAATTCAGATAATTATTCCGTTCATTTTCGAATTCATCTTTTTACATCAATTCTATTCAGTATGGATATATTCAGGGATTTTTCTGATATTTTTATCAACCATTTGGATAGGTAAAGGAAATGGCTATGGTGTTAAAGAGAAACAGGAGAGAAAAATTAAAATGGTGGAAAACTATGGATAAGAATACAATTTTTGATAAAAAAAATCGAATTTTTCTCACAGTTGTACTGTCTACAGTCATCTGGTGTATATTTCGATTTTTATTACTGATATATGTACCTCCAGAATCTTTAGGCAGTCAGCTAGAACCAACAACGATCATTAAATCAAATCTTCTTGAGTTCAGTATGGCAATTTATTTTTTAGCTTATATAATAGCTTTTACAATAATTTTCACAGTGATTCAGGAGCATATGGAAGGAAATAAGTTAGTTAAAGGAACTAGTTTTGGAATGGTTTTAGCGAGTATTTGGTATTTTGGTCTCGCTTTGGGAATTCCTTCCTTCTTCGATATGCCATTTGAACATGAGATGATAAATGCGTTTGGAGATGCTATTCCTGTACTTCTTTTTGGAATAATCTCTGGTTTACTGTTAACAGAGGATAATAAGACCCCGAGATCAAAGTCTCTTAAAGATTTATTGCCAATTTTCATCTTTATTATCCCCTTAGTAGCTATTCATTGGCTATATAGTTTTATTTTCACTGATCCAACTCTTGCCACGACAATGGTAATAGTAGTGATACTTACCCTTGAACAGATGATAACCATCGCTGGTCTTGGATTATTAACAGGAATTATGTACTTTATATGTTCACCAGGTATTCGTTTTCAGTCAGAAATGAAAAATCATCTTTTCTTTGCAGTCTGCATTTTTGGATTTCACTGGATCTGGTTTAATTTCTTTTTCAATTTACACTATGTAGGAATTTTCCTTGAAACGATGATAATAGCGATTATAGATACGATTCTAGTTTTTCTGACTCTAATAATAGTTAATAAGGTAGTTAGGATCAATATGAATAGAAAAAATGTTGATTAAATAAAGGAGAAGATGATATGAATATATTTTTACTTATTTTAAGTATAATAGGGATTTTACTAGCGCTTTTTCTTGGATTACTGCTATATAGGGTGTTTTTGCGATATTCGACCGAAATAGACTCACCAAATGGTATAAGTTCATTAGAAGAAATTAGGCTAGGCGGTGTGAAACAATGGATATTTATCAGAGGTATAGATCAAAATAATCCAGTTTTAGTAATTTTACATGGTGGCCCAGGTGCCCCTATACCGGGGATATCAAGTGCAAGGAAGTTAGATAAAGAACTAATTAAATATTTTACAGTAGTTCATTGGGATCAACGAGGGACGGGGAAATCATATAATAGAGAGATTCCAGTTGAGTCACTCAATCTAGATAGATTTGTAGAGGATCTTAGTGAGTTAATTGAATTTTTACGTTTGAGATTCTCGACTCAAAAAGTCTTTATTGTTGCTCATTCAGGCGGAACGCTGATAGGACTTAGAACTGCCTGTAAATATCCAGAAAAAATCCATGCATATGTAGGAATCGCCCAACAACTCAATATCTATGAACAAGAAAGAGTCTCATACGATTTTATACTTAAAGAAGCGATAAAAACTGGAGATGTAAGCAAACAAGAAGCAATAAAAGCAATTGGTCTACCTCCTTATGATTCCTATAAGAAAATAAATGAAAAAGCGAAGTATATTGACTCTTATAGAGGATTCGTGTACAATCAACCTTTGAAAGTCATGGGAACGTTAGTGACGAACTTTTTAACTTCCCCCGAGTATTCGCTCAAAGAAGGAATTAATACTCTCAGAAACAAAGGCTATTCATTTACTCAGAATGCCATGTGGGAGGAAATAAAAAATATCAAATTAAATAAAGAAATTCAATCTATTAAAGTTCCGATATACTTCTTTGAAGGAAAATATGATATGACTGTCCCCACAGTTCTTGTTGAAGAATTTTTTGACCAGTTAGTTGCGGAAAAAGGTAAAAAATTAATAATTTTTGAAAATTCAGCACATTTTCCGATGTTAGAAGAAAAAAAGAGATACGAGGAATTGTTGATAGATGTAGTATTGAAAGGAGGTTCTTAAACTATGGACGATATTAGGATTATACTTTCTATATTATGGATACTCTTAATGCTTTGCTATTTATTGGGTGATGTAATACGAATTTATGCTGGTGATTTCACCCCAGGAAAAATAGATGATAAACCAATGACCCAGATTGTACTTTTAGGGATAACAGTATTTATGTTGATTCCAATTGTTATGGCTTTCTTATCCCTTATATTGCCCTACTCTCTTGATCGATCGGTGAACATTATTGTCCCTATTTTCCTTTTCCTTTTCAATCTAGTTGGACTCCCTTCATACCCTTCCATTTTTGATAAATTTCTCATTACTGTAGGACTTGGGTTCAATGTACTAACTGTTTTGTGTGTATGGAGTTGGATATATTGACATTTGAAATGAAATACCTTGTAGTATATTATTCGAGAACAGGAAACACTAAAGCCATCGGAATGGCAATTGGGAAAGCACTTTCCGCCGATATTGACGAGATCAAAGATAAAAAAAAGCGCTTGGGAATATTCAACTGGATAAGGGCTGCACGCGATGCTCAGGATAAAAATCTAACAGAGATTCAATACGAAAAGAATCCACAGGACTATGATATGATTGTAATAGGATCTCCTATCTGGGCTGGTAATCCAACACCAGCTCTTAGAACCTATCTGACCACGCACGATTTGAAAGGGAAGAAAGTTGCGTTTTTCATTAGTTCCATTGCAAAAAGGTATGCAACGGTCTTTACTCAACTCAAAGAGATGACTCCTGAATCAAAACATTCTGGTACTTTCGCCACATCACGATTCAGAAAAGGGGACTACAAATCCGAACTTAATACATTTATTGAAAAGCTCAAATGATACTTTGTTCGAATTTAAAAAGTGATTTGACGAAAGCCAGCTTTTAAAATACAAATATTAGTTTTACGAAGTTGATATATTTTCCTCGAGTACTTAAGATGAAAATCTAATTGAATCAAGATTCAATTCAGATATTTCTGCAAAAATGAGTGGATCAAATCCTCGTGGATCCCTTACTGGCTATGTGTATCCCACCAGCTACCAAGCACGGACCCCCTCATACTGTCTAGTGTTAGGTGGCTAATATGACTGAGAAAGACGGGTGCATCTGTTTTTGGTTCTGAATGGGATGTCTACCCTGGCCATGATGAGTAGGAATCTCCTGGATGGAGCGGTGCCACTTGTCATTGCGCTCTTGCTGATAGCATTCGAGGCATGTTCCGCCCTGATCCAAAGATCGAAAACCATGAGAATTTTTGGAAAAAAAAGAAGGGGGGGAGAATTATGCATTGAAAGCCTCGGGAGAATTATGGCCAAGTGGTGTACGAGGAGAGTTTCGTACTTCCGTAATAAATTTCCCATTTGCCCCAGAAGCTGTCTTGGATGGGGAATTGGCCGATAAAATCCTTAAGCAAATAGTCGCCTGGTTCATAGTCTATGGGGTCATTACGTACTAGATTCCAGTTAGTATACTGACCCCCAGGCCAGCCTGGCGCCCAGATATAGCGTTTATACCAGACTTTGAATGTATAAGTGCCTGCTTCTGCTATATTAAAATACAACTTTGACTTGATTTTCTTGGTCCCATACGGGTTGTGGAAGTCATACTGCAGCATATGGGTGCTTGATAGGATGGTGGCCCCTTTTGCTTCAACAGTTGTGCTTACAGTGTTAGAAGTGCCTTCAGACGTGTAAATCCGACCTGTGTTGGTTAAAATAATAGCCCAATAAAGCTCGACCGTATCATTCACACTGACTGAGACCAGCCACTGAGAGATAGGAATCGTTTCGGAAACATCAAAATCGAAAAATAGGTCTGGATTCCTATCTTTAAATTGCCAGGCTCCTCCGTTTATCCGATAATATGTCCGGAATGTTAACCAGACACTGTATGTTTCTAACTGAGTCAGCTTAAATTCCGTTGAGGCCTTGACATAATAAGGATTTCCATCGTATAAATTAATTTCTATCTTTCTCTGTTCTGACAAGAGTTGCAATCCCCAATCAGCCACACTTGGATCGGTGCCATATATGTTAACTTCCTCTCCATCTAGTACTCCGTCACTATCAGAGTCAGTCATCATAGGATCGGTACCATGTTGAAATTCTTGCAGATTGGTCAAACCATCGTTGTCGGGGTCTAAGTCAGCATCATTGGCATAACTTGGATTAAGGGTTTGGGGGTAATATGTATATTCAAAATCATCGGACATACCATCACCATCTAGATCAGTGTTGCCGTCATAAAAATCGACATTAGGGTCAATTTCGTCTTTAGATTCTTGATCCCATGTAACTTCATTCGTATCCATCTCGAAGGCATCCGCATAATCCATGACAGTCCACCGATTAGGATCATTGTTGTTATCCACATGCCTCCCGTTAAAGATATGAGAAATTTCATGGCAAAAAAGGCTGGACATTGAAGCATCGGGATATTCATCTAAAAGCTGGCTTGCACCAAAAAGAGAATTCTGATACCGGGAATTCCACCCTGTATTCCACACATTCGCGTCGGGAATCGCGAGTCCCCAGTAAGAAATCGTAGCATTATACATGTAACCAATTACTAAATCGAAATAATAGCCATTAGTTTCAAGTCCTTCTCGTTTATCAGCCATTAAGCCTAATATGTCACTACCGTCAAAATCCCCTGGATCTTCTGCTAAATTGAAGAAATCCACCCTTGTTATTACTACTTCCACGTCGAATTCATTAGTGAAAGGTTGCAAGTAGTCCGAGACGTCATCCCGTACAAAATCAGCCCAATTTGCTCCATGGTCAGCAACATAGTGCTCATAAGTATAGTCATTGTTAGGAGCTCCCCTATCCACAAGGACAGCAGTGTAGACTTTGTAGGTAAGGGGGTTGCAAATAACAATACTTCGGAATTTATATTTCGCCGATTTTTCTTGTTCAACGATTTGGTTAAGGCTAGCTCTATTAGTACTGGATTGAGTCAGTAGAAGCTGTTTAGATATATCAACCCCTGCAACATAGGCATCTATTGCCCCTTCATACCCAAAAATGCGTTTGGAGGTGTGGGGGATCACCTTGGCCGAGTAACAGCTTGCTAGATAGAACTCGGTCACTGGACTTGCATCGAGCATGCCACCAAAGGCTTTCCAGCTTATTGTCAGCTCTCCAATTTGAATGCCTATTTCACTTCCATGTCCAATAATCACCCCTTTACCTCCTTGAGAAGCCAGTAAAGCGGTTGTCAATTCAGCTGTTGAATCAACTACTAATCTGTCGTTAAATGCATGATATTGGACAATTGTGCGTAAGCTTAGAACAAGATTGTCAAAGTTTCCGCCTTCGATCAAAATGAGAGATTGTTCTGAAGATGTACCAACAGAGGCCGAAGGATTACTTCCCATTGTAGTAACAATGGGAAGAACCAGCAGGATACAAATGCAAATTCTTAGCATTTTGATTGTTTTCATAAAAAGTCCATTCCTTTTATTTGAATAGATTGTTAACCATAATAGTACCCTCAGTAATTGAATGGAGCTTAAGAAAAGAAATCTTCTCTTTTCCCTCACGCAGATACTATTATATCAACTATTAACCATTTCTTTATTTTTAAGCTTTATCATCGCAGAAATACTTTACTATGAAGAAGATAGTGTTGAGCTCATTTCATTGTTCAGATTAAGAGAGCCCACTCAAAAACCTAAGTCCCATTTTGACTTTGTTTCCAACTATCTGGTAGGTGTATATTGTGAAGGTGAAACTGATGTTACTTTTATTGGAGAGATTCTAAATCAGCCACAGTTTGTTGATGCGTCATATATTCGACAAGTTAATAGCGGAGGAACCAGTAAAAGTGCGTATCATAAATTAATCTCACATCTTAAAGAAAAAATAACCTTCATTTCGAATTATTAGAACATAGGAAGTTATTTGTTTATAAATTTGATAGTTCTGTTATTCCAAATTTTAAAGAGGGAACTATTGAAATACCCTCATGTATAAATGTCGGATCATCCGGAGCTCCAATTCTAAACCAACAGGGGAGCTAATTGAAATACATAGAGAAAGTTAGGAATATATTGATAGTACAGGATTGAGCTTCAGGGAGATATTAAATGATCTGGAGAATTAGCTAAATTGAGTCTAAGCAATAATAGATAATTACTTATTCCAGAAATTTGGCGTAAATATGACTTTTGGAATTTTGGTAGAATTTCTCAAGAAATAATGTTTAACATTTTTTGAGTACAATATCAGTTTGGGGACAATAGTATAAAGCTATAGTTCTACTAGAATCCTTTGATGATGCCCGAATCGTTAATTTTTTTTAACCAGAGCCAGAGTAATCTGAGAAACAACTTAACCACCCACCCCCTAGGATTAAGGTTGATAATACCCTATCCCCAGCTAAACGCCAATTTCAAGTTAAACGTTATTTTGATGATTATTTGACTAGTATCACAGATCACTATGAGAGTTTTCTACTCATTAGTCTCTATTTACTCATCCTCTTTAAATTGCTTGCCGATGAAGATGTTAAGGGGGATTTAAAGAGTTTCCAGAAAGGTAAAAAACTTTCTGCTTACAAAATTTATTTAAATCCGCAAAAGGAGGCGATTGAACCGAAACTTCTTAGAACATATATTTCAGAATCATCTCTGCTAGTAACACACAAACAGACAAAAGAGATTTTAACCATTGCTGCAGATATAATAACACTCAATGGCGCTAATAGAGAGCCTCAAGACAATGGATCTCCAATCAATGCTTTTCTTAGTATATTTGGCCTTCTACATTGGGTCAACAAGGGAAATTAACATCTCAAATAGGTAACAAATAATTCCTATTACTTATTACCAAATGAAAATACAATATAGGGATAATTTCATATTGTCAATTTTTATTGGTAATGTTTGATCATATAACCAACGGTTAATGTCCAAATACCATGAAAAATACCCATGTATTGTCATAAATCAATGGATTAATGAATTTGGAA
>JBHLKC010000152.1:0-7777 GCA_048887065.1 Candidatus Hodarchaeota archaeon
GTTTTTGATGATACATGCTATTTTATTGGATTGAACTCTTATGAAGAAGCTATTATTCTTAATACAATACTGAACCATCCAATTGCTTTTGACTTTTACAATAGTGTCATCTTTTGGGATTCTAAACGTCCAATTACAAAACAAAATTTGCAGCAACTTGATTTTGTAAAATTTATCCAAGAAATTGGTCATAATGAATTATTGGAACTGGTTCTGCAAACAGATCCAAATGTAAACTCCGATATAATCTCTTCTGAGCTACAAAAAATGGCATAATAGAGTTTAAAACTATCGTAATTTTATTATTTTTTGATTTTTCTTAAGATAATCCACATAATATAAAAAAAAGAACATTTATATTCCAACAATTCCTTAAATAACCCATGAGAGAGCATTTCTCAAATTTCTTCAAAAAGAGAGGGGGATTACTCTTAGCTGTACTTAAATTCATTTAGAAGCAAATGTTTATTATGGCCATCAAGCCTAGAGAAGGAAATACTATCCGCGTGAGATGAGAAGTATAATGTTACCAGATTTAAGTAAAAAACTAATCATTAGTATCGGAATGGTATCAATTTTTAGCTTGGTTATAGGTGGGATGCTCTTAATGACATTTAATTCTCGGGTGTTCGTGTTAGAAGGAGATCATACCTTTGAATCGGATTACATTGTCCCAAGGGGACGCACAGTGATATTTAAGGAGGGCATTTTCTCGTTTACCAAAGCGAATGGTAAAGTAATCGTTTATGGGACATTTCAGGGAATACAAATAACGTTACAAGGGAATATCGAGGCTTTTGGTGATTCCAAGGTCACTCTTTTGGATAGTCCACATACAGTGGATGAAATTTATGCGTATAACAGCTCTAGTGTCACTGTGATCAATAGCACGGTGAATAAAATCTATTTATACGATTTGGCGCGTGTGACAGTTGATGATACCGCATATAGTAGCCCAACTACCATTTATGGTTCAGTCCAAGCGCTAATTAATCAATTAAATGCCACACTACTAGACTTAGAAGAAAATTATTCATCATTACAGGGGACTATCGACCAAGTGAATTATACTCTTGCCAATGTCATAGCAAATAGTGAACTCCTAAATACAACCATGATTTCGATTGACACCATTCTGAGTGAGGATCTTTCAACCCTAAATGCGTCGTTACAAGCCTTGGATGCCCGTATCACCGCTCTCGAGAATTGGCAGACACCTAATTATGACAGTGCCCCGTTTACAGCTGATCCTGCCCATAAGGGGTACATTTATTTTAACAATCTTGAAAATAAACTGTACTACTGCGATGGCACTCAATGGTTGGCCTTACAACCTGAAATCCCTGAAAAATATTATACAAGGGAGTTTGAGTTAGAGGGGTGGGGCAGCAGTACGATTGACCTTAGAGTGGCTCAGACGAATCAATACATGATATTTGATGATCCAGAACCCTCTGTAGGGTGGGTTATCACTTGGTCGTTTGATATTTTAGTTACTGGATGCTCGGGAGAATATATACCACCTTTGAGTGCAGGATATCACATACAAGGTGTGATCGAGTATGATGTAAATGCAAAGCAAACAGCTTTTGTTGGTTCAGCTGTTATTACAACACTTGGAGAGGATATCTCTGGATGGTATGCCGATCTTATCATTTGGAATCCTGGAGATAAACCTGGGGGTTTCACTGTCTTGGCATTTGGTGGTGGTTATACAGTGTCTTGGGCTGCATACGTGAAAATTGTTGAGTCATCTCAATAATTTGACAAATATCCAATGGAAAAAAGAAGGAATACGAAAAGCTCTTACAATATTAGAGGAAATTGGGGCCTTAGACCGATATCCTTGGTTTAAAAGGTCTTATTACTATCAAATAAAAGGATCTAAATCAGTTCTGCTGACTGATAACCCTTTTCTTCCTAAAAACATCCAAATAACCTTAAAAGAAATTGAATAGGTAACTAATAATCGTTTTCGAGATTTATCTCATCTTCGGGAAAAAATGACAGGGAAGTGGCGGGATCCTTTGCAAATATATAGAATTTTATCAAATTATGAGGAATCCTATTCAACAGGATTGAGTCTTAAGGACTTAAGAAGAATTCTTGTAGACAAAAAATGGCATAATAGAGTTTAAAACTATCGTAATTTTATTATTTTTTGATTTTTCTTAAGATAAACCATATTATATACGATGTTACGATTGGTAGAAATAGAAATCCAGATGTTCTTTGTGAGGATGATACTTGATTTAAATATTCAATACAGATCTCATATATTTCAGTATTATCAAGAATTGTTTGATTGTAGGATATTAGATTGGCTCCAAGTCCATAGAAAGGAACATTTCTATTTGTATGGCTCGTTCCTGACCAGTGAACGGAAATGTTTTGAACCCGTGCTATCCTTAATTGCTCCCCTTGTTCTGCAGTATATTGTGAGGATGGAAGAGTTTCATTCAGTGTGTTTGAATTTACAGTTAATCCCCCTGTCTCATGATCAGCTGTTACTATAAGAAGAATATTTTCATTTTGAACTACAAAATTCTTTGCTACCTCTACTGCTTTATCAAATTCAATTGTTTCCAAAGCAGCATTCTCGATATTGTTAGCATGGCATGCCCAATCAATTTGGCCTCCTTCAACTACTAGTACAAAACCATCTGGATCCTGAGACAAAATATCTAAGGTTTTACTTGTCATTTCTGAAAGGGAAGGTACAATATCACGATTACGATCTTTATCATAAGGCATAGGCCCAGATGCAAACAATCCCAATATTTTCCCTTTGTCAATATCAGCCATCTGGGATCTGTTCCAAATTAAAGTATAACCTTTTGTTTCTAATGTTGAGATCTGACTAGAAGTAAACATGTCTTTTCCACCTCCCATAATAACATCTATATCAGCGTCATCGACTAACTGCCGTGCAATTTCAGAATAGTTATATCTTGACTTTACATGAGCATAAAAGGCAGCAGGAGTAGCATGAGTAACTTCTGTTGTTGAAACCAGTCCTACATTCTTTTTCAATGTACTAGCGTACTCTAATATGGTTTCTAATGATTGACCTGCAGGAGTGAGAGACAGAATACCATTATTTGTTTTTTGACCAGTAGCTATTGCTGTTGCTGCTGCAGCACTGTCTGTTATTGGATTGTTTAAGCTATTGGTTGTTACATTCGCCTGATAGGGTAAATTTTCCATATTCAGTTGACCATCCTCTCCTACCTCCGTCCAACGAGCCAACTTTACCTGCTCAGGCCCCATGCCATCACCAATCATTAAAATGACGGACATCCCAGGAGTATCAGAATAGGATCCATAAGTACTGGAAATTTCAAGTATACAAACTCGTTCGGGAAATCCTGAAGAAATAATGAAGAGGGGAATTATTAACAGGATTAGTTCAAACCTGAACTTGGAGTATTTAGGAGATCTGTGTTTCATTGGAATTCCTTGCTATCAGATTGAGATCTTCCTTCAGTTATTTTTTGGCATATAACAGTTTTGACGCTCAAAATATACTTCCAAATATATCCAAACTCTTTGATCTAGCTCAAAAAAGCTCTTCTGGTAGAAATTGATGTCAAGCCTAATTAGTAGAACAATCGTATGATCAAAAATAGAGGATTAATTATTATGAATGAATATAATTTCGATTTAGTTACGTTAATTCTTCATCTATGGATTTTTCTCAACTTTCTTATCATTAACCACGATTTTTGACTAAAGCAAACATCTTTAGCGATCATCTAGAGGAAGTTCTAAAGATAAAAATTTTTTAAGCCTCTGAAGCTCAAATAGCTATGAACTCCAATTTGGGAATTAATAAATAAAGGAAACTAAAAAAAGGAACCATCTTGAGGTATAGCAAAACCGTTCTCATTCTAATTACGTTTTTTTGGCTATCTGTCAGAGTATCATCCCAAGAACTTCCATTCACACCTGAGGATCAATTCTCTACTGACCAGGCAGCTCAATCTCGGGTTAATACACCAACAATGCACCAAATCACTCCCCATGGTCCCATTATCATTACAAATAATAATGAGTTTTCTCTCCAAGGATTTCCTGGTTCAGGTACTATTGATGATCCCTACCGCATTGAAGGTTTCAATATCACGGCTTCAGACGAAAATTCAATCTTAATAACTGATACAAGTGCATATTTTTGTGTGCGAAGCAATTTTCTTAATGGTCTGTCTTTAGCAATATCAGGTATTGAGCTACACATGGTTACACATGGAACCATCGGAAATAATGTCATAACTGAATATTTAGGCAATGGAATAGCTCTTTCGTTATCAAATAATAATACTATTGTAAACAATACGGTCACCAACAACAACGAAGATGGAATTATTTTTACGAGTTCTCATAATAACACCATTTCCAACAATACGGTCGCCAACAACAACGAAGGGGGAATTGACATTTGGCATTCTCGGACTAACATCATTTCTAACAACTTGGTCATCAATAACCAAGGGGGAATTGAACTTCGGTGGTCTCATAGAAGCACCCTTTCCAACAATATGGTTACAAACAACAGCAAGAGTGGAATTACTTTTGCAAATTCTCGTAATAACACCATTTTCAACAATATGATCTCCAATAATATCCTCAATGGAATTTTTCTTTCGAGTTCTACTAACATTACCTTTCTTGACAATACGGTCTCCAACAACGAGAAAGGAGTTCAACTTTGGGGCTCTGAAGCCATAATCATTCTCAATAATACAATTTCCCGCAATCGTGGATATGGATTTTCCAACGATGGATCCTCTAGATATTCAAAAGTATCATGGAACGATTTTATAGGTAATAATCTTGAGGGAACTTCTCAAGCTTATGATGATGGGCTAAATAATACCTTTGACCAAAATTACTGGGACGATTGGACGGAACCCGATGCTAATGGGGATGGGGTCGTTGATGCTCCCTATCCTATTGATGGGGATGCACACAATCAAGATATGCGTCCTCGAACTGCCCCTAAACATGCTTCTTCTCCTTTTTTGAGCGAAAATATCATCGTGGGATTTCTTCTCCTCGCAATCATACTTCCTGTTTTAGGAATAGCAATTTGGTATCAGAAACGGGTGTAAAATCTCACTAAATCTGGTGAATGGACTAAATTCCTCATCTTTACATGTTTCTGTCATTATTTGGTGACGCTTTACGAGGATAAAAGGCAAAACTGGAATTGTACGTGATTGAGTATAAAAAACTGAAAAAAGATCAGATCTGATAAAATTCAATACGAATGAATTACAGGATATTTTTGAACCTCGAAATCTATTTCCAAATACATCAAAACTCTTTAATTAAATCCAAAAAAGCTCTTCTGGTAGATTCCAATGTCAAAAGTCGCAATTATCAAAACCTCAGCTCCGAACGTTATTGAAGATTATTCTAAGCTGCTAGATCTTATCAATTACCAATCTATCATCAAAAAAGAATTAAAGACAATCATAAAAATAAATTTATCTTGGACCCTATTCTATCCCGCATGTTCAACTCCTCCATGGCAACTGGATGGGGTACTTCAAAAGTTAATTTATGATGGGTTTAAAGAGGATGCTTTAATTCCCACTGAGAATCAGACTGTTGTTACAGACCCATGGGAGGGTTTCTATAAGAATAAACTTCTCCAGATTCTTAAGAAACTCAACATCACGTTTCGTCCGTTAACTGATGAGAGCTGGATTAAATATACTCCCAAAAACGATGTCCCTTGGATGAGAGAAATCTTCAAGGAAAATATAATTGTCCCTGAAATTTTTATAGATAATAATATTGTACATCTGCCAACATTAAAGTGTGTTCACCCCGATACTGAAATTTTTCTTGCAGATGGATCTTTAGTGAAAATTTCTAGTTTTGTAAATAACTATCATAGAAAGGAAAAAGTCTTTTCCACTCATGGGAACGATAGATATACTGAAACATCCGCTGAAATCGTATCTTATAATGGGGAAATATGTCAAAGTAATACTTACAGGTTATGGAAAACTACAGCACCTAAGACGGTTTATAAAATCTTAACAAAAACAGGAAAAGAAGTTATTGTAAGCGAGAATCATCCGTTTTTGACACCAAATGGATGGATAAAGACCAAAAAACTTCAAAATAGATCAAGAATCGCTATACCAAGAAAAATAGGAGTTGAGGGTAAAGAACAGCTATTATCAGACATTCCAACAGTTCAGGACAAAATGGATGAATTAAATATAGATGAAATTGATTTCAAAGAAGGCAGGAGGTTTCCCATAAAGCAACAAAAAGAAATAATTAGAGAATATTTAAGGGGAAAAACAACAATAGAAATTGCTAAAAAGTACTCTTCTCATTATGAGAGTATTCGTGGAATTCTTCTACGCTATAATATTCCAATTCGATGGGTTCGTCCTCCATTAAAGTTACCAAGAGTAACTTCAGAAGCGTTATGGGAATGGATGGGATATTTTTTGTCTGAAGGTTATACTAGTGAAAATCAAGGTAGTATGAGATATTGGTTTAGTAATACGAATGACATATTAAAATCTCGTTTCATTACGTTAACTAAATCACTGTTTAATATCGATATTAAGATAAGGGGAAATGGAAACGATATGTACTTTGATTCGAATGAATTTCTTAAGTTTATGAATTCATTAGGGTTTGAAGAGAATATTAAATCATATAATAAGAGAATTCCACGGATTTTATTCAAATGTAGTGAAAAAGAAATTGTAGCTTTTCTACAAGGTTATTTTGATGGAGACGGAACGGTAGGTAAAGACGGGTTACATATTACCACAAAAAGTAAACGTTTAGCAAGAGATATAGTTTATTTACTCTTGCGAATTGGCATTATTAGCTTCCTAGATGAAGTTAAAACCAAAGCTACAAATGTAAAACATTCTAAAAAGAAAAAATATTGGCGAATTAGTATATATGGCGACGATGTTGTTGCTTTTAATGAGAAGGTCTCTTTAAAAATAGATAAGAAGAAATCCCGTTTAAATTACTTCTCAAATAGACGTTTAAAGAGTAAAAGGCCTTCAAATTGGGACACTATACCAATTAATCCAGAAATTTTTAGACATGTAAGAGAAGGATTAGGTTTCACACAGCAGTCTACTGGAAAACCCAGTAGTGTGAATAGTATTGAAAATGGCCATTCTCAACCAACACGTCATATTATGAATTATTTCGTTAAATTATTTGAATCAAAGAGTAATGGAAAATTTAAAGATGAGATAGAGTATTTTAACAAGATAAGTTCCCCAGATATTGCGTGGGATCATATAGAAAAGATAGAAGAAATTAAAGGTGATTCGGAATATCTTTTTGATCTCTCTGTTGATGATACAAACTGTTTTATTGGGAATGGTACAATTTTACATAATACGCATGGCCACACTGTCACCACTGGAGCCATGAAAAACGCCTTTGGAGGGTTGATTCCTAAGTACCGTCATCATTCTCACAGAGTCATTGATGGAATATTGGTCGATCTGCTAACCATCCAAAAAGAACTTCATCCTGGGATGTTAGCAGTGATGGACGGAGCGGTCTCTGGAGATGGGGCAGGACCTCGTGTTATGGAACCTGTCATTACTAATCTCCTTCTTGCGAGCGAGGATCAAGTTGCTATTGATGCTCTTTCTGCTAAGATTATGGGGTTCGATCCGTTAAGTATTGGCTACATTCGAATGGCTCATGACCAGGGACTTGGTATGGGGGATGTAGATCAAATCGAGGTCATAGGTTTAAACTCAAAAGAAGT
>JBHLKC010000153.1:0-7698 GCA_048887065.1 Candidatus Hodarchaeota archaeon
GACAAAATCAGCAGTTAAAAGACCAGGTATTCCAAAATCCATATTCTGTATTTCATTTGCCTTTTTAATTTCTCCTTTAAGTGTTTTTACAGAGATAATCCAATCGTTTTCTGGAATCATTAATGATGCTTTAATTAATTCTGCATTAGCTCCTTTATCAACTTGAACAAGATATCTTGATGCTAAAATTGCCTTCGAATCATTAGTGTAGCCTTTAAATTGATTCATCAGTGAAATAGGTATCAGTTGTAGAAATTCGGGAGGTAGTAAATCTAGCGATTTTACAAGAGCTGAAATATTACTCATATTATTAATTAAACTATGATCCACGATTATCCCTGTAGAACCAATACTCCCTGGTGCATGATCAAATATTCCGCGAATTGTTACATTGTGGGGAAGAAATCCAAAATTTACTATGGAACCGTTCCAATAGTACATAAGAAATTCCAGAGTTATGTTATCTCCTACTTCTAATGACTTTTCTCGTATAACGCTTTTTCCCATCAAACATCCATTAATATTGTTTGCCAGGCTCGTTAAAAGTTGATCTTTGTTGGGTTCTCCTCTTGGAATAGAGTCACTCTGCCATTTTCCGACCGAAGCATATTTATCACTATCTACCGAATAGATCGTCACTGGATCATTTAATAATAGCCCAGAAGTTGTAGAAAGCGCCATGACTTCCTTAATATCACTTGAACTAGCTCTAATATTGTCTATCATCGTTATTGAGAAGTTCTGCCCAGTTGTAACAGACATATCAGCCCCTATATCAAAAGTTATCAATCTTTCCTGATGAATTTCTCCTGTTTTACCTTGCACAGCTGCTAAAATGCTAAATGACACTGTTAAAGCGATAATTAGTGATAGTCTTGGTATATCACCTGATTTTCGAAAAACATTTCCTTTTATTAAAATAGAAACATCCTTAAGAAAACCAATTTTTTTTACAATTGGATCCAGTTTTGGGGGAAGCCAGACAGCAAGACGGGCAACAACGGCCGCACCTCCAATCCAGAAAAATGGGGGGCCAAGTAAAGCTAAAAGGAACCCAACGGGGCCAAAACTGATGGTTATTCCAAACTCACTTAGAAAGATCACAATTAAAACTAATACCCCAATAGCAAAAAAGATGATATCTAGATTGTTTCTTCGAAGGAAATTGGGCTTCTTTGTTTCTTCAATACGACGAACTGATTCAACAATTTCCATTTCGATAAATGTATTTGATTTTCCATTTACCATTAAGAAAAGGATTATTACTATCAAGCCTCCAACAATAAAGAAAGCTGTTTGGTCAAAATAGAAAAAATCAGGGAGTTGACTTATTGCATAGTCCCAATCCCATTTCATGAAACCTGTAGCAGTACCAATCCCCCAAGCACCAAATATAGCAATGATATAACCAATAAGTAACCCCAAGGCAGCTAAAAAGAAAGTTTCCATCAGTATTTTTCGCTTAATCTGTTTGGGGGAAGCGCCTTGTGTTTTTAAAATTCCTACTTGATACCTTCTTTCGTGTAAGGAAAGATCAATTCCAAAAGATAACAGATAGAGAGATAAAATCGCTACTGGTATTGTAAGGATTCCATCAAAAATGAAGATAAAAATACTTAAAACTTGAAAAGGAAGAAGTTGACTTTCAACCAAGTTAGTACCGATAAGTTCTGGATGTTCTTTTTCATACTCATTTATCAATTGATTAATTTGACTATTGACTCGTTGAGGATCCTCCAAATTAAATTCTTTTTCGTTAATTTTTAAAACAGCATATTGCATCTCGTTTTCTTTTAATGTGTCCAGAAAATTAGTTTTATTTTGATCGTAAAATAATTCTTCAGGTAAATAAATCTCCCCAGTGCTTCCTAATATAGCTTCTGTGAATAATCCAGCTGAAGCACCAGCATCAGAAGCGATAACACCAGCAATGGTAATATTTTCTAATGTTACTTTAGAAATTGTTGCACGAGTAAAAATGTCTTCAGGATCTTGTTTTCTAATGCTTAAAGTTATGTAACTCAAAAGATTTCCTTGTTGTACTCTGGCAGTTTCAGCTAGCGACTCAGAAATGAAAATCCCATGGTAAAACGGACTATCAATACTATATATCCCTGGATCAGCTCCAGTAACTAGTTTTTCCCTGAGTCGTAATCCTATTTCATTAGAATAAAAGCCTGATGTAAATATTTGACCCTGGGAGTCACTAAAGGTTTGATTACTGTATTCAACAATGATGTCAGAATCTAGATCAGCTAAAGTATACATACTCGTACTTGTTGCTGTAGTTTCAACTATAGTTCTTGCATCACCATAAATAAGCTGAGCATCGGAAATTTTTGGATTAGACGCGAACTCCTGTCTTAATACCTCGATTTGGTTATCACTAATCGTACCACGAAAATCCATTCGTATTTCGTATGGGCTTCCCTCAATAACAGTATCGTATACATTATTCATTAAAACGGTTGTATAAAGTAAGATGCCAGCCATAATGGAAATCCCTAAGATTAAACCAGATATCATAGATATAGAACGTCTTTTATTTCGCCAAATCGATAATAATGAGGAAAATAAATAAGATAGTCTATCCTGGGGCCTAACACGACCAGCTTTAGGAAATTCTACTATTTTTTGTTCGCTCATTGTTAGATCTCCTCCAGAATGTCTTCTTCTAGATGTAATTTCCCTTCTCGTAGAATAAGAATGCGATCTGTTTGTTTGGCGATTTGCAGGTCGTGCGTTACCAAGATTATGGAAATTCGTCTTTCTTTGATAATTTCTTTAAACAATTCGATAATTATATTACCTGTTTTAGTATCTAAATTTCCTGTTGGTTCATCTGCTAATATAAGCCTAGGATTATTGGCTAAAGCTCTTGCAATTGCAACTCGTTGCTGCTCTCCACCACTTAAATCATCAGGAGCATGATCAATTCTATGCTCAAGGTTAACTTGTCTTAATAGATCCATTGCTCTTCTTCGTGCCTCTTTTTCTGAAACACCAGAAATCATCATCGGGAACATGATATTTTCTATAGAAGTGAGGTACGGTAGTAGATTGAAATCTTGGTATATAATTGAGGTTTTATGCCTTCGTGTTTTAACGAGATTCGCTGTAGAAAGATTTTCTCCATCGATAAGAACGTTACCACTATCATATTCCTCAATACTCGATAGAATATTTAATAATGTTGACTTCCCAGAGCCACTTGGTCCCATAATAGCGAGAAACTCTCCTTTCATAACTTCAAGGTCGATACCTTGAAGAACATTAATATCATCTCCTCTAGGAATCTTAAAGGTTTTGTACAGGTTAGAGACTTCGACTAATGACATAACTTTTCCCTAAAGTGGATTTATTTTCATTTAGAAGCAGTATTATAATATTTGATAAACACGAGCTTCTCTGTTTAAACAAAGAAATAGATAATAGCTTTTCTTATTAAATAGATCTATAGCGGAAACAGAAGTATAATATTATGAACTACTATTGTTAACCCTCAAAATAATTTAGAGCTATTATCCAGAGAAGATAATTCAACGTTATACATTGTTGGAGATATTCTTAGAGTTGAGGAAACCGATTGAATCTATTACAGCATTCACTTTAAGACCCTATAATCATAAATCGGACACGAAAGTTTCATAGTAGTAGTTGACTCATTTTATTCTCTTGGTTTACTCTGCGATTTATCGAAAGCTACACTCAAAAACTAAAATCTGTGAATGAAATATAATTTAATTTAAGTTATCCAGAGGGATTTGTTTCGCAATACTCCAAGTTTGAGGAAATTGTAGAACAGTTAAAACTCTGTAATATCTCTAATGGAACCTGGGTAGACGCTGGATGTGGATATGGAACATATACATTTCCGTTATCTACTCTTGCCTCAAAAGTAATCGCATTAGACGTAAAACCAAGTAATATCTCATATTTAAAATCTCGATTATCTTCTGAAACTAACATAAAAGCTCTAATAAAAGATTTTAACCATGATTCATATGCTTCAGAACCAGTTGATGGAGTATTATTTGGATTTTCTCTTCATTATCATCCTAATCCAAGTTTAGCTCTAAAGAATGCATTCAATCACCTCAAATCACAAGGCTATCTTATTATTTTTGAATATCAAAGAATAAAACCAGTCCCTTGGGTTCCATATCCACTTCCTCTAAATAAATTACTTTCTTTGCTTGAATCAATCGGATTTTTTAAAGTAAATGTCGTATTTTCAACTAATAGGTTCTACATTGTTCAAGGGAAAAAACCATGAATGAAGTAGAAATAAAAACGTATCATTAGCAAGACTAGAATTCATAGTATAATTGAATATACTGTGTTTCATTTAAGGAATTATACTTCAATAAACCAGAAATTAGTGGATCTATAATGGTGGAATTACCTAAACGAATCAAGCAACTCCAAGAACTTGCAAACAATTTACATTGGGTATGGAACTCTAAGTCCCGTGATCTGTTTAAAAGGTTGGACCATCCTGCATGGGTTTATACAGGGCATAATCCAGTCCGTATGCTCCAAATAATACCACCTAAGCGCCTACATGCAGCTGCTCAGAACCCTGCGTTCCTTAAAAGATATGATGCAGTTCTATACGAATTTCAGAAGGAATTAGAATCAGAAGAGACATGGTTCTCAAAGAAATACCCTGATTATAAGGGGCAAATAGCTTATATTTCGACAGAATATGGACTTCATCAATCCCTGCCCATTTATTCTGGCGGTTTGGGGGTTTTAAGCGGGGATCATGTCAAAGAAAGCAGTGACCTTGGATTACCACTTGTAGGGATCGGATTCGTCTATCCTCAAGGCTTCTTTAAGCAAGTAATCACTCCAACAGGCTGGCAAGAAGCAATCTATGAGAATATAATCTTTGAACGAACACCAATAAATCCTCTTCACAGTAATGGTAGAGACCAATTAATCATAGAATTGGACTTCCCAACCCCTATCAGTTTAAGAGTCTGGAATTTAAGGGTAGGAAGAACGTCTCTTTATCTAATGGATACAGATATTGAATCTAATAAACCTTGGGACAGAGGATTGTCAGCACGCCTTTACGGGGGAGACCAAGAAATGAGGATTCGTCAGGAAATCGTACTTGGGTTTGGTGCAATCAAAATACTCAATCACCTTGGTTACAATCCTGAAGTTTACCATCTAAATGAGGGTCATACCGCTTTTGTTGCCCTAGAGCTTCTACGGAGAGAAATGAAAAATAATGAAAAGAGTTTTGAAGAAGCAAAACATATTGTAAAAGAGAAAATAATTTTCACAACCCATACACCAGTTTTTAGCGGACATGATCAATTTCCTTTTGAATTAGTCTCTAAATACTTCCAAAATTACTGGGAAGGATTGGGGATTAGTCGAGATGAGTTTTTGTCTCTTGGAGCACTTGATTGGGGGCATGGGCAAGGACCACGATTCAATATGACAGCTTTAGGAATAAGATTAAGTAGATATCAAAATGCTGTTTCTAAGCGTAATGGAGAGGTAAGTCGTAGGATGTGGAATGATTTATTTTCCACTGAACTTCAAGATAATCCACCAATTCAATATATTACCAATGGAGTCCATATTCCAACTTGGATCTGTCCACCATTGAAAGACTTATATAAAAAATACCTTGGAAAAAATTGGCAGAATAAACAAGATGATCCAGACATTTGGGAACGAATCGATGGAATTCCTGATGAAGAACTATGGAAAGCAAAAATGGCTGCTCGTGATCAGATGTTCTCTTTCTTACGTGAAAGAGCCAGACTTAAAAGAATGGAAGAACAGAAGGATTCTAGGCAAATATTAGCTGCTGGAGCTCTATTAGATCCTCATGCTTTGACAATAGGGTTTGCTAGACGTTTCGCGTCTTATAAGAGAGCGTTCCTTATATTCCAAGATGTAGAGAGGTTAAAAAGGAGTTTGCTTGATCCTTATACTCCTGTCCAAATTATTTTCGCAGGAAAGGCTCACCCTGCAGATGACCCAGGGAAGCATATTCTTCAAAGAATCTATCAAAAAGCTGTAAGTAGCGATTTTGCTGGACGTGTGGCGTTTATCGAAGATTATGATATGCAAATTGGACGATATTTAGTTCAAGGGTGTGACATTTGGTTAAATACTCCAAGAACACCCATGGAAGCATCGGGCACCTCAGGTATGAAAGCAGCGATCAATGGTTCTATCAATTTCTCAATTCTTGATGGTTGGTGGCCTGAAGCTTATGATGCAAGTAATGGGTGGAAAATCGGTGGGATAGATATTAACGATCCAAATGAACAAGATCGTTATGATGCAACGACCTTATACGAAACCCTCGAGAACGAAATACGTCCATTATTTTATGATCGAAATAATGATGAAATCCCAACTGATTGGTTAGATGTTATGAGAAATTCAATCAAATCAGTTGCTCCAATATTTTCAGCGCGAAGAATGTTGAAAGAATACGTGAATGCATATATTCCAAGGAGTCGAGATTCGACTCCTAGATGAAATAAAAAAAAGATTAGATAAATTCATCATTAATTCATTCTAGCATTGCTTTTGCATTTTCTTGCCATTTTTTAATTTGAGTATCTGATTTACGATCAATTAAGGTAGCAATTTCCTGGGAATGTTTACTTAGTAGATCACCAATAGTAGTTATATTTGCTGCAGATAACTTTTCAAATGCAGCTTTCCCAATACCTTTTACTTCAGCGATAGATGTGAATTTTGAAGCAGCTGGAGCTGTAGGTACTGTGGGTAGTACTTCAGGTTTAGGTTCAGGTTCAGGTTCAACTTTAGGTACAGGTTCAGGTTTAACCTTATTAATAACTGGAGTCACCTTCTTCTTTTCTTTTATTACTGGTCTAGGTACAACTTTTTCTGGTTTGGGTTTAGCTTGGGGAACTAATTTCGGTGCCTTCTTGAATATTTGCCCAGTTTCTATACACACCCACAATTGTTGTTGTTTTTCTGGTTCATCAGGAATAAAATGAAAACCAATATCATAAATGGCCCCAGGGCAAGATTCTTTATGAAGAGCTTTTGAAGTTCGATTGATTTTCGGAACTTTTTTCTTTAACCAACGTTTACCAATAATATAAGTATCACCTGGTTTTCCAAGCGTAATCTTCCATGCCATATTGAACAACTCATTAGATATAAGTGGGAGTAGAAATGATTAAAGATCTACCTTTATTGGAGAGAGTAAATCCAAGGTTTTTATCTTTTTTAGAGAGATAGAAAATAGACTGATAGATTTCTATTAATCAGTATATTATGCGTTATAATGTATATAAACAAATTTTTCCTCTTTTTATTTAGTTTATTATCATGATTCTTATAATACACAATCTCTCTTACTATATCTTGATCAACATGCCTCTTACTGTTTCAATTCACTCTATCAGAAGAAAGAAGAAATCAAAAAAAGAAATCAAATAAGGTGAGGAAAGTGAGGTTGTAACATACTACTATATCATCGTGCTTTCTAATGATCATAACTTTGCTCCTCGAGGTTGAACTTTGCCCAAAGAAAAACCAATTGACCTATCATCTTTTTATTCAGCTTACGAGCTTCTAATAAAAGCAGCGAAAACAACTATAAATTCTATTAATGAAAATCCTTCACCACTGGTTGAATTTTGTAATATTTTAAGTGAGGTGAAAGAATCAGGCAATAAAGTTCAT
>JBHLKC010000154.1:0-7696 GCA_048887065.1 Candidatus Hodarchaeota archaeon
AATTTACAGGAACAATTAGCTCAACCAGGTTTAGGATTAGATATTGACAATTTAACGATTCTTCTTTCAAAATTCTGTTTGGACGTTCTTCTTAATGAATATGAACATGGGTTATATCAATTCCCGTACAATTTCTACATGTGGTTTAATCGTACTATTACAAATAGGGATAAAACGGATATTAAATTTGAAGGCCTTGAATTGTATTATTATGAAGATTTAGAGAAACACCCCAGCTGTCCTTTTCATAGCAATCACTTCCCTTTGAAAAGCGAAAAGGAAAGCCAATAGGGGGCTATATATAGGAGTTTTTGTAGAAGAGTTATCATAATGTTGCGAGAAGGAAGTTTAATAGATAGAGAACTAGGTAATCTGAAAAAAGTCTTTCCAGATTTACGTAGAAAAGATTTTCACATTTTAAAAAATGGTAACTATTGTGTTCAAGTAAGTTACATAACTAAGGGGAAGTACGCTTGTGGCAAATTTGATGTCTTAATCGAATTCCCTTACAATTATCCAGTAGGCGCGCCGCATGCATGGATCCAAAAACCAAAAATTCCGAAAGAAACCCCTCATGTTTATAGTTATGATAAATACGGTCATGCAGATATCTGTTATCTTCGACCTAAGAAAGACTGGCATTACAGCTATACTTCCTATGAAACATCTGCAATGATTGAAATTTGGCTTGCCACATATTGTCATTGGACAAAAACAGGCATCTGGGATTGGCCAGAGGCAGGATTTTTAGATCATTTGTTTTAATTCAATTCAATAACAGAAGGATCTAAAGATATGAATATCAGAAGGACTGTCGAAGACGAACTTCATGAATTGCGAGGAGTTTTCCCTACATTAAGCAGGAAAGATTTCTATCGTTTAGATAATGGGAATATCTGTGTAAAAGTTAAATATAAAACTACTGGGCAGTACTCTCTTGGTACTTTTTCTGTTTTAATAGAATTTCCACATAACTATCCTAGTGCTCCTCCCCACGCGTGGATTACTGAACCAAAGATTTCAAAAAAAGTTCATCATGTGCATAGAACAGATGAGTATGGACATACTGAAATATGCTATCTGAGACCTCTAAAAGATTGGCATTACACTCACACAGCCTATGATGCTGCAATTATGATTCAAACTTGGATATGGGCTTACTGTAAGTGGCGAAAGACTGGAATTTGGGATTGGGAAGAAGTTTAATAGATTTGTAAAGTTAAACTTTTTCTAACTAAATAGAGGATTATAAATACATAAAGGACTGAAATTCCTGTACAAATTATTGTTAAAATAGGTGTAAGAATTTTAAAAAGTTCAATTTATACATACATTCTTAATAGATAGCTACTCTAGGAGGTTTTAATTTGTCTGGACAAACATTAATCCAAAAGATTCTTGCTCTAGCAGCAGGAAAAGAGGAAGTTGCAGAGAATGAAATAATTTTTGTTTCCCCACATGCTATTCTAAGTCATGATAACAGTGCAGCGATATCAAAGATTTTTTATGAAATCACTGGATCAGAAGGAAAGGTCTGGGATCCAAATCGTGTTTTTATTGACCTTGATCATGCTGTACCGCCTCCAGATGAGAGGAAAGCGAATAATCATAAAGTTATTAGAGAATTTGTCAAAAAACAAGGAATCAAACATTTCTATGATTGCGGTACTGGAATTTGTCATCAAGTACTACCTGAGTCAGGACTCGTACCCCCCAATGTAGTTATTTTGGGATCAGACTCTCATACAACTACTCATGGCGCATTTGGAGCGGCAGGAATTCCAATAGGACGTACTGAAACTGCATCTGTTTGGGCAATAGGCCAAACGTGGCTAAAAGTACCAGAAACAATGAAAGTCATTTTTGAAGGTGATAAACCTGACAATATTTTTGCTAAAGATATTATACTAGAAATTATAGGAAAAATATCTGCTGATGGGGCAACTTACAAATCTATGGAGTTTTATGGAAAATCAGTAACGAAAATGTCTATTAGTGAAAGAATGACAATTAGCAATATGTCTGCTGAAGCTGGAGCTAAAGCAGGTATATTTCCAGTTGATACGGTAACTGATGAATGGAATAAACAGTTTGACTTTAAGTATAATCATTTACAATCCGATGAGGATGCAAATTACGACTCGGAGCTATCAATCGACGTTTCCAATCTCACCCCAAGAGTAGCGAGACCTCATAAAGTAGATAATGTAATTCCTGTAGCTGATCTTCCAAAAACCCCAATTGATGTTGCACTAATAGGAACGTGTACGAATGGACGATTAGATGATTTAAAACAAACAGCAGAAATTTTGAAAGAAAAAACGATTCACCCTAATGTTAGACTACTAATATATCCAGCATCTCGTAAATTACTTATTCAAGCAACCAAAGAAGGTCTTATTGAAACAATGCTTGCTGCAGGAGGCCAATTAAATGTCCCTGCATGTGGGCCTTGTCTAGGAGCTTATGGTGGAACATTAGCACCAGGAGAACGAGCGATCTCTACTGCAAATCGTAATTTTAAAGGTCGAATGGGAAGTAAGACCGATACAGAAGTATATCTTGCAAGTCCCGCAACAGTTGCTAAGTCTGCTATTGCTGGTTTTATCACGGATCAAGAGGTTTGAGAAAAATGAAATTTAAAGGAAGAATGTGGATTTTTGCGGATGATGATATAAATACAGATGTTATCTTCCCAGGGAAATATACCTATGAACCATTAACTTCAGAACAGATGGCTAAACATGCTATGGAGGATTATGCACCCAATTTTGCTAAAACGGTAACAACTGGAGATGTAATCATTTCAGGAAAAAATTTCGGATGCGGAAGCAGTCGAGAACAAGCAGTGACATGTTTACAAACCGCAGGAGTAAGTTGTATAATCGCTAAATCCTTTGCGCGAATATATTATCGAAATGCAATTAACCAAGCATTACCTCTTGTTATTTCTCCAGAATGCGTCGATTATATTTTTGAAAATAAATCAGCGTTTCAAAACGAAACGATAATAGTGGATTTCGACCAAGGTATAATTAATCTGCAAAATAAAGAGTTTAAATTTCCCAAACTTGATAGTCAGGCATTAAAAATCTTTGAAGCAGGAGGACTTGTAGAGTTCACTCGAGAGCTGCTTAAAAAATGAGATTCACCTTATTAAGCTCTTTCTCTGCTGATTCAAGAAGTTTGAAGGACTTATCAATTGAATGATTTTTGGAAAACCTTAATTATTGTTATCGATTCTCTAATACAAGCAGAATAATACATAATACTTTTTTTCTGAAGGGTATTAAGTGCCACTTGATGAAGAGTTAGATGCGCTTCTCCAAGAAATTAAAAAAATAAAGGAGAAACCAGTGAAAACTCCTGTACGAACTTCAACCCAGACCTTTCAAACTAACGATTTATCAAAATCTTCGGTCAAAAAAGAATATCTACTAGCAACAGAGAAAAAGGCGTATTTTCAGATTAGCCACCATTTAAAATTGATCATGTTATCAATTGAGGATACAGCTACCGCTTTAGAAATATGGTTAAAAGGAGTACTTCCTCTATTACTCACTCAGCACAGTCTCGATCCTGAAGAGTGGGAGCGTATCGTTGATTTAGGCGACAGTGATCCTCAAATTACAAAAGAATCAGAAGAAAACTGGCGAGACTTCTTTCAGAATACGATCAAGAAGGGACTTGTGGATCCTAAGATTTTAATTTTAATTAAAGAAGGGAGAAAACGGGTTAGAAAAATGCGAGCTCAATCATAGGTAATTTTATACATATTTTTTTAAAAAAATATACTCATTTTTCACGATTTTATTTAGTGAATTAGCATTATTCAAGTTTGGCTATTTAAAAAGATAACCTGTTCATTTTCTTTTCTTTTTCATTCTAATTTTTTTCTTCTCAAGAGAGTCTATAATATAACCTTGTGGACCACGAATTGGAATAAAACCTGAAGATTGTGCTCCAGTTGTGAAAAGATATCGAGTGAGAAAATTTTTGTAAGAACCTTTTCTCTGTTCTTTATTTTTCTTGGAAGTAATTAGTAACACCTTGTTTTTTATGTTAAAATACATCTAGGATATATAAATTTGACCGTAATCTCTTAAAAAATTATTCATTATAGAACGGTTTAATTGATCATTTTTTCTCTTTCTTTGGAGTAATATCTTTGAGGTCGTACTCTCTTGAGCCAATTTCCAGAGCTCTTGCTGCATCCAGCTGAGTTTCAACAATAATTGGTCTTGATTCAGGATCTACAAATCGACTGTAGAGGCCTAGTTTCATTTCATTTGGCTGCATTACTTTGGGATTAGCTTCTATTCGTCCATGAGGAGAATCAAGCCCGGTTTCAGCTGGAGACATTGGTACTCCTTGAGCTTTTGTGACAAGATCAATAGAAGCTTGGTCAATTGCTATTGGATCAGTTGAATAAAGAATCCCCTGATCTGGTACTAATAGATGTCCTCCTGCGGTCATACAATCACAATGACTTGTAATATCAATGGCTATATTGATATATCTAAGTCTATCTGGCCCAACGCCTTTAATGACTCCAGCTGCATTATCCGCTATTCGTTCAGCTAACTCAACGCTTGAGATACGACGTTTATATGCAAAAACTTGTTGTGTCTTGATATCTTTTCCGAAAAGACACCTACTAAAACATGTAGTACAAGCAATGCATTTACTATTATCAAGTACGATTTTATTATTCTCATCTAAAGAAAGACAACCATATGGGCATGTTCTAAGGCATTTACCACACCCATCACAATTTTCTGGATGTTTAACATATACATTTTTCCCACCTCCCAGGTGAGCAGCACCTTTGCCTTCCTTACCAACACAACCTATTCCTAATTGTTTCAAGGCACCTCCAAATCCTCCTCCATCATGGCCTTTAAATCTTGAAATAATTAAGACTTTATCAGCAATTCTTAATCCCATTGCCATTGCTACATCTTTAATATGTTTTCCATTTTCAATGTGAACTTTAAAAATTTCTGTACCAAACATTCCATCATCTGTGATAACTGGGGCGTTCATAGCCCCAGTATTAAAACCATGACGGTTAGCTAACCTGATATAACCTGGACCATTCGCCATCGTTAATTCTTTATCAGTTTCGTTCCAAAACAGTCCAACACCCTCGCATACGAATGGAATTCCTCCTGCTTGTTGAACAAGATCAACAATTTTACGAATGTACATAGGCCTTAAGTGACGTGTTTGATTTCGGGATCCGAAGTGAGTCTTAATAGCTACTATTTCCCCTTCATTAATCCAATTAGCTAAGTTCACTTCTTCATGATTCCAAAGATATTCTAAGCGATCTATTAACGAATCACCAAATGTAGTTTCTTCTGGATTCACCATTATAACTTTAGATTTTGTCATCATCATCTACCTATCGTAAATAGGATTTATTTCTATTTTTAAACGTCAATTCTTGATTTTTATGATTTATATTTAATGATCTTGATTTTAGGTAAATTTTATAATGTGAGAATTGTTAAATAGTAAAACTCTGCCTCTGGCTTATAATGCGCTAAAATTAAAAATAAAAAAGCAGAGAAAGTTAATAAAAAGAATTAAAGGGGGAATAGGGAAACTCACCTACTGATAAGGCTTTATTATTTCTAAGACATCAGAGTAATCGATTCCAAGTTCTTTTACTTTATCAATCGAAGGACACCCTTTTTCACTCCATCCACGCCGTTTATACACAGCATCCTGAAGTTTGACATAACGATCTTCACGATATTTCCGTAAAAACTTCATTTTTTCTTCTGTAGTTTTCCCTATAGGATCTATGCCGATTTCTTCTTTGAGTTGTTTGTCATACCGTTCTGTGCGACTCTCATATTCTTCGATTGTCACTGGGCCCATGGCACGAAATGGTACATTAGAATCATTTTTTCGCAATCCTTTACCTTGTCGTACATTGAAGATACGTTGGAAGTTGTAAACACGTTCAGACATCTTAATCAAGTCTTCAGGTGTCGATTTTCTCCCTGTTACGCCACTAAAATATTCTGCATACCAATTGACGTGTTTTGGTATCTTCGCACGGGCATTTGGCAAAGTTAATGGTTTTTGCGGATTTTCATTATTATCTGGAGGAATCAAATCATTCCATGGTAATTTGCATAGGCCATTAAGGCCAAACCATGTCCTCCAAAATGGGAACCATGCTAATGCTTCAGCTTTATCTTCAAATGTCGGTAGATTATTGCGTACCATGTCTTCGAAAATCAACCACGCCTCGTCATGCTGTGGACCCTTCAATGTAAGGCCGTACCCGCCTTGTTGAGCTAATGATTCTTTGGTTACATATTCCGAAAATTCTAATCCTTTATGCTCCATTCCAATATCCTGCAAGAATTGTGGATTAGCTCCATATTTTTTAGCGAAATGATGCTTCATTTCAGCGACTCCTTGGCCTACAATCGCTCCAAAACCCTCACCATGAGCGATTTGATGGATTAATTCAAGGGCTGCTTGTGCGTTACCAAAATTAAGTTCGAGCTCATTAGTAATTTCCTTGTTTAAGATCCCGGCTTCGTAACATTCCATCACAAACGCAATACCTGTTCCTACAGAGATTGTATCAAGCCCATACGTATCACACCAAAAATTAGCTTCAACTACCCATTTTGGATCCCAGACACCCCAATTACTCCCACAACCCGCAATTGTTTCATACTCGGGTCCATCAACAAGAACTTTCGTTCCTTTCAAATGACCAGTCAAGAGCTCATGACTTTTAATAAAATGACTACAAGCAATTTGACACGCAATCCAACAACCGTCAACACCCACTCCAAGATTGGTATAAAGCTGTCTCCAGACTTCACGAGTATAAGGGAAATCGTCTCCTTTCAACGTTTTATGCGCTCCAAAACGAAAGTTTTCTGTAGGGAGAAGATCAAAATCATTCATAATCTCAGGCAAATGAGCTGTTCCAACAACTCTCATTTCATTCTGTTTTGGGTCATTTTTTATAATTTCCAGATTATGTTCTTTTCCAACTGCTTTTCCCATTTCTAGGTTGTCAGGATTATTTATTCTTTGATTTACTCTTGGGGAACGGACACATAATGCTTTGAGATTCTTATCCTTAAAAACGGTACCTACTCCTCCACGGCCAGCCTGTTTAGAACTAGCCCACTTTCGTTTCTTATTATACCAGCTAAAATTGAGAACTCCCCATTTACTATGTTTTGCACCTTCTCCAGTAGTAACTACAGACACCCGATATTTTTCTCTGTCAGTTTCATCAGCGGCAAATCTCTCTGTAAGCTGTTGAGTGATTAAGTGAGCTTCATTCGGGAGACCTTCTGCTTCCTCTATCTTTATTATTCCTTCGTCTCCATTTACGTAAATCAAAACTTCTTTTTCAGCCTTTCCTTGTATCTCAATGGCATCAAAACCAGAAAACTTGAGATAAGGTCCATAGTAACCTCCAACATTAGAATCGATGATTTGGCCCGTCAATGGTGATATTGTTGCACAGATAGATTTTCCGGAACCCGAATAATATGTTGTACCACCCAATGGACCTGAAGAAATACATATCTCATTTTCAGGATCATCCCATTTGACAGGACGGTCCTTTGGGAGTGAGTTCCACATTAACCATAGATCAAAACCCTTCCCGCCAATAAATTTTTCTTTCATTTCGTCAGTGACAAAT
>JBHLKC010000155.1:0-7662 GCA_048887065.1 Candidatus Hodarchaeota archaeon
AGGAGGCCAAGAGCAGCTAAAGCAGCTGCAAGTATGTTCATCAGAAGATAAGTGCCAGAAAATCCTGAAATCTTGCCGAGATTGGCAATAATTTCCTCCCTATTAACCCCTGTGCTACTTGGTAGAGTACTTTCGAATTGCGTACTGGAAATAACTAGTGAAACAGGTCTGACAACAATGTTTCCGTACGCTACACCAATGCTTCGGGCTTTCAATTCTTCTATTAGGATGTTTGTTTGATAATCATCAATTCTTAGTTCGAAACGAAACGCCTCGCCAAAATCATAGGACGTTGCTTGTAATGAAAATTCTTTCAAAAATTCTTCCATTAGGGTTTTACGATCTGTGGGTAGTGTGACCTGAATTTCCTTCAAAATTCTACCTCAATTACATGTATTATAGATATTATTACTTTAACTAGTTTATTACAAACATAGACTTTTGCTTTTTGCCATTTTATTAATTTTCTGTTTTATCAGAATTTAAAGGCATAATAAAAAGGAAACTTTGGTGTTATATCCCTTAGAGATAATTAATTAAAAAATATACTTCAAATCCAGAGTCTTTTAAAAGAATTGAAAAAAGATGATCATATGTGAAAAACTCCCTTTTATACACCAATTTTCTGTTATTCCAACAAGATTTCGATAATCTAAACATTTAATTACAAATTAAATTCATTAAGTGTACTTTGAGGCACTGAACGAAGATGATTTCCGAAGTAAAGGAGGAAAAACAAAGAGGAATACAGATCCAGCTGTTGGATTTCTTATCTAAACCAATAATCTCTAGAACTTGGTATTTATTCATAGTATTATTTTTCTTATCCTTGGTACTTCTACCTACCGTTTTTGTTTTAATATATGCTATTCTAGAATTTACTGTCATTCAATCAGAAGTAATAACAAATCCAGTAGTACAAGCAGAAATTTTTGAAGCTCTATTCTATTCTGTTTCTGTTTCAGTTATTATTACCCTTTTAGATCTAATATTTGGTTTTCCTATTGCTTGGACATTAGTAAGACGAGAGTTTCGATATAAATCAGTACTGAATAGCTTTATTGAACTTCCTTTAGCAGTACCAACAGCAGGTCTTGGTTTTTCTGTAGCACTTTTTTGGGGGGTGACACCTAAAGTAGTAGAGAAACCACTATTTGCATTAAACCTCATCCAAGATGCCTTACCGATCCTAATACTTTTTCATTTTACTACAACATTTCCTTATGTTGTACGTTCATTAGCAGCAATTCTAGAAGAAATTGATGTTACACTGGAAATAGCTGCTAGAACATGTGGTGCTAGCAAATTCACAGCAGCAAGGACAGTCACATTACCATTATTTCGTTCTGGAGTTGCTACAGCTATGGTATTAAGTCTTGCTAAGAGCTTGAGTGATACAGGTGGAGTAACAACAGTACTAGCAACAATTGAAAGCATCAAACAGACTGGAACTGTCCTAATTGGGAATTGGAAACACGATTATACAGATGCACTTAATGCAGGGGAAGTCCCAGCTAGTTATTTGCTGCCTGGTATGGCTTTTATGAGTGCTATAATGATTTTAATTGCATTAGTACTAGTGTTTATAGCAAAGCTTCTAGCTCGACAAGCTCGATTACCATTTCGTCGAGTATTTCCTTCAATTGAATGGGGAATTAGTGAAGGAGCCGTCCCAAGAACTAGACATATCTTATCATTTGGTTTTTTGGTACTCTTTGTGTTAATTCCTTCTTTCTTCATTGTTATTTACTTGTTTCAAGGCGTCAGTGTTGAGAAATTAATAGGTGCAAACTGGTTTTTATTTTCTCAAAGTATCTTACTATCGGTCATTGTTGCTTCAGTGGCTACAATAGTTAATGTTTGCCTAGGAGTACCGATGGCAATTCTTATTACACGAAAAAATCATTTTACCTCACGGATCTTGGATGCTCTTGTGGATATTCCCTATGTTGTGCCAAGTGCAGCACTCGGTTTTAGTGTTGGACTTTTTTGGACAACTCAGGTCTTATTCCCTGCTAATGAACTTTTTTTCGTTATTATGGCTCATATAGGTATGACTTTTCCTTTTATTGTAAGAAATACGATTGGTGGTCTTGCTGAACTTGACTTAGCATATGAAGATGCTGCTAAAAGCCTAGGAGCACGTCCAATTCAAAATTTTCTTCATGTAACGCTTCCAGTTGTCAAATTTTCAATAATTGCAGGAGCAATAATGTCTTTCACTAGAAGTATCGGTGAAACTGGAGCAACATTAGCTGTTTCTCCTGAATCTATAACAGCTCCAGTTTTCATTGTTGAATTAATTAAAGGTGCAGAACCCAATTATTTCTTTGCAGCACTTACTACCATTATATTAATCATTATTTCCTCTCTATTGATATTTTTCCTTCGCTCAAGAGTAATTCGAAGAACTAGGAAGTAAATTAGGTGAAAAATATGACCAAAGCACATATTAAAATAGAGAACTTATATATGCGCTTTGGTAAAAATCTTGTATTGCAGAATATTAATCTGGAGGTAGATCAGGGCGAGTATATCGTTATCCTAGGCCCTACTGGTGCAGGGAAAACAACTCTTCTTAAATTAATATCTGGTTTGCTGAAACCGACAAAGGGGGAGATTTATAAAAGTGATCAACCCCTGACGAACAAAATTCCATCTGAACGAAGAAATATGGCCTATCTTCCACAAACCTCCGATTATTCACTATTTCCTTATATGAATGTTTGGGAAAATACAGTCTTTTCTCCTAAAATGAAAGGTGATAAGACAAAGGAAGAAATAAGTGCGTTAGGAGACGAAATACTTGATCTTGTTAATTTGCGTCAAAGGTATGATGCTTTCCCAAACGAATTAAGCGGTGGAATGATGCAGCGAGTAGCACTTGCAAGAGCAATAGCAGCTGATGCAGAGGTATTTTTACTTGATGAACCTTTAAGAGCTCTTGATGCTAGATTGCGATTGTTCTTAAGAACCGAACTACGCAAATTGGTTACTGATTTAGATAAAACAACATTTCATGTGACTCACGATCAAGAGGAAGCTATGGCTGTAGCTGATAAAGTTTTAATAATCAATAAAGGAAAAATAATTCAATTTGATAATCCTTATGAAATATATAGTAATCCTAATTCATTATTCTCTGCGTATTTCTTTGGTGAAACAAATTTACTTCCAGCAAGAAAAAAAATCAGGAATAAAGATGAAATCTTTCAAATTGGAGAGCATGAAATATTAAATGTAAGTAATAAGAAACTGAATGAAAATCTTAATAAAAACAAAAAATCATCAGAAGAATATGTCATTACCTTTAAAGCAGATAGAATACTAGTTGAATTAGTAACAGATTCATCCAGTGATATAAGGAAGAGTGAGAATAGTTTTACAGGTACTATTTTACAAACCTTCTACTTAGGTAAGTGGCTAAGCATTATAATTAATGTGGAAGGGTTACCCAAAACCATAAAAGCAATTATTCCTTCAATTGAATTTTCAAAATATCAACCTGGAGTAGATGTAAACCTAACCATTCCCCCTGAAGTTATATCATGTTTTAAAGAGTCCTGGGAATCAATTAGAGAATTAGAGATGAGCTAATGCCAAACGTCAAACTTCAACACCTTACAAAATACTTCGGAAGAGTTCGAGCTCTGGAAGGAATTGACTTGGATATCAAAGATGGTGAATATGTTGCACTTCTAGGACCCTCGGGTTGCGGGAAAACGACTCTTATAAATTGTATAACAGGTATTGTCCCTCCTACTAGTGGAGAAGTGTTTATTGATGGAGAAAATGTAAAAAATCTTCCTATCGAAAAAAGAAACTTTGCTATGGTGTTCCAAAGTATTGCTTTATTTCCACACATGACTGTTGAGCAGAATGTAGCTTATGGTCCATTTGTGAATGATTTAACACGAAAAGAGCAGGTTGAAATTAGTGAAAAGATGCTTAAACTAGTAGATTTGCTTGATCAGAAACAATTAAAACCACGAGAACTTAGCGGAGGCGCTCAACAGAAAACATCAGTAGCACGAGCTCTAGCTACCAATGAAAAGTTATTAATATTAGATGAACCAATATCTGCTTTAGATTATAAAGTACGGGTGTCTTTACGATATGAACTAAGACGACTAGTAAAAGATCTCGGTCTTACAGCTATCCATATTACCCACGATCAAGAAGAAGCTATGTCAATTGCAGATAGAATTGTAGTTATGCGAGCTGGTGAGATTATTGAGATTGGGACCCCACAAAACCTTTACGAAATCCCCCAGACATTATTTACAATGAATTTCATTGGTGAATGTAATTTTCTGGAAGGCTATGTAAAAGAAAGAAAACAAACAAATGAATATAATATTGAATTTCGAAATCATCATTATCTGGTTGTTCAAGGTCAAAATGACAAGTTCAACGAAGGAGAAGGCGTTGTAGTAGCTTTTCGTCCTGAAAGTATTATGATAAGTTCTGAAGACCAAGATAATACATTAGAAGGTACTATTAGAAAGGAAAGATTTGCAGGAGGATATTATCGGTACGCTGCAGACCTTTTAACTGAAGACTCCATTATTATTGATTCACGTGATCCTATTGATAGAAAAAGTAAAATTTTTATCCATCTTGACCCACAACGAACAAGAATATTTGCAGCTCCAGAATTTGGTTTAAGGAAAGTGTTATCTCTTGAATGAATATACAGAAAGTAGTCTATTGCACTGGTTCAAACAAAGACGTAATCAAGTCATTCTAAGAAGTTTGGACCTGCATGCTGAAAAAATACTTGATACTTGTTTATCGTGTATCGATTTAGTTAAACATCTGAAAAATCCGGAGATAGCTCAGGCAGAGAAATTATATAAACGAGTAAGCATGCAAGAACGTTCAGCTGACCATATACAAGATGAGCTTGCCAATGAAATAGCTCGTGGGTTACTACCTCCTGAGATCCGAGAAAAGCTTTTTCGACTCGTTCGTTTAGCTGATGCGACTGCAAATTGGACAAAGACAGCTGGCAAGAATATTGTCATGTTAGTAAAACTGGGGGTTAATACTCAAGGATTTGAATCAATTATAGATAATTTTAAAGAACTACTTCTGTTAATCGTTGAGAGTGTACGAGTTTTTCGAAAAATGATAGCTGCCTTGGGCCGAGACGATCAATCCATTTTGGATAATCGTCAGATCATCGAAGATCGAGAACGTGAAGCAGACAATGTACATTACATTGCAAGAGAAGAAGTTTTATCATTAAATGAATCATTAGGATTCTCGGTGCATTTCTTATTACTGGACACAGCTAAGAATCTAGAGAATGCTTCAGACTCTATCACCAATTCTGCTGATGTGATGTATACTATAGTCATGCTTGGCAGACCAGGATAAGAAAAAATTTTCCTCTGATAAGTACAAAAAAAAATTCGTGAGTATTTCTCTTCTTTTTGATCAAGTGAACCCATATCTTTCGAGAAGAAAAATATAAAAGTTTTTGTAAGTTACACTACACCAAAGAGTTGTGTAATGTTGCAGATTAAAGGATTTGACTTTCTACTTACTTTCAAATGTACTGCAGCTTGTCAACATTGTAGTTATAAAGCAGGACCTGACAAAACTGGATATATAACAAAGGATGATATTAAACGGTACTTAACGGAGTTATCAGACACCCAGTCATTACATTCCATTACGATCCATGGGGGTGAGCCTTTTATTTACTTCGATCAGTTGAAATTTGTTTTAGAAAAAGCAAAAGAGCTAAATATTTCTCAAAGGGGGGTTATTACAAATAGTTTCTGGGCGAAAACTGAAGAAATCGCATTAAAGAAATTAATTCAGCTAAAAGACGCTGGATTAACTAGAATTACTTTTAGTGCTGATGGTTTCCATCAAGAATTTGTTTCACTTTTAAATGTAAAAAATGCTATACAATCTGCTGTTGAGATAGGTATTGAAAAAATCTGGGTTGACAGCTACTATCTAGGGGGTTATAATTTTGCTAATCCTTACAACAAATCGACAAAAAAAATTATTGAGGATTTAAAAGGAATTTTTACTGTTGAATTCAATCAATATATTGCTAGTTTTGAAGGAAGAGGTGCTAACTTAACCAAATCTGTCAAATTAAGGAGTTATTTGCCTAGTGGTAAATGCCCACTACCGTTTTGGATCGGGGGAGACTTACAATCCCCCACAACTGTTGAAATAGACTACCAAGGAAATGTAACTCTTTGTCCAGGAATAAGTATTGGCAATACCCGTAATCAATCCTTAATAGATATAATTCAGAATTATAATTGTGATAAACACCCTATATTATCATTAATTGCTGATGAAGGCCCTAAAGGGATTTTGAAATTGGCTAGAAAGCATGGATTTACAGAAGATCTCTTTTATAATGAATGTCATCTCTGTTATTCAACAAGGAAATTTCTAGTTCCGTTCTATCCCCAATATCTAGCTCCAACGACTTGCTATTGACGATTTTTTCATGTTGAAGTTTAAACCCTAATATCCCCTAAAATAGAATTAATCTTGATCTGTTATGTAATATTAAAGATAGATGAAGAAAAAAAGAAGAATGAAATTTATAGCTAGGCAAGCTGACTGTAAATTTTCTCTTCTTTAATTAAAACTTCAATATCACTGATACCCTCAAATTTATTCAGTTCACTAATGAAATAATCCATATCATGTTTTGTTTTACTAAGCAACTCGAGGATAAAGGAGCTTTCACCGTTACTTCGATATAGTGAAGTTAAATGGCAACCAGCAGTAGAACATATGAATGGAAGGGAGTCCATTTGAGCATAAGCCTCGTAAGTGGGTTCCATTTGGAATTTAATAATAGCTTGCTTTTCATATCCAAGATTCGATGGGTCTGTGACAACTCTAAAACCCTGAATTACACCTTTCTCACGTAACCGTTTAACTCTGTTGCGAACCGTACCCTCTGTTCTTTTAATCTGTTTTGCTATTGTAGTGAATTTTGTTCTTCCATCTCTACTTAGAATTTCAAGAATTTCTCGATCTAATTCGTCATAAATCATTTTTATCACATTATTACATTTTAAAAATTAACAATTGTTTAATAACAATAGTTAACTGCGAATTTAAAAATGTTGCGATTATCCCAATTTGACGAAGATCGGAATCCTTCGAAAACCTAAAGTTATGATTTGTACATTAAAACCTAAATTTATCTTTATTCGGGACAAATTATCATCTTAGACCAATAATTACAAAAAAATTTTTGTTATTTGCTAAATTGAGTGATTTTATGAAGCGAAACGACAATAAAACTAAGATAACAGTGATAACTGGTGCTGGATTTTCCAAAGCCTCTGGAATACCTACATTTCGGGGAAAGAATGGGTTGTGGAAGACTTATTCTGCATCTGAACTAGCAACTCCAAGTGCTTTTAATCGAGATCCTCAACTTGTTTGGGAGTGGTACCGTTGGCGAATTGGCATCGTACTAAATGCATCACCTAATGCTGCTCATTATGCGCTTGCTAATTATGAGAAACAAGGATTTGATACAGTTATATTAACACAAAATGTAGACGATTTGCATGAAAGAGCGGGTTCAACAAACGTAATTCATTTACACGGCCAAATATTAAAAGCAAAATGTTCTGAATGTGGAAAGAGAATAAAATGGACAAT
>JBHLKC010000156.1:0-7598 GCA_048887065.1 Candidatus Hodarchaeota archaeon
ATGGATTTAATTGAACCTGTATCTCGTTCTTCAAATCTAATTAGTGTTAAGGATTGTTTTGTGTTAATTATTGACGTTCAAGACTTTTTTATGAAAGGATTATCAGAAACCGAGCAGATAACATACATTGCAAAGTATAAACACTTGATAAAGCTTTGTCAAGTGTTAAAAATACCACTAATTGTCACTGCAGAGGATATCAGGAAAAATGGATCTGTTCATGAAGGTCTATTTGAATCATTAAGCGATGTTTCAGTTTATGATAAATTTATCTATAGTTGCTGGGGGCAAAAAAATATTCGTGAAGCTATTGAAAAAACTCAAAAAAAAGTCGCTATCCTTTGTGGGTTAGAGACTGATGTCTGTGTTGCTCAGACTGCCATTGATCTTCTTGATAATAGTTATCGTGTATTAATACTCACTGATCTGACTTATTCCCGTGACCCTGTCGAACACAAGATCGGATTGAAACGGATGGAATATCATGGAGCCATGTTCGGTCTATTAAAGTCATTTCAAGAGGAGATAACAGCTGGAGTGCGTACTAACATCAATAAAATAATAAAAGAAAATGAGCTTAACAATATTTAGCTGGTATGTTTTTCTACGTTTTCATTAGTAACCTATTTCTAAGTAGTCTTATCTATTTCTTTAGATTTCTCTCTCCCCTCTTCTAGCCTAACAATGAGCAAAATTCCCGCTAAATGTGCGCATATCAAGAGCGCCCATATCAAAAATATTATGAAATCAGATGATTGATTAAACAAAATGCCCATTAGTAATCCATAAGATGTCGCAACGACTATTGCGTATGCTAGCTCTTGAAATGCAAATTTCCTCATAGCATCCCACATCCTCCAATTTTCATTTTATCAGTTGTGTATTAAACAAGCATATCAACTAATTTTTCAACAATATTTTTCATTAATTTATTAGTTCATGAGCAATGTTGTTAACCATTAAGAAATATCTTTGGTTTTATTACTGTTGTTTTGAAAGAATGAAGATTTAATGAATAAAAATAAAAATATACTTCCCATCATTGAGAGTATCCCCGACAGTGCAAAAGCTACACCAACACCAATGTATATTACTCCCCCTAGTTTAAAATTTGCATTGAAAAACGAATCATACAGTATACCACCAATGATAGGGCCAAGTATAGAACCGAGGTTGAATAGTGATTGAACAAATCCAAATTCTTTGCCACGGACTTCCTCAGGTATTAAAGAGTTTTGTAGTGAACGAAAAGACGGTTGAAAGATACCCCAAAGGAATCTTTGAATTGCAAAAATAAAAATAACTCCTAATAACCCCATTTTTACTCCTAAAATAATGTAAAAAATTCCTCTCATCAAACCTGTAATCCATGTTACTTGTTTCTTACTTACTTTATCACTTAAAAATCCTCCAAGAGGATTTCCTGAAATTGCTAGAAGGCCTACAACCCCTATAACCAGTGCAATTACTTCAGGATCTAGGAAATAGAAATCATCAAGAAAAAGGGTTATAATCGGAAAAATCATTGCATTTCCGAATCCATTAATTACTGCTACAGTGTAGATTGTATATAGGCTAAGATTACGATAGTTATTATTAGTTGTGAATATTTTCACTAAATATCTTGGACTTTCAACAGTTTTAAATGCCATTAAATGGATTGCTTGTTTAAATTCCTTCATTAAGGGAGTATTCTGGTTAATTTGAGTCGGATCTTTAACTAATAAAGCAACAATTATTGTTGCTAAAATACCCATTACACCTTGACCGATAAAGGTTAAGCGGTAAGATAATATGGATGAGAAACCAAGAATATCATTTAATCCTGCATAAAAAATAAAGCCTAAAAAAGGTCCTGATGCCATCCCTGCCTGCATACTCATGATATAATAACCTAAATTTCTCCCTGTTGTTTGTTTCGTTGATGTATCTACAATTAGAGCTTCTCCAACTGGCCAAACTGCAGCTGATGCCATTCCTTGAAGAGTTCGGAGAATTATTAGGCTTAAAAAATTAAAGGCAAGTCCATACCCAACTATTAAGAATGCATAGACCGCCATACCAACTAGAATTATTGGTTTGCGTCCAGATGAGTCTGAAAGATCTCCATACGAGGGTGCTAGCAAAAATCTCATAAACATGAATGCAGAAGTAAGAATTCCAATCTGAAGAGCTATTCCTACCGTTATACCGATAAAAGAGAACTCTGATAAAATTTCACTCGCATATAAAGGCAAGAATGGCATGATTACACCAAAACCTACCGTTATCACAAATGATGACAAACATAAAGCAATGAGATTATTTGTTGCATTAAACCTATCAGGATTAGAAATGGGGCGATTCAATGATTTACTGTCCTAAATTCTCTTATTTTATACGGTGATAATAAGAATTTAACTTAATTTGGCTCTTAAAAAATCCTCAAATTTTTTCCAATTTGTGAGTACTGCGTAAGGAGGTTTAGGAAAAAGACTTGAATCCAGATCTCGGGAATTGAACCAAATAAATTTTACATTCGCATTATGTGCTGCAAAAGCATCAATATAGGAATCTCCAATATATGCAGTATTTTCTCGTGTAATTTCTGGTTTTTGGAATAAGCTAATTATCTTTATCAATCCTTCAGGATCAGGTTTTGGGTTGGTAAAATCTTCTCTGGTATGAATTTGAAACTTATTAAGAAATTTAAACTCAGATTTAGATAAATATAGTTTTACAGTGTTTAATGAGTTATTTGTATAGATCGCAGAAAGAATTCTATACTTTTTAAGAAGAGTAGGGATTTTCTCAGCTCCTTCTATGATGTCTGCCTGTTCTGTAGCTTCTCTTTCGGTTTCATAGACCCTTTTGTATCCTTCAGGGTATTTATTAGGGTGAACTTCCTTCAATTTGTCTAATAGTTTTAGAATCGGGGTTTTTGATATGGTCTCTTCTGGAATCGGATTATCGAATAATTCTACAATTTCTCTGCGAATTTGGGAATAATCAATATTCGATTTAATAAGAGTATCATCTAGATCAAAAATTAAGAGCTTAATTGGGTGTGACAAGTTGTTTCCTCAAGTCTATAAAGTAAATATAGAATTTCACAATTTTATGAATAAAATTGTGGTAATTGTTCTTTAAATGTCGTTAGATATTCATCTAAAAGTCTTTCAGCAAGAGCAAGATCATCAACCATCAAAGCAAAAGCTTGAAGTGCCAAATCACGATCACCTAAAATTGATGCTTTTGTCACCATTTTAGCTATAGAGATTTCTCGTTGACATAATGCAACGATACTTTCTGGTAATTTCCCTACTTTCATACCAGAGACACCATAACTACTAACAAGTGCAGGAACTTCGACAATCGCATCATTAGGCAAGTTATCAATAGTACCATTATTAACGATATTCACCGCGTTTTCATACGCGTTAGCATTAGTATAAATCTCTGCAATAATCCAATCAGCTCTTTCTGCAGGATTAGATTGTAAATTGAAAGGGACTTTACCTGAAATTAAACAATGAATTCTATCCCACATTTCTCGTCTTTGTCGTTTTCCTCGCTCAAAATCATATAACTGAATTTGATACCTCTGCCAATTCTCTTTTGTGTTGGTGAAAGGTAAATATTCTGCAAGGTGACAATCCCCTGGAACAGGAAGAAGACCAAATGTCTTGAACATATGTTGAGTCAGTGGTTCAAAATCTGGATAGACATTAGCTGCCTCCTTACGAATTAGAGGATACATATCTTCCCATGTTTCACGTCGTCTAACATCAAGCATCCATGAAAAATGATTAAGTCCTGCAGCTTTGATATCATACTCGCTAGCTGCTTCAATCCCAAACAATGTTAGGATTTCTTGAGCTTCGTCTGTCCACCTGACTTTAAAATCAAGATTAGTTGTTATGTCTAGGTCTTTTGCTAAATATCGGCCCAGAATCCCATAGCCATGCCATATCTGATGACATAAACCTATGTACTTGACATTTGCAAACTGCGCAGCATAACCAATTCGCGGTACAGGATTTGTGAAATTAATGAGCCACGATTCTGGCGCCAGATCATGAATATCATGCAATATAGGCATAATGAATCTTAATCCACGTGCAGTTTGACTAAAACTACCTGGACCGCCATTCTCCGCATAATGCCAAAAATCATGTTTCTTTGCAATCTCATGATCAAGTAACCATGTTTCTTCTCTGTCGATAGCCACTGATAATATTATAAAATCAGCATCAGGTAATACTTTGGATCTATCAGTTGTAGAAATAATTTCCATGTTTGAATTCCATTTCTTATTGATTATATTTGCGAGAGCTGCTATTGCTTTTAGATTTGTTTCGTTAATATCGACTAGGGATAATGTTGCTTCTCCTTTCAAATCGTCGTGAGCCATAATTCCAGTAAGATTTTCCAGGCCAAAACTAGCACTTCCAGCACCGATAATTACTATATTTAGATCGTTTGACATGTTTCTATCCTCTGAATCTGAAATTATTTACCATAGAGTTACGGTTCTACCTCCTTCCTCTATTCAACCGTTGATAAGCTGCTCTATTATTTTTGTATAGAAGCAAGAATTCCTTGAATATTTTATTATATATTTCTGTATGGGTTTGAATGGGCTTGAATATCCCAGAAAACTCTATTAGATTGGGAATTTCTTTGAATGTTATATATCCTAGGGCAACAGAAGCAATAAAGGCCGCACCTCTAGCATTGGCCTGGATTGGATCTTTAACTTGTCGAATTGTCCTATTGAGAACATCTGCATAAATTTGACACCAAATGTCTGATTGAGCCCCTCCACCAATAATGTTCATTGGATTAATATCTCTTTTAATAAATCGTTCTACATATTTTAATACCCAACGACTATTATAAGCTACTCCCTCAAAAGCAGCTCTGATTATATCTTCCTTTTTTGTTGTCAAGGACATATTAAAAAGGATGCTTCTAATTGTATGATCTTCTATAGGTGTTCTCTCACCATATAGCCAGGGAGTAAAAATTAAACCATTGCTACCAACTGGAACATTCTCTACAACCGAGTCAAAGAGTTTATAGACCTCTGGATTTCCGTAATAATCCTCTCGATCATCATAAAAAATATTATCTCGAAGAAATGTTAAACAACCTCCAGCACTCTCCTGTTCATTTGCCACAATGTATTTTCCAGGTATGGCTGAAGGAAGAGAAGCTATATTATGAAAAATGTCTGTCTTTTTAAATGGGACATGACACATAACCCAAGAGCTGGTTCCAAGGTAAATATGTCCTTGGTAATCTTCAATCGCTCCAGATCCTATCACTGCTGACTGAATATCAGGTGATCCAACTATCACCTTTGCACGATTTATACCAATTTCATCAGCTACTTCTCTAGACACTGTTCCTAAAACATCAATAGACCGTTTTAACTTTGGCATTTGAGATTTTTTAACTCCCAGTTTTTTGATCAGAGAGTTATCATACCTAATTTTTTGGGGATTTCGGGTATTTGTCACCCAGTAGAGCATAATGGAATCGTAAGAAGCTGCGAATTTTCCTGTGAATTTTAAATTTAAGAAATCCTTACATTCAAGAAATTTATGGGTCTTGTTATATATTTCTGGAACCTCATTCTTTAGATATAGTATGTGGGCAATAGGATCTTTTCCACTAAGCGTAGGTCCACCCCCAGTCTTGTAAATAAACTTCAAGATGTTTGTTATACCATAACCAGAAATTTTCAGGAGTCCACCCATTAATTTATTTATATAAGGAGCTCCTCGAGAATCCATCCAAATAATGGCATTTCCTAAGTGGCTACCATCTGAATCAACAGCAACTGTTCCAGACCATTGACTAGAGCAACAAATAGCAACTATATCATCAACATCAACAATTTCTTTATCGATAAGACATTTTGAGGTTTTTAATACTGCTTCCCACCATTCATCTGGATTCTGTTCGGCTCCTCCATTTTTTTTAAGATATAGGGGCGTTTTCTCGAATACAAAATCAAGAATCTTCCCCGATACAGTGCAAATTGCGGTTTTTACCCCACTTGTTCCATGGTCATAAGCCAGAATATATTTTTCTTCTTCTCGATTAGTCATAGCCTTTAGACCTCTTATACAGAATGATTACCAAATAAAAAGTATCTATTTCAGAGTTTTGAAGTTAATAGACAAAGAAGGAACAATTTGAATGAGACTTCGAGGTAAAGCAGAATAGCTTAATTAGAATTATTATATAAAGCTGTATAAATTACAAACACCTAATAATCATATAAATCTCGACAATAAATCTGATGCAACTGATTTAGATGGATAGTTGCAATTATGGAATTTAAAGCGTTACTGGAAAGGCAGGATATTCCTGATGATGCAAAAGCAGCAATTAAAAGAGGAATAGAAGAATTAAAGTTTCAACAATATATTTCGCAACAATTAGCTGATTTTGAGGCAAAAATATTCACGCTTAATAGCGAAAGAGTGATTCAAGCTGCTGTTGATTTCTTCAAAGATCGTTTCATGCTTCAGCGTGTTGCAGTCGCAATACTTGATGAAGAGAAAAAGGGATTCCTTGTTTATGCTATGACTGAAAGTGATAGTAGCGGGATCTTCAAGGGAAGTTTCATACCATTTGAAAAAACATATCTATCAAAAATAATCGAAGAGAGGAAACCTCATTATCGGTCAAATATTGCACTAGAAAAACAAGAATATGATATGGATAAGAAGCTAATTGCTACAAATGTTAGAAGTGTTTTTTATATCCCTTTGATATATGAAAGAACACTACTAGGTACTCTAAATGTTGCATCCAACCTTATTGATGCGTTTTCTGAAGACATGCGTCATCTATTTAGCCTTTTAGGTCATCGTCTCGCTTTAGCTTTACAAAACGCGATTCTACACAATAGATTACAAGAAACAGTAAAAGATTTGAGGGGGTCAGAGAAAGAATATAAAAATTTGATCACACAAGCACAAGACGGAATCGTTATCGTACAAGACGGATTAATTAAATTTCTTAATCCTAGATTGGCATCAATGGCTAATTTAAACTTTAATGAAGTAATAAATAGTCCATTCATGAATTATATTCATCCTGATGCGCTTTCTGGGCTTGTTGATCGTTATAATAAACGGATGGCTGGTAAAGATGTCCCCTCGATTTATGAATCGAAACTGATATTAAAGAATGGAATTCCATTAGATGTTGAAATCAATGCTAGTGTGATTTCATATCAAGGAAAACCAGCCGATTTAGCTTTTATACGGGATATTGGAGAGCGGAAACAAGCAGAGCAAGCATTACGAGAAAGTGAAGAAAAATATAGGTCAATTCTCGAAAACATTCAGGATGGTTATTACGAAGTTGATCTTAATGGAGATTTCACATTTTTTAATGAAATAATATGCAATCTTCTTGGTTACAATGAAAATGAAATACTGGGGATGAGCTACAAACAGTACTGTGACGAAAAAACAGCTAAAATCGTGTTTCAGACCTTCAACGAGGTTTTCAGGACAAGAAGACCATCTAAAGCTTTCGAGTGGGAAATTATAAGAAAAGATAATACAAAGAAAATTGTCGAAGCGTCAGTATCA
>JBHLKC010000157.1:0-7594 GCA_048887065.1 Candidatus Hodarchaeota archaeon
CTTGATAAAGGAATATTTGGAGGGATAAATCTTTCTAATGAATTCACAGAATTAGGAGAAAGTGCTCTCTATTGTGTAACAGAAATTCATACTAAAGAGGACATTGATAGGTTGGTTCAAGCGTTGAATGAAAGCTTGTCAAAATAGGAGGTATTCTATGAAGCTCAGAAAGAATTTCCATCAAGCTAAGTGGGATGAGCCAATTATCTTTGAACTATCAAACAAGGGTGAACGAGGTATTTTAGTTCCAGAGATTGAAAAAGAAATAGAGGAAATTGTGGGGGATGGTATTTCCAATATACCTCAGACAATGGCTAGAAGAGAGGCCCCTTCTCTTCCTGAACTTTCTCAAATGCGTGTTTTAAAACATTTTTTGCGTTTATCACAGGAAAATCTTGGTGCTGATTTGAATATCGATATTGGTCAAGGCACCTGCACAATGAAATACAGTCCTAAAATAAATGAAAGTTTTGTTACCTCCCCGAAATTGACGAAATTGCACCCAAATCAAGATGAGAGGTCTGTTCAAGGAATTCTTGAGATTATATACAAAATGGATCTCTTTCTTAGAGAAATCTCTGGTTTAGATCATTTTACTTTTCAACCTGGTGGTGGTAGTCAAGCAATTCTTGCTATGGCTTCCATTATCTATGCTTACCATGAAGCAAGAGGAGAGTCAGATCAAAGGGATGAGATTATCACAACTATTTTTTCCCATCCTTCCGATGCGGCAGCAGCAGCGGTAAAAGGATATAAAATTATAACGATTTATCCCAATGAAGAGGGATTACCTGATATTGAAGCGTTGAAAACTGCAGTCTCAAATCGAACCGCTGGATTATTGATTACAAATCCTGAAGATACTGGCATTTTTAATCCAGATATTGCTCAGTTCACTCAATTAATTCATGATAACGGAGGTCTCTGTGGTTATGATCAAGCTAATGCCAATGGAATTCTCGGAATAGCTCGTGCGAAGGAAGCGGGTTTTGATATGTGTTTTTTCAATCTCCATAAAACTTTTTCATCTCCGCACGGTTGTGGAGGACCAGCTACAGGAGCTCTCGGTGTAAAAAAAGATCTTGTCTCTTTTATGCCCATTCCATTAGTAGAATATGAGGAAGAGAAAGGTTATTATCTTAAATATAATTTAACTAATAGCATTGGTAAAGTCCGAGGATACTATGGAGTAATTCCTACAATTGTAAGATCTTACGCGTGGGTTATGAGTTTAGGTGGTGAGGGCCTTAAAGAAGTCGCCCAAATTGCTGTTTTAAATAATAATTATCTTCTAAAGAAGATTCTAGAACTTCGTGGAGCAAGTGCCCCCTATGCGAAAGGAAAACATCGTATTGAACAAGTTCGGTATAGTTGGGAAAGTCTCACTCAAGAAACAGGTATCACCACAGAAGATATTACAAATAGAATGATTGATTTCGGTTTTCATATGTGGTCGAGTCATCATCCTTTCATTGTACCCCAACCAATGACGCTTGAGCCCACTGAGTCTTATTCCAAAGCTGAAATTGATGAATATATAGAAGGTTTAAAGCAAGTGGTTGAAGAAGCATATACAAACCCAGATATTGTTAAAACAGCTCCACATAACAGTGTGGTTCATAAGATTAAAACCGACTCACTAGATGATCCTTTGAAATGGGCAATTACTTGGCGAGCTTATCTGAGAAAACATAAGAAGAAGCAATGATTTACGTTGAAAAAACTTGGATTAATAGTTAACCCTATAGCAGGTATGGGAGGACGAGTTGGATTAAAAGGAACTGATGGACTATATATCTTGAAAAAGGCTTTAGAATTAGGAGCTGAACCTGAATCTCCTCAACGTACTTTGGAAGCATTGAAAAGACTTGTATTCCTTCAAGATAAGATTAAACTTATTACCTATCCAGGAGAAATGGGTGAAAATGTCGCAAAACAATGTGGTTTTAAACCTAAAATTATAGGGTCTTTAAAGAAAGGTGAGACAACAGCAATAGATACTCAAAATGCTTCCAAAGATTTACTAAATCTTGGGGTTGATCTAATACTTTTTGCAGGAGGAGATGGAACTGCTCGAGATATTTATAATGCTGTTAAAGAAGACATAGTTGTCCTAGGAATTCCAACTGGAGTAAAAATACATTCAGCAGTCTTTGCAGTAAATCCAGCACGCGCAGGAGACTTAGCTGCTCTGTATTTAGAACAGAGGATAAAACAAGAGATCTCTGCAGAAGTCATGGATATTGATGAAGAAAAGTTTAGAAGCGGAATTCTAACAGCTAAACTATATGGTTATCTAAAAATACCATTTGAAAAAAAGCTTATTCAAAGAGTGAAAGCTGGGACTCTTGAAAATGAAAATTATTCCCAAGAAGCGATTGCTGTAGATATCATTGAGAATATGAGCGATGATTACGTCTATATTATTGGTCCTGGGACTACAACCCGACCAATTATGGAAAAATTAAACCTGGATTACACATTATTAGGTGTTGATGCAGTTTATAATAAAAAATTAATTGGAAAGGATCTGAATGAAAAAGAGTTGTTAAAGATTATACGAGGGAAGAAAGTAAAACTCATTGTAACCCCAATCGGAGGACAAGGTTATTTATTCGGAAGAGGAAATCAACAGTTAAGCTCTAAAGTAATTAAACAAGTTGGGAAGAATAATATCATTGTTATAGCTACAAAACATAAAATTAATTCATTGAAAGGAACCCCTTTGTTAGTAGATACTGGAGATGGCGAAATTGATAAAAAATTGATTGGGTATACTTTAGTTACTACAGGATATCGCGAAAGTATCGTATATAAGGTGACTAATTAGTCTTTTGAATAGACAAAGAAGATTTAAAATGAGCTTATCTCAGAAAAACCAGTTCCTGTCTTCAATATTATCTTATCTAATGATGCTTGCACATTATTGATTTTATGGAGCTCCGATAATATGGATTATTGCAATCGTCTAGAACCAATAACTGAAAGAATAGGTTTATTTTCAGATGAATCGAGTTTGAAAAATGCTCTAAAAGAGATAAGTAACTCTAAGGTATCAATAAAACGATCTACGAGAGGGTTTAGCCTTTTATACGATAATAAAATTGCTAATCCTGTAATCGCAGGAAAGGAGAGAGCTAAAGTTGAAAAAATCCTTCATGATGTCCATTGGAGATATGTTAAACACATTGCATTTAAACATTTAAAAAACCAAGGTTTTAATTCTATTGAAATAAATGAGAAAGAAAATCAGGTTGATTTGGTTTTCAGAAGGAATATGATCAAGAATGAAAATCAAACACAGATAATCACAATCATTTGTAGCAAGAAGAAATGGGAAATAATATTTGGAACAAGTGGTATTGATAAGCCTTCATCTCAAAAATTTATTTCTTCCCTTGAAGCAAGATTAGGAAAAAGCTCTTAGAAATAATATTCTCATAATAATGGAGTGGAACTGGTTGATACATTTCTAATCTTCAACACTTATTAACTCAGTTGTGCCATAAATCCGCTCATATGACAATATAATTAGAGAGACATATTTTCTAAGTTCAAAAACTTGATTTCGGATATTCTCTTTTTCTGAATCCTCTGAGTTCATAAATCCGTGTATAGTATGAACTCTTTCTTGAATTTCGTCTAAGAATTGATTAACTAACGGGAATAACTCAGAATGAATCAAGATATTTGCTGTGAGATTTTCTTGTCCTCCTCGTGCGTTTGGTCTATCCAAGGCGAATCCAAAAGACATAACTTTAGAACGTATTCCTTGAGCCAGTACGAAATCATAACTTGAAGAAATTTCAGTATCAAAGTTGTCACTAAAGCCAGTACCACTAAACGATCTATCAGACAGTTCAACAAGTTTAGGAAAATTATCTCTAAGTATTTCAGGTATTACAATGATTGGTATGGGACCATGACGCTGGTCAAAGAATGAAATCACTATTCCAATAGTATGAGAATCTAGCGAATCCCTCGCTTCGGAGTTGTCAATTTCAGAAATTGACCTCAACACAAGTTCTTTGTCAAGCCCAACAATTTCAGGTTTCCGAATGAATTTCACATAAACTATCGAGCCTACGAATGCAAATAAGAGAGTTACTCCCACAATAATCAAGACTAACGTTGGGTTTATACCAGGAGGAGTGAAGAAAACAATATCTCTATCAACTCTGTTTGGGTCTCGGGTGAGAATATCAAAAGCTAGTGGATTGATATTCCCCGCATTGTCAGATGTACTAACACGATAAATCACTTTCCAACTGGTACTATCCTGATTAAATGGAACTGTTATCCGATAAACTTGAATAGCTTCACCTTGATAGGTTGTAATGTTATAGAAGATCATTTGTGCGTTGAGCCAGGAATTAATTTGGTTTTGATTACTAAAAGCAGCAGAACCCCCATGTCCAGAATTATCTACCGATTCAAAGTAATATTGAAGATTGATCTCTGAAACACCTGCTCCAAACTCCTGAATGTGAGCATAAAATGTTAGATTTGTTGGATTTACGTCTTCATTGGGCACAAAAAATGCATCTAAAACTCGTGGAGCGGCTGTATCCTCAATGGTTATATTAAATCTTAAAATCGAATAAATGTTAAATGACACATCATTATAATTCGCAGTAGTAATCACTTTAATTTGACCTAATAACACAGAGTTTAGGTAGCTTTCAAAAGCTTCTTCTGGTATGTGGAGCTCACTAGTCCAAATATCATCTGTTATTTGCACACCATCTGAGGCTATGATTGTGGTGTCGTTAAACGTGAATTCAACAGCAACGATGTTATTCAGAAGATCCGTCGCAGAAATGGTTAAATTATAATGTCCTTCGGTATCATTAAGAGCAAGAATAACCTCTTGAGGATCTGTGTGAATGGAAGGACGGCTTTGTATATAGATCTCTCGAGATTGAATAGTCCCCCACCAATAAATACCATCAAATGGGGTAATCTCACAATACCAGTACTCGCCAGGGTGAGTATACTGGTGTGGTACTGTGTACGTATTTACAGGAAAATCTGGGTAAAGACTCTTTGCATCTAAACTGGTTCCATTTCCTGAGTCAACGAACCATGTAATACTCCACCCAATAACATCATCATCTTGAGAAAAGTGATAAGAAATCGTGATGTTTTCATCCTCAACATAGAATTCTCGGGAATCCAGTGTCCAATCGGGATCAACCTGACTGGTTTGAGGATCAAACTTATAAGCAATGCTAAGTTGCTTGGTGACTATGTCCACACTATACACTACACTATAATTGGATCCATCAAAGACTTGGAGCTCAACTCGCCATAAATCACCATTTGAAATATCCCCAAGGGGGATAGCAGACATACTGTTATAGATAGGTTGTTCTACGCCATTCTTGTACCAAATAATAATATTATTATCATTAATTTGGGGATCCAAGTCAAAATCAAAATAATTCCAGTCCAAAGAGAGATTATTCTCATTGGTTACTGGTTGGAGGGTGAGGCCAGTCACGAGAGGAAGTGAGTTAATAATACTAATGATGCTACTTGTATAGTTCTCACTTGCCCAATTAGTTCCATCAAAGGGCCGAATAATGACTGATATGTTATCATTTTTATGATAATCTCCTGCAGTAAGAGAAACGGTAATAGTATAATAGTATCTATTACTAGCTATATCGAATTTTAAATCAATAGACATAACGGTTCCATTCTTAAGAATGGTTCCACCACTTGTTTCATCAATTTGAATTATTACCAGAGTCTGGGATATATTAACAGGATCATCATCCCAGTCAAAGTAATCAAAAGTAAAAGCTAAATTATCGTTCATCGTAGGATTGAGAGTGAGCCAGCTAAAACCTTGGACAAAAGGATAGCTATTACCTATGACAATAGGGGTGGAGTTCATTGCTTTCCCAAAATCGCCATATATATCTCTCGGACGAACCTGAACCCACCAAAGGTCATCTTTTTCAGTATAATAAAATGGTACAGTAGTTTGATCGTTAAGGACAGAGATTAAGGTCACTAATCCAGATCGATTTCGGTACCAGCGATATTCGGATCCTAAGGCGAAACCATCCACTAAATTTAAACCATAGGATGATACTCCTTCTTCCCCATCAATATCAGATGCGTTATAACGAAGATTAAGATTAAAGATTGTTCCAAAGCTCTCATCTGAATATTCAGTCCCATTAAACTCCCCTTTGATAGTAATATCGCTTTGATTGATCGTGGGTGCAGTATTTCCAATGAGTATTGTAATCCCGTAATTCAAACTGAAATAGAGGTCACCTTGTTGAAAACCATCATTGGGGAGAATTTCAACCCACCAAAGCTGACCAGCCTTAGTTTCACTTGCATTAATTTCTTTTAGCCCATAATACCCCCCTCCTGTCCCGCCTGGAGTGTAACGCCAGGTGATTGTCGTACCCGATTCGAGATCATCATCAACATCATAAAAATCATATGTAAGCGTTAAATTTTCGTAAGTAGAAGTTCCTCCCCATAAAGTGACGTTTGTAATCATAGGTTTGGTGTTGAGGATGGTAACAAGGTTCGAGGAATAAGGAACTGACCAATTTGTCCCATCATATACTCTTATCTCAAATCTCCAGATTTCTCCTTTGGTTGTATTTGCCGAGGGTAAAATTGTGAAGTTATTAAAATCTGATTGTAAATCTACCATCCCTTTGTACCATAAAATGCTATAAGGCCCTAAGGGATCTGAATCCAGATCAAAGACCTCATTAATTACTACTTCCAAATTATCGGTTGTTTTGGCCTGGCTGGGTGATAAAACTGCGGAAATTACACTGGGTGCGGTATTACTTACTGTAATATTAGTAGAAGTATAAATCAGGCCGAATGCAGTACCATCGTATGGACGAATCGCATAAGTCCAATTTTCACCTTTTGTAAGTAGACTTCCTTGGATAGTAAAGGAGCCATTCAATGTTCCTTGGAGGATTGTATCTTTGTACCAATAGATTTCTGCTATTTCAACACTATCACCGTCATCATCTTGAAAGGCTGAAACAAACAGATCTTCACTTAAAATCAACCCATTTAACCTTGTTACATTGGTTGGAAGAGGGAGAGATACTACTATAGGAGCGGTATTGATGATTTGGATAGATTCCGATGAGCTGAGAAGAGAATAATTTGTCCCATCATAGACCCATAATTTATAGAACCAGAATTGGTTTTTACTGGTATTAACTGCTGGAATAAGGGTTGTATTGTCGAATCCAGTTATATGAATGCCATTTCGGTACCACTCAAGGATCGCTGCAGGTTTATCTTCAGTATCCCCATCATAATCCCAATAGCTCCACGTTGCATCGAGTGCCACCATCGTAGTGGGCGTTGCATCCTCAAAACCTAGGCTTGTGATTTCAGGAAGACTATTCAGAATCGTAATAATTGAAGAGTTAATGGGTAAGGAATAGTTCATTCCATCAAAGACTTGGAGAATGTAATTCCACAAGTCTCCCTTCTTGATGATATTAGCTGAAAGAGTGGTGTAATTATCGTAGGAGGCATTATAGACCCCAAACTTATACCAAGTGATATTTACAAGAGCAACATTTTGACT
>JBHLKC010000158.1:0-7587 GCA_048887065.1 Candidatus Hodarchaeota archaeon
TCTATTAAATTCTTAATTGACAAATCGATTGCTGTAATAGGTGTTCTTAGCTCATGACTAACCGTCGAAACAAATTGCTTTCTTAGGTTATCAAATTCGATAAACTTTGAAACATCTCTAAATTCAATTATAACGCCAAGTCGTTCTCCTGGAATGACCACGTCCTCATATTGGAGTTCCGCTGGGATAATTATATTCTTTATATGAATTTGTTTGTGCAATCTTTTGATAGGTTCAATTGTTCCTAATTCAACTTTTTTTTGTATCTTGATATTGGATTTAGATTTCATAAAAGATTTGACTTCATTGAATAAAATGTGATCTGGGTGATCAAAAATGTTGAAATTCGGTGAAAGGCTTTTCTGGAAAACATTGTGGTATAAATCTTTAAATCGATTATTTGTTAGATAAAGGGAACCAGTAACGTCCAGTACCAATAAGGCATTTGGTATTGTGCTCATAATGGTCTCAATTCGTTGTTTTTCTCTAAGTAAGTCTCGAGTACGTTCTGTGACTTGTTTAGCTAGTAATTCTCTTGCTTTTAGTAAGTTCTCTAATGTATAAGGAATTCCTTCTCCTGCTGGGACAACATTTATGGATGACTTTGGTCTATGTTTTTTCGACAATTCCTCTTCTAATAGTAATAAATAACTTGGTTTAATTTTATAACCTGTGGAGAATTCTTGGTACAACATACCTGTACCAATAATAAGGATTAATGTCATAGCTGTCCAATAATGATCTCCAAATTCGAAGAACCAATAAATTATGTTTGGAGGTACAGTATCTTTTGTAATAGGCTCTAATCCAAATAGTGAAACTCCGATCTTTAGATTAAGAAAAGGAACTATAATTTTGTCTTCAACAAAAGACCTAAATAAATCCATAAAGGTGCGGTCTATTCCATAACTGATAAAGCCTAATCCTGTTAAAATCCAAGCTTTGCTTTTTTCAACCATTCTAAAAATGATGAGAAATGCAAAAATTCCTATAGTCAACATTAGAGGTCCGACGATAATATTCTCAAGTTTATCTAAAATGAAATCGACCTCCCCTCCATCAATTACATCTTGAATTAACCCAGTAGATGTTAAGATTAAAAACATGAAAGAATGAAGCATTAAACCTCCACTAAGAACTATCAGAAAACTACTTAATGATCCTGGAGGTGGTTCTTTTCTTTTGATGACCTGTCGATAAAGTTTTACTAGCCAAAATCCAAGGAGAATGGCCCCAAATAATTCGAATGTATGGTCAAAGAGTTGAATGAAGATGTAGATTGGGTTGTTTTCGCGAAACTCCTCTGAAAAGTCTCCGATGTCTTTCACAAAAGACCTTGTAACATTATTAAAAGACCATATACCAAGAAAGAGAAATCCACAGCTTAACCATTGCCATGAGTCAGTGTTTTTTGCCTGATATTTTGCCACAAGAGCTAAAATTATTCCAGCTGAAAATAGAGCAATCATTGCGCTAAATCTGTCTAGAAATTCAAGAACTACATCGACCGCTTTTAACCTATCTTTAGAGGTCACCACGTCAATGTTTTCAAATATAGATGTTCCAAAAACAACCCAAAAACAAATAAATAGTATAAAATATCCGATTACAATAATTAGAATGAGGTAAAATGTAAATTTTGTGAAAGAAAAATCGTCTTCTATTTTTTCATTAAATTCTAAATTTTTCATCAATAAATAACTCCCAGGTTGTTTTGTCACCTTCTTTTCTAACTATGATTGGTTTTCCCTCTTGAAAGGATAATGCAAGAGTCTCATTTTGAATAACTTTAGGTTTACCGAAATGAAATGATAGAAGAAGACCTTCCAACAATCCTCCTATGATCGCGTCTGTGATCTTCTTTGAGATTCCTTCATCTGACCAGTCTTGGATCGTTACGAAATATGACTGGCCTTTTAATTCTAATTTAATATTCCGCGAAGTTACTGGTCTCTTCTGTGGTACCCAGTCCCCTGTTAATGCCTTTAACCAATTCTCTTGAAGCTTATATGAAGAATTAATCCCGATAATCTTCCCTTTTTCGTATAATTGTTGTTCTAACTCTTCTAACTCGGTTTTATTTAAATCTTTGTCAATATTAGGAGATAATTCAGGAAGAATCGTATTTTCAAATGTATCTAGCATTAATACTTCAAGTTGGTGTTTTAACATCATTAAAGGTAAAGAAAAATACAAGGATTTGACTAAAGCTAGATTACAACTATCATCTTCAACAGTTGTCAAATAAAAAGTAGCTTTAGAAGAATAATCTCTAAAGAGAGAATAGCAAGATTGAATATTACTTTTCAATCTGGAATGTATAGCTTGATCAAATTTATGAAAGAATATGGATAGCCTTGGTGCTTTATTATTTACTTTGCAAACGATTTTCCAGACATCATCTAAATACTTTCGTGCTGCTTCAAACTTCTCTTCTGCTTGGATATCGACGACAAAAATCAAAGCGGAAAGACTTCTCCATAAGCTCTCTTTGTCTCTCCTTAAATACAGAATACGGTAAGCTTTTTGTCCCCCAAAATCCATAATAGTGATTGAATCGTTGAAAAAATTCTGGAAATTTCTCGTTATATCTACATTAACAGTTGGTAATATATTTTTTACTCGTTCTGGGGACCAATTGTCAAAAAATCTTCTTTTAATAGATGATTTTCCTGCTTTAGCAAGACCTACCAATCCAACTTTGGTTATGGGTTTAGATGAAATGGATGGTTTTAATGATCCCGCTATAAAGCGTTCCTCCGTAAGGGGAGTTAAAATAAGTTTCATACGTTCAAGAAAATCTTCATCATCAATTGTGGTCCCTATTTTATAAGATTCTAAGACTTTTAGGGTTTCGTTGGCTAATAGTCCAAAATAATCCTCTATCTCGTTTTCTGGAAGTTTTGTTGAAAGGATTAGCCGTAATGAGAACTCCCCATATGTTTTAACATAAAGCATTAAGTTAAAAAAGTGTATCTGATGAATAGGGGCCTTCATTTCTTCTGAAAATAGTTGAATTGCTTCTAAAAACCCTGACATTAATTGGGGTTCATATTTAATTCTGTGCGGTGTTCCATCTGGTTGGTAATCAAATATCTCAATCCCGCCTTTTATCGCGATTGAGAATCTTTGGAGCATTATTTTCCCCTTTTATCATTTATTCCAGTTATTTAATCCAAATCTGGTTCACGATCTTGGATATAGTTAAAAACCTCTTTAGCTATTAATTCAAAAGCAATATTGACATTTAATCCTGTTTTTGCAGATGTTTTTAGAAAAGACACTCGAAATCCTTCTGATGTAAGTGTTTTTTCTGATATTTCTTTTGACCATGACTCTGCTTTATTGTCAATAGGTAGATATTCTTCTTGTAGTAAATCTGACTTATTTCCTAAGATTATAACAGGAATTGGACCGTGACCACAGTTTTTCCAGAGTTCTTCAAGCCACCTCATTGCGCTATCTAATGTGTCAGGCCGAGTCCGATCAAACACAATAATTCCTCCCACACAACCCGAGTAATATGTTTTTCGAACAACAGAAAACCTTGGTTGTCCCGCTATGTCCCAAATTTGGCTTTTTAACACACCTGAAGGGAGTTGAATTGCAGTATAAGCAAAATCTGCACCTATAGTCATTAGGTATTCACTCGAGAAACCTTCCCCAAGATATTTTCGTCTTAGACTTGTCTTACCAACTGCACCTGTACCTAATAAAATAAGTTTAGCAACTCGCATTTGCTTCAGCAATGGTTTAAGTTGAATAATAATGTTTATTGAATGTAAAATTGTTTGAATTTAAATAATATGAAAGTAATTCGAAATTACGAAATAATTACTATTTATATAATCAAATATTGTCATGGTCTTTTTATGAAAATTGCTGCATTCTCTGATATCCATCTGAAGGGAAAATTTAACGATCAAATGTTCCAAAAAGGTATCAAGATAATAAATGAAACTGACTGTAATTACGTTATCTGTGCTGGGGATCTGACAGATCAAGGAACAGTGTCGGATTACAAAGAATCTTTGAAATATATGAAACAAATAGAAAAGCCATACCTCATTATTCCTGGAAATCATGACGCAATGAACGTTGGTGATTTATTATGGGAAGAATATATTGGTTCTCGTTATTTCATTGAAGAAGATAACCAAAATAGGGTGAAAATTCTTGGACTTGATTCAACTGAACCAGACGTTAATACAGGCTGGTTAGGTCCAAAAGGTATAGAGAGAATTTATGAAGAATTTGAAGATATTCCTCAATCGTGGTTTAAAATACTTGTGTTTCATCATCAAACACTACCAATTCCTTTCACAGGACGGGAGAGAAGCGCTTTAAATGATGCTGGAGACGCAATAAAAGCGATTCTTGATTGTAATGTTAATCTTGTTCTAAATGGTCACCGTCATATCTCGAATGTGTTTAGATTATCAAATGGGGGTGATTCGGCATTAATAGTAAATATTGGAACTATTTCTTGTAAAAAAACCCGATATAAGGAAGAATATTCGATTACTACACTGGACATAGATGAAGATCGAAGCAACATATCAATTGAGGTCATTCTCCTTAATAAACCAGAACCAGTGTCTACAAATAAATTTTCAGGAAATATTCACTCTCTCCCCAAACCTACTGGCAAAGAACTTATGGCAACAATAGTTCAAATAGGTATGACTGATTTTTCAGTTTCAGAATATAGATTCAACTTAGATATGTTTGCTAAAGGAGTAAAATTAATAAATAACATTGAATGCGATTTAGTAGTTCACAATGGAAATGTAACTGACTTATCATATTTTCATGAATTTGAAAGAGCCAAGATCTTATTACAGCAAATCTCAAAACCTTTACTAGTTGTTCCTGGCCCCCAAGACGCTAAACCCCTAGGATTTGAACTTTTCCCTGAATATATTGGAGATATGAACCCTCGTTTTATGAAGGATAGGTTAACTGTCCTTGGTTTTAATACCTGCATTTTAGATGAAATAGAAGGACAATTAGGAAGGAATAATAGTAAATTAATCTCCAAAGTCTTAGGTAAGGAAAGAAAAATGCATAATAAAGACCATTTTAATGGTGTAGCATTCCATCATACGATAATTCCGCTCCCACGGACAAAGCACGAAGCTGAACTAACAGACGCAGGGGACGTTCTTGCAATGCTTGTTGATAATAAAATTGATCTTGTATTAACTGGAGCGAAATATCGTCCTGGAACATGGCAGGTAGACGATACTGTCTTTGTCAATGCAGGGACTTTAAGCTCTTATGAGATTAATACCAAATCGGGAAATTCTTTCAATATTATTTCGGTCTATAAAACAGAATTAGGAAAATATTTTGATATTACTGAAGTTCTCGTAGCTAAGGATTCTGCTCGAACTATGGGTCAATTTCATGTTAAAAGATGAGAATTCATTTATTTCAAAAACCAACAACTAATGACAATCAACATAATTTCAAAAAGCGAATCTATCTCTCATGGGCAGAAACTGAGCCTTTATGAAAGATTTAACTAACGTCCTATATCGGATCTACAACAATCTATGGATTAAAAAGAAAGAAATAACAAATATGTCTTCAATCCTAGAGTGCCCAAATAAATGGTTCTTTTAGTGGTGTATCGATCTTTTGGTTTTACTATTTTAAAATAATTATTCTTTAAAACAATACTTATTCTACCTTTTTCTTTTATAATTAACTGTTTAGAACTACTTTTAATTTGCCATTAAATGTGAATTTAAATACTAATATCAAATTTATATTAGTTGAAATAATACATCTGATAGTAATATAGAGATGAAACTTATGAATTTAAAAGACCCTTTAACGGAAGAATTAACAAAATGGGTCAAAAGAGAGATTGATCAGCTGTCAAATAGCGCTCTTCGTTTAGCATTGCTAGCTATAATCAATCAAAATCAATCAATAGGGATTTATGGGTATGCCATCGGGGAAAATCTTTATTCAGTAACAAAAGGAGAATTGGGAGGCACAAATGCGACTTTCTATGCTATTTTAAGACGCTTAGAACAAGATCAGCTAGTAATGTCCGAGTTAAAACCGTCTCCAGCTGGCCCAGCCCGAAAATACTATCGTTTGACAACTAAAGGTGAAAGAGCTTATCATGCGCTATTTGAAAATTGGCAATATTATTATACCATACTTGAAAATTTAATTGAAGGAAGTTAAGAAGGTTTATCAATGAAAGAACACGAATCTGTTGAAAAATATCTAGAAGAAGTTGGTAGCTATCTCAAACCTATAGCTGATAGAGATCAAATTATCAAAGAACTTCGAGCACATATATGGGATGTAGCGAATCAAATTTCTGAACGAAAACCTGGGCTCTCGATTCAAGCTGCTTTTGCACAGGCCGTCTTAAATATGGAAGATCCCCAGACTCTAGCGTCAAAGTTTTTGGAGGAAGAATCAGATGATCTTGGGACTTGGAAAACGCCAATAACAGTTCCTGAGAAAAAAATACAAAACGAACAATTCCTTATTATCGCTATTATCGGATTTGCCTCGGTCCTTGTGATGTCTTGGATTATCCAAATGGTCTCTCAAAATACATTGGTTACTATCGTCTCAGTTTTTATTGGTCTTTTAGCAGCAGGCTTATTTACATTAGGACTCTATCTTAGTGATGAGAGGTTGTTCCATGAGCAAGTTGCTCGGTTCCGCGAATTTTTACAAAAACCAAGGATTGATCAGAAGGTAACAAAGCCATCAACTAAGGAAAAAACAGTCTTTGTTCAGGCTGAAACTGGATATAGAGAAGTTGGTTTTTGGAGTGCTTTTGGAGAGCATTTAGGAGGAGTTCTAGGCGGGATTTTTATTGGTTTCGTGATTGCAGTTGTTTTTATTCTCGATGTTACAAATGCTTTACCATTGTTTAATGAGAATTGGGATATTATTGGCAGATTAGCGGTTTACTGTGCATTAGGAACTAGTTTAGCATACTCTGCATCTCTAGTAATATTCGGTCGTATTCGAATAACACGATTGTTTTCAGCCGTGAAAAATGTCATTGGTCTGATATGTGCTGTTATCTTAGTCTTATATTATCCGTTTACGCTTGAATTAGCAATATTAGCCCAGAATATACCTGAGGTGATGAGTGATCCTGATCTTTTGACTTTGGTAGGGAATAGCGATCTCATTCTCCAAGTTGTAATTGGCGTATCTGGAGTTATTTCGGGTATCTCTGCATTGTATGATACATTTAAATTCGGAGCATGGAAGCCTAGTGATCGGAAATCACTGATCTGATCCTCTCTCTTTTCTTTTTTTTTAAAAAGATAATTACAAGATTCCTGCATTTATCGTTTCTAGAAAATGCATAGTAAGCTATTTCATAAGATTTATGTCAATAATGAAAGTATCTACTCCTTATGAAAAAATAGTTACGATGCTGACATTTACCAACAATAGATATACTCAATTCAAGATTAGGGGAAATTGCCTCGAATTATATCTTTATAATTTCAGCCACTACAATTCTTATACGGAGGATTTGTTATGAAAACGATAGTACTCCATGGTAGTCCTAGAAAAAGTGGTAATACCGAT
>JBHLKC010000159.1:0-7487 GCA_048887065.1 Candidatus Hodarchaeota archaeon
CTCTTATAAAGATGAGGAAAATTTTCAAAATACCTCCGAATTTGAAGAATCCCCTGTTCTTAATTTATAGCATTCCCTCATGCCTAGGAAGCTCATTACAAACCAAATGGGAGGAATCTAACGTTGCAGGATGGAAATATCAATTGTCTTTTCATGATCACGAAGCATCGATGAGAGCACTAGAATCACTTTTAGAACAAATACACGCATTATTCTATTAGTATCATAAAATTGATTCAGGAGATATTTCATGAAAAATATCATATTTCTCAGGATTGGAGGATGTCCTAGTAAAAAATTCACATATCAAGGAATCTGATCACGCATTGCATAGAGCAAACAACAAATCATGATATTAAATGTAAACATGTGTGAATGTAATTGATAAAACAAGAGCTCTATAAATTATTAATAATGGAATAGGGTTAGAATTGAATATTAATGAATTAAATCCGTGGAAAAATGCACTTACACAATTACGAAATACTGCAGAAATAATTGATCTTGATAAAAATATTCAGAAAATCCTTGAAAACCCTGCAAAGACTTTGATTACTACTTTTCCAGTTACAATGGACAACGAAAGTATTGAAGTTTTTAAGGGATACCGGGTTCAGCATAATGCTGCTCGTGGCCCCTGCAAAGGTGGAATTCGTTATGCACCTGATATTAATCTTGATGAAGTAAAGGCGTTAGCTTCATGGATGACTTACAAAACAGCACTAGTTAACATCCCCTTTGGAGGAGCAAAAGGAGGAGTTGTTGTTGATCCGTACAAACTTAGTATAAATGAGTTAAAACGTGTTACACGACGATTTACATATTCTATTATAGGTATGATTGGTCCAGACAGAGACATTCCTGCTCCTGATATTAATACAACACCCGAAATAACAGGGTGGATTATGGATACCTATAGTATGATTCAAGGTCATACTGAATTAGGTGTAGTAACAGGTAAACCTGTAGAAATTGGAGGAAGTTTAGGTAGATTAGAAGCTACTGGTAGAGGTGTTTATATTGTATTGGAAGAAGCTCTTAAACTACATAAACAAAGCTCTAAAGATGTTACTATTGCTATTCAAGGATTTGGAAATGTAGGTTCATATTTTGCTAAGGTTGCATATCAACATGGTGCCAAGATTATTGCGGTGACTGATGCTTTTAGCGGCTGCTATAATCCTGAAGGACTGAATATTCTAGAATTATTGGATTATGTTTCTAACCATCCTAATCGAACAATCAAAGGGTACCCAAACGGTGAACCAATTACTAATAAAGAACTACTTACATCAAATGTTGATGTTCTTGCTCCATGTGCAATACAAAATCAAATTACTGGAGAAAATGCTGATAATATTGAAGCAAAACTCATAATTGAGGGAGCTAATGGTCCTACTACTCCAATAGCGGATTCTATTCTCAATGAGAGAGATATTGTTCTTATTCCAGATATCTTGGCAAACGCTGGTGGAGTAACAGTCTCATATTTTGAATGGGTACAGGGACTTCAACATTTCTTTTGGAATGAAAAAAAGGTTAATGAAGCTCTACAAAAAATTCTGGTCGGAGCATTTGCTGAGGTCAATCAAATGAAAGAGAAATATAACGTCAAAGACTTTCGTACAGCTGCAATGGCTTTAGCGGTTCATAGGGTTGCACAGGCTATCCAACTCAGAGGAATTTTTCCTTAAAGAATATATACCCCTTCAATTCAGCTACAGAACCATTAACACATGAATCCTATAAAACCTATAAAAAATAATGTAATATTCGAACTAATTGTTTGAAAAAAGGAGTTTATTTTGTAGAAATGGGTAATATAAGACGAAAAACAAGAGAAAGGAATATTTCTTCATAATAAAATTATTACATAATATGAAAGAATACAAACTTTGGTTCCGTTATTAAATTCAAAATAATACCCGAGGTTTAATTAATGGGAAAAGTTTTAATCAAAAGTGAAAAAAAATCTTTAATAGAGGCTGTAAAATTCCTAGGAATACTTGGTGATCAATTTAAATCTAGGCTTCTGACTCTACATCAAGAAACAGATGAGGTAACAGTTAACCTCCCAAATGATCTCATCATTAAATATAAGTTAGTAGAAAAATCAGAGAATTCTGGAAAAAAAATTAAAATGCAACTAGAAATCAAAGTCGAGTGGTTTGCAGATTTAAAGACCGAAGCTGTAGAATGGTTTTTACCATTTCTTTGAAATGATAGATATTTCGGTTTTTAGTATCATCAACGATCTGCACCCCTTAGGTACAAAAGAAAACGATAATTTTCATAATCCCATTTGAAAACAAAGAGAGACTGAAATGAAGATTTCAGAACGTGATATTCAAGTTCCTGGTAAAATAGGTGACAAAGATAGATTTGTTTCCCCTTATTGTGCTAATCAAGTTTAAAGAATAGATAACAGAAAAGAGAGGCAAGCTTAATTGGTGTCTCCTTTTGATTTATCTCTGTCCAGCTGAATTTTATGAGATTTAGTATAATTGGTGTTGAGAAAAATAAGTAAAAATAAGAAGTAATTAAAACTGACAGAGCTACTATAGAATTTATAATAAAGTCTTTTTTTCCCTTATAATGAATTCGTAAAAATAAGTTTTAATGATGAAGAATATCCTTCCTTGTTATGTAATAGATACTTTAGAGTTTTGTCATAAGTACATAAATGGTACGCGATTTTCTTGTTTTCTCATTTTCATACATAGAAGAAAAGTATTAGTAGAAAAGACCTTTGTATCTCAGGAAGAAAGATAAAACTCCTAACATTTCAAATATTCTTAAAACAAAGAAAAAAAAGAGTATATAAATTTTGGTGATTAAAATGTCTTTTCACAATATCTCCCTTGCATATGGTGATAAAATCATAACTGATTTCATCCCAGTGGAAATGAATGTACGAGTTTTGGAACCTGAGAAGGCCAAACGTACCTTCACCGATCTTCAAGCTCGATTCGATGAAATCCTCAAAAATCCTGTTGATTCAGCACCTCTGGAGAAAATGGTCAAAAATCGACCAAGACCCCGAATAATGATTCTTGTGGATGATGCTACAAGGCCGAATAAACATACTAAAATACTTCTTCCCATGCTTCTCGAAAAATTATTCGATTATGGGGTAAATAGAGATGATATTCGGTTAATGGTTGCCAGTGGTTCTCATAGTCCACCGTCTGATGATCTACTCGAAAACAAAATCCTTGGTCCTGAAATATACAGCGCATGGAAGGATAATGTCATTATCCATAAACAAACAGAAAATTGTAAGAACATTGGGACTTCATCGCTAGGTACACCTATTGAGGTTGATATAGATGCATTAGAGTCTGGACTAGTTATTGCTGTCTCTGATAGTGAATATCACTACTTTGCTGGAGTTGCAGGAACCGTCAAGTCATTCTTCCCAGGATGTGCTGGGAAAGAGACTATAGCCCGAAATCATCCTCAAATGTTCGACAAGGTTCATGGATTTAAACCAGAATGCCGTCTGGGAAATACAGCAGGTAATCCTGTTATTCAAGACATGATAGAAATGGCAAAGCTAACTAAGAAAATGGTTCCTGTCTTCTGTATCGATGCTGTTATGGAAGGTGATGACATTGTCATTCTAAACGGAGGAGATATCAATTCACTACATGAATTAGTGCTAGAAATATTAAAACCCCTCAGGATTGTTGAGGTTGAAGATCCAGCAGATATAGTCCTTGTTTCTACTGGAGCTCTGAGTATTAATCTATATCAAGGAGGAAAAGGGTTTCATGCAGGATGGAATGCAGTCAAACAAGGTGGTGATGTTTTATTACTAGCGCACTGTCCATTAGGCCATGGCTCTCAAAATTACGCTGATACAATGCACGAAATTAAGGGGATGGATCTCGATAAAGCCATGGACCACGTCATAAATACGAAATGTAGTATTGATAATTTCAAGATTGGTAATCAAAAGGTTGTGGATTTAATCCGCATTTTAAAACGTTGTACATGTCACATGATTACGGAAATGGACAAAGCAGAACTAGAGGATATTTTCCAGATAAAATATGTACCTAGGACTGGAACTGTTCAAGAAAGCCTTCGATCATGGCTTCAAAAATACCACGAAGAAAACAGAAACGCTATTGTGTATGTTCTTCCGGATGCTGGTAATTACATTGATGTGAAGAACCGGTAGCTCTTCTTAAAATTCCCAAATCTTCTTTTTTTTATTTTTTCTCAAGTTATGATTGTCTTTTCTAAGTATTTTCTACGGTTTAAGAGATAAGTAATCACCTATAGTCAATCACATTTTACAGAAATGTTGTTGAACAAGGCTATTTACGATAATTTTTCCTTATTCTTCACGATCGAACAGCTATTAAAATGGGAATTTTTATCATTGAATTAATAAAGCTCACTCCACTTTCTTGTGAGAAGGACTTAATCTTTTATGATTCTAAAATATCGGCAAAAAATGATATTGGTTATTCTTAATGACTTTTAATGAAACTTATGCCAAAGGAATTCGAAGATTACTATTTGTTTCGGATGACAAAGGACAGAGAGTTTCAGTGTTGAAAGTGCTTTTACTCGTGTCTTACATCTTGGGTATGACTCTGTTGTTTGTCCAGTTTGCAACCGTTACATCAGAAGACATGGTAGTGACAGTAATTTTTACGGAAGCTGACATCTTAGATCCAGAATATCAGGTAGAATATTCTGCTGATGAATTTTTTAGCGAAATTAAAACTGAGTTGGAACAAGAATATGAAAAAGGTGAATATGTAGTCAATTATAACATTCGTTTGAATATCTTTGGAAACATCGCTGCAACTTTGAATTTTTTTGTTTTAATTGGCCTTTTTCTTTTTCTTACCGCTGAATTTATACCCTTGAATAAAATGATGATTGAACAACATATAAAGGAGTTTGCTTCTCAAACAACGCGTCATTTACTTGTAATAGTAATAGCAATAGTTCTGGCTATAATCTTGATTTTAGGTACAATATATGGCTTATTCATAGGACTAGTGCTTACTGGGGAATTTATTACTGTATTTAGAGCGTTATCGATTGACGCAGGAAATGCTGCATTTTATCCTTGGCTCGTGTTGCAACCAATTCTATTATTTGGGGGATTGCTTGTAGTTTTTGATTTACTAACCTCTGATTTTGACTTAGGGAAGAGATTTGGCAAAAAAACAATTATATTCTTGGTTATTGAGCTGTTATTTGTAATTTTTTCTTTTATTTTCCTTTTTGCTCTAATGAAGAAATTCACTCCACAAGTTAAGGAAGGAGTAGCAACCGTCTATAAGATTGAAGGCTTAGAGTGGATTAATATATCAAATGATGGTCTTTATTATCTATGCATTGGTATATTAGGTTTATTACTAGTTGTAACATCTATAATTTTGGGAATATTCATTATTGAGAGAGTCCTCGAGAAAAAGAAGAAATTATTTCTCTTGATAACTGTTTGTGGAGTCATTCCAAGTTTTATATATCTATTAGTAGAATTATTCTTGCATACACAATTCGCAGGTTATCAAGACACCAATTTGGAGGTTGTTATTATCCTCCTGGTAATATTAATTATAATCTTTTATAGAAAGCAAAGTTCAGAGGAGAAAGCATTTCTAACACAAAAAAAACCATTAATCCCTCTTCTACTACTTTTTGGATTGTTTATGGTAATGATAAAAACAATCCCTGCTTTATTTTTACTCGAAGGACGATTGAAAGCATTGACAAATATTTTTGATATTGTGGGTTTCTTGGCTATTTTGGTTTTGAGCATCTTTCGAGTAGTAACTCTACCTGAAACTGCTTTTTCCTCAAAATTCGAAGGAAAATCGCGATTTAATCCAATAGAATGGTGGAAACGAATTCCCATTTATAGTAAGACTTTATTTTTCTTTTATTTGAGTTTTGTAGCGTTTTTCTTAAATCTTGAATCCTACACTGTTGCTTCGATCCTTTCATCAATACAGAATGTCCCCATTCAAAGTGAAATTCAAATTACAAGGTTAAGCATACTAGCAGCAACTGCTGCGCTCGGTCTTATATATGTATTTTTCCGATATAGACCTCTTCCAAAAACAACCACCCCTGGCCCATTAAAAGTTTTTATAGATCAAACAAAGGAAAAAATCAAGGAAATAGATGAGTCTATTCTCAGAAAAGCTGATTTTCTTGATCAAGAAGACCGTATATTAAAAGAAGATTCAGGGGAGAATTAATATTTTGTAAAAAGAGGAGATAGAGATGAACATCTACCAATTGGTTAATATTCTACTAAATGATATTTCTTATCATTCAATTTTAAATTTAGTCACTCAAATTGCACAATATCATCGAATCCAAGGTTCAAAAGGATACCTTAACGCAGCTCATTACATCCAATCAATTTTAGAAGAAAATGGAGACACTTCAATTTTGTACGAATTTCCTGCTGATGGAAAATGGGAAAGCTGGAGCTGGATCGCTCCGATCTCTTGGGATATTAAATCAGGTGAATGTTGGTTAACTGAACCAATAAAGAAAAAACTCTGTTCTTTCAAGGATATTCCAATGAGCGTCCTTACTCATTCAAAATCAGCTGATTTTGAAGCGCAATTAGTTGATGCTGGAAAGGGAGATAAAATAGATGACTATAAAAACGCGAAGGATAAAATTGCTATAATTACTGCGAGTCCACGAAGGGTTTTTTCTTTTGCAGCACAAGAAGGTGTAAAAGGTTTAATTTTACATCCCGATTTAGAACGAGCAGCTAAGATAGGGGATGAAACAACCCAGTACGATGGTTTTTGGCCCATTGTAGAGAATTTGTCAGATGTAACCTCAGGGTTTTCCATTTCTCATCGTCAAGCTCGCGAACTCGCACGATATCTGGAATCTAAAGAAGAAGTAAGACTTCATTTCAATATTGACGCTAATTTTTCTACTGATGTTGGAAAATTACATGTTCTAGAGACCATAATTACAGGATCAGATTATCCAGAAGAAGAAGTTGTAATCATAAGCCATCTCTGTCACCCCTCTCCAAGTGCTAATGATAATGCCTCTGGTAGTGGAGCTCTTGTTGAGTTATTCTTAAGTCTGAGACGAATGATTAATTCTGGAAAATTACCACAACCTAAAAGGACAATACGATTTTTATGGGTTCCAGAGTTCAGTGGTACCATTCCATGGCTGAAAGAATTTGATGATCAACGAAAAATAAATAGACGAAGAATATTAGCTGTTTTCAACCTTGATATGATAGGGGAATCTCCAGTAAAGATTGGTACACCATTAAAAATCAGTTCTCCGAGCATTAGAACACCTTCTTATCTTCAAACACTCCTTAAGCATGCCTGTGAATGTATTGCTAATCAAAAAGTAGAATCTAGGAATGGATATTATCATCAATTTAATTTCAGAATGGCGCCATTTGAAGGTGGTAGTGACCATATCATCTTTAATGACCAATATTTCTCTATTCCAAGCGTTAT
>JBHLKC010000160.1:0-7471 GCA_048887065.1 Candidatus Hodarchaeota archaeon
ACGCATTTTATCGAACTCATCGATGCAATTATGGACAAATATTCCATTACATAAAAAGTTATGAAATTGAGGAACATAAATATCATAGACATATCCTTTAAATTTTCGTGATTTAATATGGGTTATTTGATCTAAGAAATAATCACGGGTTGTTAACAAATCTATCTGATTTAAAATCTCATCATCCAGAAATTCTCCGACCTGATCTTTGATTTTAAGCAGTTGTTGTCTAGAAGGTTGGTAATGTTGGTTTTTGTAACTATATAAGGTACTGTATATACCTTTTTGTAACAAAACAGTTTTTCTAATTGAAGCTAAAATGTGAGAACTTATCATTGCTACAGGAATCTTTGGAATTTTTTCACTAGTTGAAGAGAAAAGATGTTTCCCAAGTGGAATATCTTTTATTTTAACGGAATAATTCTTAACAGCATTTAGAAGTTGTTTAACATCAGTTCTTCCAGTTATACGTATTCTATTGATGCTTTTATTTTTTTTCAGTTTAGCGAAACAATCAAATCTCCTTAAAGCAAGTAAAAATGTTTCATTTTCATCCTGTTCATTGCTAAGTAAAAATTCTATATGGATAGTGTCATAGACTTTTCCACCTTTTCTTCCTTTCTTGATTGAAACACAACCATCTGAATCAAGACACCCAGCAATAAAAGCTTTCAAAGATTCATCGGGCAGTTGTAAGAGGTTCTGTAAACCATTATTGGTGAAATAGAAATACAATTGAGCAATCAAATTAGAATTAGAATATAGAATAACGCTTTCACCTTCAACTTTTTGCTTACAAATGACCCCACTAGTTTTTCTATAATATTCTCCAAGAGATCTCAGAGAAAAGCAAGAAAACATATTTCTAATGTTATTAATTTGATTTTTATGTACTAAAGATTGTGTTATCTGGACATGAGATCTTTTTTGTGAAATCTTGACATGTCCATCACCATAAATAAATCCGATAAAGTAAGCTAATTCTGGTGTTATCGAATTAACCTTTAATTTTTCCCCAGAAGCTTTTCTTCCATATTTTAGACATTTTGCTTTCCAATCTTTGTATATACCAAATTCTTTCAAGATTTTCTTTAGTATTCCTATTCTAACCTGACTTCTTCCTGAAAGAAAGTCTCGAGTTATATTGTATTTCCTATTGAACTCACTAAAACTATTATATTTCGATAATACATGTTCACGAAGCTCTTCTTTTTCTTGTTTTCCTAAAATAGCCAACCAATAATCAGGTAAAATATCGAAAATATATACTGGTTTTTTCTTATTAGGAAGCTTCAAGGGTGCTACAACAAATTCTCCCTTTTTAAAATTGGTAGCTGCTTTCCAGCTTAAACTATTTCCATCAAATAGCATATGATCGGGAGTTACTTCAATCTTAAATCCAGAATTAAAAGTAATTTCCAAAATGTTTCCTTCATACTTTTTCCTCCTAATTCGAGACGATTTGGACGTGGTTGTTTTAAGTTCAGAATTAATCGAAATAATATTGAAGGTAAATTCGTCAATTTCTATTATTTCATCAGTAGATAGAGCTTTAAATGCTTTTATTTCAGAAAATAAATCTTTAACATTAACTATACGATTTTCTACAAAGATCTTTGCATTTTCTGTCAAACATGCGATGCCCTGATCAGCAAGAACTAGGGCACCAGCTTCTAGAGTGATTTCACCTGTATCTTGGTCTCTGATCACAGCTGCAGTAAGACCCGCTGCTGTGCTTCCCTTCCCAGTTGTATACAGTGCACGTGGAGCTAATTGGGAAACAAATTTAAGAATTTGTGATTTTCCTGTCCCAGGGTCACCAACGATTAGAAGATTTGATTCTCCCCTTAATTTGATTCTATCAGGCGTTTCTTTGGTGGTTCCTCCAAATAATAACGTTACTATTGCTTCTTTGACGAGGTCATGGCCATAAATAGAAGGAGCTAATGAATCTCGGATCTTTTCAATAATATATGGCGATTTCGAAAGATCAATTATCTTTTCTTCTTCCTCCTCGGAAATCTCAATGTCTATATATTCAGATGTCTCTTTTGCTATTGATACACCGTGAAAAAACTTAAAATACGTAGCTAGTTGCCCTCTTTTAAGGAGTCGAGAAGCTCTTGCCTTAAGAATTCCCACAACCTCGACTCGATCTCCAGGTCTCGCTTGATCCACTAGATCATCTAGTACATGAATTGTAACACTTTGGGGTAATTGACCTGGAGGTAGTTCTTCGGGTTTTTCCTGAATAGTAATTTTTTGCCAATCGATAAAAACACTCCTATCAATCTGGAGCTGAAGAGATCCTTTTCTTTGGCAATGTTCATCTTGACATTGATAAGGGGGAGAATAAATCCCCTCGGGAAAATCTACATTTTGTATATTTCCACAAGATGCACATCTAAAACTTCCCTTTATCAGTAATGGTTTAGCATCGGTTACACCTATAACTATACCTTCAAAACAAGAAAGAAGATCTAAATGTTCAGTTTTCAGAGATCGTAGTCGAAGTTTTTCAGCTAAATCAGTTATTCGAATATGCAATCGTTTCAATCGTTCCACATAAGTTGGACTCGTTTGAACTAAGAGGGATCGAAGGATATCTGCTCCTATAGCAAGACATTCCTCAGGATTTATGAGAACCTCCTCCGCAAGTTTCGGATCTTGATGGAGTAGATCAGCATATGATATATATAAACTACGGGCTCCTTTTCGCTCCATTTCACGTATTTTTTCGTTGTAAAGAAGGTGACCCTCTCTATCTGTAAAATCAGTGACAAACGATTCGAAACGGCCCTTTAGATCAAAAGAAAGACTCATTTTGAACCCTCATTCATTTTTTCTATTATTTCAGTTTTCCATGAATGAACGATCTCCTTGAGTTCTGTAAGTAAAAGACGTTCATATGCTGTTAAATTGGATTTGCGCGGAAATTCTCCTCTGCTATCAGCCATTTTGACAATCTTTGCTACTCTTTCATGTACTAGCTGATTAAATTTTGAAGTTTTTCTCTTTATTTCTACCTCATCGAATTGTGACGCTTGATCTTCTTCTGTAAAAGCATTTTCCTTTACTAAAATGTTAAAGAACGGATGGATTGGTTGTAATTTCCCTGATCGAACCTCTCTACGCACAGCTCCTGTTAAATCCTGCAAAGAAGTAGAGAAATCTGTATTAAAGTCTTCAATTATGGATTTGTTTCTGAGTATTTCCGCAATGAAGTAAGGGACTTCTAGACGACTTCCTTTCGATCCAGGTGGAATTGTTATATTCTCGAATGAAAAGCCTGAAAAAGTTTGCAGGAATTTTACCGTCACCTTGCTTTCAGTAAACTCAAATCGTATTCTTTCTAATTCATTTGCCATTCGTGATTGCGTAGGAGCTATATTCACAACCATCCTTTGGTTCTACTTGAGATCAATAAACTTTTTTCGTACAATTCTGCTCATTTTAAAAGATTGAGTTATAAATCAAAATGTTTCATACGAAGTCCTGCGCATATTTATTGGTCTTTTTCTTAACCAATGCATTAGGATATTTAGCGGGTGTGATCTTGTAGTTTCATCAGGAATGTTTTTTCAATTCCGAATTAAAAGCCCTTCCTTCCCTTTTAAAAAAGAAGATTAGCCTTTAGAATAAAAGAATTTTGTTCTACTTCTAATAACAAAAAAACACTTTGATAAGTATATGTGAGATTCAACTTCATTGTGTATTAATTGTTAAAATGCTTAATATAGAATCATTTATTGTTATAAATGAGAATGCTAATATTAATTATAATAATCAGACGAATAAATCTTTGAACAATATCTGACTTAGGTTTTTTGGAACCTTTGGGAAAGAAAGACTTCTATGCGCTCTATAAGGACTGCTGCTGGGACATCATGAATTGTTAGCCTAGCTCGAACTCCTTTTCGTCCTTTCACGCCCTTTGTTACTTTTCCTAAAATCCCAATGGTTTCGAGAGTTCCAAGATAATTTCTAAAAGCTGCTTCTCCATTTGGCCGTACCCCCCACTCTTCACATATAATTCGATAATTTTTAAATGAATGCTCAATTGTGGTCGCAGTTATACCCTTATGATGCAATCTTCTAGCAATACTTAATGCTGTGAACAATTCATGAGTCTTTAATTCTTCAAGTATGTCAGCTCTCATCTCAGGAAATACGTCGTTTTTTGCTCTACGAATTAACTCAGGTGTGAGCTCATCTAAACGACGTTGATCTGCAGCACGACCTGCTCTATAAAGGGTTTCAATTCCATGCCGTAAGTTTTTTGTTTGGTCTGAAATTTCTGCAACCATTTCGATAATATCTTCCGAAATCGCTGATGTTTTAAAAGCTAAAGCTGCACGATATTCTAAGATTCTCAAGGTTTCTTCTAGTGAATAGGGTTGAAATTGGATAACGTCGGCAATCCGTTGTGAGACCATAGAGGAAAGTGTAACTTTCCACTCTGTTGGACGGCTGATCATAATCAATGAAATCCGATGTTCAGTACCAAATTCCTCTGGGAGATGAATAAAGCCTCTGATGTCTTTCTGCGGTAATACACTTACTTCATCTAAAATCAATATTAAATACGCTTGTTCGGAATTTAAACGACGGATCAAAATATCTGTTGACTCCTCATCGCTAAAACCACGACTTGCGACAGATAAATGATCTCTTAGAAAACTACGAAGGATAGATGTTTTCGTACGAGTCGTCCAACAATTTTTATAATCAGTATAAAGTTTAATATGATAGCGTTCAGCCATACTTTGAAGACGCTCTACTGTATATCTAGCTGTTACTGTTTTACCGACACCTGCTGATCCAGTAAGAGCAATATTAGTAGAAAATCCCTCAACACCGCCTCTCTCACTCAAGAACAACGGTCTAAAGTTATGAGTAATCCTTCGAATGTCGTCTTCCCTGAAGTTCAGATCATCAGGAATAAAAGCTTGATTAAGCGTCTTTTCCCCTCCTTCTTTAAAAACAGACGATGAAAACAAAGCATCTTGAATAATATCAACAGTTCTTTTGTCATTCATGAATAAGATTCCCTTAATTATTGAAACAAGTTACAAGTAAATTTCATGAGATCGTTAAATCTTTCTCTTTTTTTTTAAATATATTTCTTTATGTATCTCATACATTTTTTCTAACAATTAATGAATCAGTATTAAAGAACATACAAATTTTAAAGAGAATCTCCGCATTTTTTCCAAATTGAGATATCACGTAATTCCTCTTTTAATACTTGAAGATACTGGAAGTTAGCTTCTTCTATCATTGCTGGTTTATCGATCTTTTCAATATCGATTGGTTCATCATGAATAAAAGGACTTACTTTCAAATTAAATTCTTGATCACAAAAATCAATCCATTCTTTAGGAGAGGAAACTGGTAGTTCAATACCTGTAATTCCCGCTAAAATTACTAACCAAGCACGAGCAACTGAATCTGGATTATACCCTCCACCACCAAGTAGTAACAATTTACCTTGAGCACTGCAATTTCGGCTTAATTCTGCTATTCTTTGTCCTAGATAGTTGTAGGCCTTAGTTGTCAAATTTAAATGCCCTAAGATATCACGACTGTGACCATCCGCCCCACATTGCCAGATAATGAATTCTGGATCAAATTCCTTCCATAAGCAAGGTATAATATTATCAAATATCTTAATATAAAGATCATCCCAAGTCCCAGGGAACAAAGGAATGTTTATTGAGTACCCAGTTCCTTCACTTTCACCAATTTCATTAGAATAACCCGTCCCAGGGAAAAGGAATTGACCAGATTCATGGATGGATATTCCAAGTACACTCTTATCACTATAGAAAGCATCCAAAACCCCATCTCCATGGTGGACATCTGTATCGATGTAGAGGACACGATTAACTCCATACTCTTGTTGTAGATATTTAATTGCGATAACAATATCGTTATAGTAACAGAATCCTGCAGCCCGTTCTGCAAATGCGTGATGCAATCCTCCAAGAATAGCAAATGCTTGCTGTACATCACCATTTTGTATTCTTTTGACTCCCTCTAATGCTCCACCAACGATAAAACGAGATGTTTCGTGCATTTCAGGAAAAACAGGGCAGTCTCCAGTTCCTAATCCATATTTTAACCTGGAACCCCCCCCTATTTCTGCAAGAACTTTGACAGCTTTGATATATTCTGAGGTATGAAACAATAAAAGGTTTGATTCAGAAGTAGGATGAGGAGTGAAGAATTGAATTTGAGGGAGCTCAAAAATTTTTAGGCTTTTAAATAGATGATAAGGGACTAGTAAACGCTTAGGATTCATAGGATGTGTTTCCCCCAAATTATATTCAGCGTATTGGTCTGACCAGATAATCCCTGTTTTTATCATATATTTTCTCACCTAAGTGTTACGAGTTCATTTATTTCTATGAATTAAGTCTCTTGGTAGACTCGTTGAGGAACTCTTTCTCCATTTTAATACGAAAACTGACTGATTTTCTAGATAAACGTCAGATTTTTAAATTAGGGATATTTAAGTTAAAATGTTGTCGTTTAATATTTAATCTTAATTCATGGAGTAAATGGTATAATGTCAAAGAAAAATGCCAAAATTAGTGTTCTTGGCCTTGATCGAGCTGGAAAAACAACAATGTTACAAAGATTGAAAACTGGACGTTGGATCCCAGATACAACTCCCACTATTGGAATGAATGCTGAAACTATTCAGATTGGTGACGTTACTTTTTCAGCCTGGGATCTTGGTGGACAGCTTCAGTTTAGAAGAGCTCTCTGGGAAATGTACACAAAGAATTCAGCTGGTTTAATTTATGTTGTTGATGTAAGCGATCCAGCGAGATATCCTGAGGCCCGTAACAATCTTTGGCGCATGCTGAAAATGAATCACTTGAAATATATCCCATTAGCGATCTTTGCTAACAAAGTCGATTTAGTAGATTGCACGGAAGAAGACCTTGCAAATTTTATGGGCATTAATAAAAAAATGAGCAGAGTTTTGAATATTTTTAAAACTAGCGCAAAATCGGGCGAAGGGATTCATAAAGGAATTTATTGGCTTGCTGACGCCATTCAAGAAGGAAAACAGACTTTATCAGATATGTATCAGATAAAGTCTCTATTCGGCCGTCCATCAACAATACTAACATAATCAAAGAATTCTAGGTTAACCTAATCCAAGATTCTCCTTAGAAACTTGAATAGCGCGTAGAATTAAGTCTTTATCCTCCTGAAACAATTTATCAATATTTGCTAAGAGCCATTTCTCTGCTTGATATAAAAACGGTGGATTTTTAGTCAAATTTGCTTTTAGTAGTACTCTTGTGCCCTGAAAGAACTGACTATTAATAACGGATAGATGCATTCCTGTAGCTAGTTCAGAGATCAAATGAGATGCCTTAAAAACATCCTCTCCTAAGAATACACACAGAATAGCGCAAGAAAAATTCACTGCAGCATTTTCATAAAACTCCAT
>JBHLKC010000161.1:0-7446 GCA_048887065.1 Candidatus Hodarchaeota archaeon
AAATGATCCACGAGAGATGGTAGAGAAATTGGATTTATTTGCAGAATTAACACCTCATCTTGAAATCTTAGAGCGAATAATTACATTTGAAAAAAGAGTTGAATACAACAGATTTCTATTATATCTGGCCATAGCAGGGTTTATTGGGATAATCGGGGGATTTATTGAATACATTAGTTATCGTTTTTTAGGGTTTGATAGTACTTTCTTCATATTTGGATTAACAGGTAATCCTCAATTAGCTCCTAATGTAGAACCTGTTTTATTTACTTCTCTCTGGCTACTTTATCTAATCCCTATCTTAGCTGGTTTAATATTTACAATAGGTGCTCCTGGAATAATTAGCTGGAATAAAGCCTATCGTGCTATTAGTATTATGGGAGTGATTTTATTCATCAGTACTCAGGTCTTAGTTTTGATAGTAGGTGTCTCTAATTCAAGGATAATTCCAATAATTTGGGGAATTACGCTATGCATTGGATTTAGTTTGGCTGGTAGAATTCTGTATTTAGAGGTGAAAATTAAAACAATTCAAGTTGAGATGCTTATTTCTGGATTTGCGTCACTAACTCTAGGGATAATTTCCTCTATCTTTTTTCCATTGGAATTAAAGATGTTCATCTTTTGTACTATGTTTGGGCTTCTATTAATAGGAATAAGTATTACTTTTTACTTACTAGAAGAACAAAAAGCTAGAACACTTGAAACGAGCGAATAGAAAAAGTATTTGGTATGTTTATGAAAGAAAATCCTAATGTCAGGGATCTCCTCGGTGAATTGGATTCCCTAGTACACGAACCGGCCCGTCTGGGAATCTTAACACTTCTACATCTGAATTCGTCTCAACCTTTCAGTATTTTGCAGAAAGGATTAGGATTATCTTCAGGAAATCTAAACTCTCATCTAGCACGTTTGATTGAAAGTGAATATATTACTCAAGAAAAAACTTTTGTTAAAACTCGTCCTAGAACGGTTATTCACATAACACCAGAAGGGAGAAAAGCATTAAAACAATATTCTAAATCCCTAAAACGGATATTATCTGATATTAGCAGTTTTTAGAAATTTTTAAATAAAATTCTAGGTATTACGCTAGATAATTACTGAAATTTAACTAAAACCTATTGAATGAAGTTTAGAAATAAAAAAAGGGGAAAAATTGGTAAAAAAATAGTTTTATAAATTTTATAGAGGAGCTTCTTGCAAACCAATACTATAAGATACAAGATTCAGACTTATATGGAGAACTAGAGTTAATGGAATTAGAAGAACAAACCAAATTATTGGCCATGGAATAATCAGGTATGTAAACAACATTGCTGTAATTAAAAAGCCTAATTGATCCATAAAAAAGAAAGATTCTCCTCTTTTAAGTCCACTACGTCTTTTTATAAAACTACCAATTAAATCACCAATGAGAGCACCACTTCCAAGCGTAAATCCAACTAAAGAGCCTAATATAATCTCATTACTAAATAAAATTGCACCTAAAGGATGTGCAACAGAATACGCAATTCCACTTTTTAACATAGACAAAAACGTAAGAGGATAATTCAACTGCTTAGCAATGAGGATAATTGCAACACAAATGATCATTCCGCTAATGACTCCGCTGATAAATCCTCTGACTGTTTTACCGTCTCCTAGAATTCTTTTGTTGTCTCTCCATAGTCTTCCACCATCTATAGGTGTATTGAAGTGTTTTCCCTTACCTAATATAGTAGGAGAAGCATTCGCCATAAATGCGGGAAAAACGAATATGGCAGCATCTATAATTATTTTTACTAGCATATTGAAACACCTTTATTTTGATTTACATAATCTAAAACAGCTATTTGTACCATAAATGATCCAATATGAACCAAAAAAACGAGGTTAAGAATTGTCTCATAGTTAATAAGAAAACCCAAGAGTAAGGCAATTCTTTTCAATCCAGGATCAAACCTTGTTTTGTCTCGTAGGGATGTCATTATTAAAATTGAGTAAATTACAAGGAAAGCTAACATAAGATCGATATTAAACACAATTGCGAAAGCTAAAAACAAAAGAGCTTCAAGAGAGCGATCAAAGATTATTTCCAACTTCTCTCCAGTTTTACTCTCAAGGCCATACATTCTTGCAATATTTCCATCAATTCCATCAAAAAGTAGTGAAACTACTGTGATAACTAATGCTATTTGCCACAATCCCAATAGTACTAGAGCAACAGCCATTAGCCCTATCAGGAATCCGATAAATGAAACATGATTTGGATGAAGCCTAAGCTTTAAATGAAAAAATTCACTTAATGGCTTCATAATTTGATCATATCTCTTCTTTAAACCAGGAATACGAACATGCATAATGTGGTCACCATTGTTATTATTTCAAGAGGAGCATCAAACTTTACTTCCCTTTCTTTGATTTCAAAATCCGTAAAAGGATATAATGGCTTCTTCTTAAAACTCATCAAATAATCCAAGAGAATATGTATTGTGAAGAAAAATAAAGGTACCCATGTTTGTAGAAATATCGATAAAGGGATTATCCATAAATATGATATAGGTTCTTGAAAAGGAGTTCTCCAATCCCATAATCTAACAATCTTTAGTCCATTTTGTTTTATATAAAGAGGGATCTTAATCAAATGGTCTAGATCTATTATTACACCAAATATAACAGCCCACAGTATATCTATACCTTTGATATCAGTCAATTCTATAAATAAAATGGTAATTAAAATGTGTGCGATTACATTCAATTTTTTATTCTCCTTTTTTTCACCTTAATCAAATCGAAAACAAGTTTCATGAATGAAGGTGAAATTTAATCCTTTAAAAAATCCAATTAATCTTTCTTTGGGAGAATAATCTGTGTTAAAGATATATCTGTGGAAAAGAATAGTTTGTCGCACAGAGTATCATTAGATTGAGTTAGTAAAGACCAATCATGAAGAAAGAAGTAAAACTATACCCAATTTGAGTTATATCGAGTAAATCCCTCTCAAATCGATATGTTATTCTACTCTTTATCCCTCCTCTCTACATCTGAAATTATCGGTGATTTTACTTTAATATTCTAATTACTTTTTTTCAAAGAGGAAAAAAAATCCAAAATCTTGTTAAAGAGAAATCAGCAATGCTTTTTACAACGGTAGAATAGAGTAGGTGATTAGGGAGTTCTGGAATAATTCTAAGAGAAAAAAAGAAAAATTGAATTAATTAAAGAAATTTAGTTGAATTTAACCCTGTTTCAATTATTAAGGGAGTTTCCGTACCTATTATTAACATTGAATCATCATGCTCTTGTATAGCCATTATCCACAATAGAGCGAGTAACTCTGAAGATGTCAAATTCAATTGTTGCCCCATTGCATAATAAGCTATTCTTTCTGCTGTGAGAGTAATATTTAATGCCTCAGCTTGAGCTTCCATATTAATGATGTAAGCTTCAGCATTTGCATCAGCAGTAATTAGTGTTATGTTGGCTTGAGCTTGAGCTTCAATGATTGCTGTTTCTGCTTTTACTATAGCGGCTTGTTGTTCATACAAAGCTATTTGATATTGTTGTTGGGCAATTTGTACCTGTTTTAATGCTTCTTCAAATTCATCTGGTAAATCAATTTCTCGTAACTGGAAAAATACAACGTCACAGAACATAATATCTAGATCTTCTGCTAAAAGATCCTTCATATGATTGCCAATGATTGTACGATTATTAAAAAACTCAATTGCGTTGTAAAAGCTGGCTACGTCACGAAGAGTTGTTCGGGCTTGACCAATATACCTATCTTCATAATCCTTAGCAAAAGTCCCATAGAGATCCAATATTTCCCCCTTACGCAATTTATATTGAAAAGCAAGTTGGATATGAATTAATAATCCGTCTCTTGTACGGGAATTTAATGGGCCTCTTGTAGCTCCAGGATTACCGAGTGAGTCGAAAAACTCTATTGTTTGAACCGCTTTTGGAAACTTAATAAAATGATTAAAGATCCCTATGTGATAAAGTCCCTTCTCATACACTTTATTCTCGATTTGTTGTGTGATACCGTTTTGATTGAGGGCATATTCGTTATACCCAACCGAATCGAATGCGAAAAAGAAGTATCCAATGGAAACACCAGCAAGGATCAAAATAGTCGTGAATAATCCTCCAAAAAGAATTGTTTTTCTATTTATATTATTTCTAATATTGTCTTTTTTCTCCGTCATTATCCTTCCATTTAGGAGGAAGTCCATCGATAGTTATATACTGATGGATTCCAGTATCCGAAGCTATTTAACTCTAGGAAGAAAATTATACTGGTGTAATTAAAATTTTCAAATTTTAGGTAGAAAATTTATGTATTTTTTCGAAAATTCAAACTGATTCGATGAGGTTAATTTTTAATTTTCTTCTCTTGTACTAACATCAAACTAATCTGTATTTTTCCTTATATTTTCTTAAAAATCAACACAAGTATGTTTGGATAGAATCCTAGCCCATACTGTCCTATCTCTGAACCAAACTCCGCCCACACATCATCAAAAGCTCTTACTTGGACATTGAATTCTTTGAAGATTTGTGGTGCTTTTTCACAGGCAAATAAGATTTCTTCTCTTGCCTGTTTAGCTGTCATCTTTCTAGAACTTTTGAGTAAAACCTTTTTTTGTATTTTTAGGCCTTTTTCCTCTATATTTTGAATATAGGACTCAGGGGGATGAAAGATAGCGTTCAATCCTATCGATTCCCAAAGTCTCCAATTTAAATCGTCCGAAGGTTCTGAACCTCGTTGGAGAATTGCAATTTCAAGGATTCCTCCCTTCCGTAAAACACGACAAGCTTCAGATAGCGACTGACATACACCTGTGTATCCCCGTGTCATATTAATATCTTCTAATCCTAAAAAATTAACAATAAAATCAATAGAATCATTTTCAAATCCAAGTTTGGTTGTATCCATAACGAGATACTGAATATTCATTGATGAAGGGTAAATTCTGTTAATTACTTGTTTAAACGAGTGTAAATCATTTGTTAATCCTATAGGATATATCTCATTTTTGTATCCAAATTCTCGGATAGTGAAAGACATAAATCCATGTCCAGCAGCCAAATCGAGAATTTTATGACTTTTTAATAGACCGAAATCTATCAATAGCGAGGTAATTATTTTCCGAAAAGAGCAAAATGTCTGGAAAATAGTACGATATTCCTTGTCAGATAAATATTGAGCTTCATCAGTCATTTTTCCATTCAATCCGTGTAAACACTTCAAAAATTAATTAAATATCGTTTGTTTGTACATAGTTGTTTAGATTTTTGCGAAGATCATATATCTGATATGTAAATTGATTTTCTTGAGCCCACGTAACAAGGTCATTTAATGTTCTTTTAAATGAAAAACCTCGGCCTCCTGCTGCTCTAGGATGACCTCCTCCAGATAAATTAGTTGCTAAAAAATCAACACGATACGTCTCAAGCTCTGAATCAGGGATTTGAGGATTTACTCTTAGGGATATACCTGTAAATTGCTTTCCTGGGAATAATATACATGTAATCTTTGCACCACGAGCAAATAATTTGTGAACTAATGCTGATGTCATTATCTTCTCTTTACCACGAACTATGAGTATAACATCTTCAATATCGAAGGATTCTCCTAATTCCATGGATTTCTTACGAAAAGTACGTATTTTTGAGATGCGTTGTCTATACATAATATTCTCAAAAATACCAATTTCTTCTCTTGATAGATCGTGAACTAGCTTTAAAGAATCCTCAGCTGATTCTGGAGTCCGACAAAGGTCATCCAATAGCCACGCTTGGTCTTCTTTTGCACGAGGAAAACTAGATGGTGTTTTTATGGGAGGTTCAGTAGAATAATTTGCAGTATCTGTAATACTGGTCAAACCCGCAAGTAAGTGTAGATAGTTTGGTATTTTTTTACTATAATAATTTGTTAGCAACAAAGCTGTACTTGGTGAATTTTCATCAAAGAGAATTAATGATGCTTCTTTGTGCATTTTTTTATTTGTAACGTGGTGATCAGCATATAGAGAGATTTTATTTTCATTAAATGGCGGAAGATCTACTATTGCAATCCAATTGATTTTTTTGAGAAAGTAACCAAACTTTGGATTGCGAATCTCCTGATATCCGAGAGGAATAAAGATTGCATTTTTAAATTTCCCTCCTAAAACCTTTAGAATAACAGCAGATATAATACCATCGGCATCAGACTTATGAAAAGCAATTTTTGGTTTAGGAAGAAGAGCTAAAGAATGGATAAACCGAATGTTTCCTTGTATCTGGTCTGAAAAATCAGATAGAACATCATTCAAATCGAATTCAAAAGTATCTTGCTTTCCAAATGGGTTTTTCCGCAGAATTCTCTCTAGGAACGGCATTTTAAGTGAGCAGCTCTTTAATCAAAGACTTCATAAGGTTAAAATTCGATCTAAGGGAATGTTTTTGCTCTTTAAAAAGTATAAAGCTGGTTCAATATTCCCGATTTGATATAAATTATGCGCATCCGACCCTAGGGAGTACATAAACGCATCATCTAAATATGCAAACCACCTATCAAGATAATTTTGATAGTGAGTATTTAATTCAATAATAATCTCATATTCGAGAATTTTATCAGTAACATAATTAAACTTAGAATCGGATACTCGAGCAAATCTCGTGTGGGCAAGGCCAATATTATAATCAGGAAATTGCTTTTTGAAATCAATTATTTGAGTAAAAATTTTCTCCCATGATGGAACTGAAAAGACGTATTCAAATAAAATTAAATCCCATGGAAATTCAGAAAGGTTTAGGAAGTCATCTGCAGAAAAAACGTCTACTTCTAATCCAATGAAAATATCTAATTCGGATGATTGATTTATCTTTAAGTCATTGAGTGATGTATAATACTCCTCAAGATCAAAAGGCTCGAGTGCTGGTTTTAGTGTTGAGTAATGGTCGGTGATGCAGATATCATCTACTTTTTTTTCAATTGCAGCTTTTATCACATCTTGAGGACTGAAATAACCATCAGAGAAAGTTGTATGAACATGAAAATCTAAATTTTTAGAGTTCTGTTCATTTAATGATGTCAATGTATTTGTATCCTCCTTTTATTGCCATTAATAGAGAGAATCAATTTATACAAAGACCTTTTTATGGAGATTATTACGCCCATTGTCACGCATAATCACACCTCAATGATAATATCCTTGTATCCTAACTCAATCATTGATTCATACATTCGTTTCTGACGAGCTGATTAACTGGAGATGTAATAAAATTTCAAAATTGGCAATTTTGATAGATCCAAACAAAGTGGAAGCGACAGAACGGATATTACAAGCATTACAAGATATATTCTCCGAATATAGAGACCCCTCAATTTTACCACTAGAAATTTGGGTTGGTGATTCTAAGGAAATGTTTCGGGGTGTGCACCGAGTATTAAAGAGACTACATACTTTTGAA
>JBHLKC010000162.1:0-7412 GCA_048887065.1 Candidatus Hodarchaeota archaeon
GGGTGTGGCCTTTCTATTGCATATCGTAATGCTATTTCAGCTTTAGAACGCCCTATTGTTGTGATTCCTGCATGTTGTGCCTCTGTTATCCAAAGTCTTCATCCTCACGTTACCTATAATGTCCCCACTTTGAATATTGCATTTGCAGCTCACGCGGCCGCAGCTTCTGGCATTTCAAGAGCCAAAAAAATGAGAGGAGAAAAAGTAACAACTGTCGTTTGGTCTGGAGATGGAGGAACCTATGATATAGGTGTTGCTACCTGGTCTGGAGCAGCAGAAAGGAATGAGAACATTCTCCACTTTTGCTACGATAATGGTTTTTATAGTAATACAGGTGCTCAACGCAGTGGTGCCACCCCACGAGGTGCAGTTACTACTACTACTCCCACAGGAAAACGTGAGAAAAGAAAAAGCGTCACTCGCATTATGGCTGCTCATGATGTGCCCTATATTGCTACAGCATCAATTGGTTATCCTAGAGACCTGCATACTAAAGCTAAAAAAGCTGGAAATATGGAAGGTTATAGGTTTATTCTAATAGATGCCCCTTGTCCCACAGGATGGGACTCAGAACCCGCTATTACACCAGATCTTGGCAAATTAGCTGTGCAAACAGGATACTTCCCACTATATGAGATAGAAAATGCAAAGCTCACATTTAGTCGTCGTGGGGCAAAATATCGGGATCCAGATAAGCGATTACCTGTCGAGGAGTACTTAAAGAAACAAGGAAGATTCAAAAAAATGACACCTTCACAAATCGAAGTCCTAAGGAAAGATCTTCAGTATGAATGGGATATGTTACTAAAATTAGAATAATTTTCTTCAGATCAGTTAATCGCGTGAGGGAGTTTACAGTCTTTTTCCCATATAAAGCCCATCTCGTTCAAATCCAAGCTTTTGGTAGTAATCACGGACTCCTAAACCAGATGTAACAATGATCTTTTTGAATCCTCTTTCGATAGAGACTTCTTCTGCAATGGAAATTAATTTCTGGCCAATTCCTCGGTGCTGCCATTCAAGTTCTTTAGGAATTTTACCAATTCCCACGAGTTTTCCGTAAACATGGAGTTCTCGGATGATTGTTGCTGCTGGATCGAGTGTTTCAGGGCGAAATGCATATGAAGATGGTTCTCGAAGACGTAAGAATCCGAAAAGGGTTTCTTTATCATCTGTCTCATAAGAAATAAAGTGTTCTAAACCATCAGAAGCAGAGTATTCTATAGTAGTGTAATTTTTATCTTTTTCAATCCAAGAAGTGAATCCTAGATTTGTCTGATGACCAACTTCCCGACAACGAATGCAGGAACATCTCTCTCTACGTTCTATTAAGATCTTCCGAGCTTGTTCCCTTAAATTACCTGAACGTACTCCATCTATTATTAGATAAGCAGGAATATCGCGCTGAATTCGTTGAATACGGATAAATGGAGGCGTAATGGCTTTGATTGAGGCTACCACCTTTACAACGTCTTCCGTGTTATATGGTACGTAAACTCCAGTTTTCCATAAGTCAAATAAAGGCGTATTCGGGAGAACTAGCGTTGGGTAAATTTTAATAGCGTCAGGAATATATCTTGGATCTGTATAAAGCTTTTTAAACATAGATATATCTTCTTCAGCACTTTGGAACAGATTAGGCATCATATGGACTGTTACTTTTAATCCTCCATCTCGTGCGGATCTGATTGCCTCATTAACATCAATAAGATTATGATGTCTTTGTACGTAATTTAGTACATCCAATGATAATGTTTGTATTCCAATTTCGACAAACGTCCCTCCTAGCGAAAGGATTCTACTAACATGGTCTGGGGTACAGTAATCAGGTCTAGTTTCAATTGTTATACCTATATTTCGACGTGACCCTGTCTCAGCATGTTTTTGAGCAGTTTTAAGATCAGTGGAAGATTTTTCTGTAATTCCATCAAGACATTCTTTCACAAAATACTCTTGATAATTTGAAGGAGTAGCGAGAAAAGTTCCTCCCATAATTACAAGATGGATCTTATCAAGTGGGTGACCTATACTTTCTAACTGGTTAAGGCGAGCTTGGACTTGTTTTTTAGGAATGAAAGCGTTTTGGGCTCCACGCATGGCAGCTGGTTCTTTTCCAGTATATGATTTTGGTGCATCAGCAACATCTGGGCAGTAAATACAATTCCCAGGGCATTTTGAAGGTTTTGTCATCACTGCTACTACAGCAATGCCACTTAACGTTCTCACTCGACGAATCTGTAAAATTTGTGTTAAATAATCCTTATCATATTCAGTAAATTGATCAGAGGTGAGGATAAAATTAAGTATCTCTGAATTTCGTACAAATCGCTTTAGTTGATATTTTCTAGCAATATTTCGTTTGATTGTCTCAATTTGGGTTCTGCTTAAATCTGGATCACTAATAAGGGTTTGAGCCAGATCATTTAGTGCCTTATCAAGTTGATCTTGAGGCGATGTTGACACACAGATGAACTCCTCAAATCTAACTAGGTAAATAACTTGGTAAAGAAGCTACTAGAACACAGATAGAAATTATAGTGTGAATTAAGAGAAGGATTAACACGTTTTTTCTTTCTCCAATATTTTTGAAGAAATAAGGTATAATCCAGTAAACTGTATAAGGACAAGGTGCAATAATATTGCCATCATCATCAATAGCCCCAATTTTTTCTTTTTGATGTGTAGCAATGTATAGGAAAAATAGTACAAAGTTAAGGAAATGCAACCCGAAGAGGCCTACTGCTAATCTGTCCATATTACCAATGATCAGGGCTACAATGATGCCAGTTCCTAAAGTTAAGGTTCCAATGTCTCCAATTAAAGTTTTAGCAGGATACCAATTGTATTTTAATAATACAAGAAACCCTCCCAATAAGGAAGAAACAAAAATGGCTATAATAGGAAGATCTACAATGAGAGATAAAAAGAGGATTATAAAAAGTGAAATCGTACCATTTCCAGCTTCCAAGCCATTAAAACCTGCTAGCATATTAAAGGAGTTAAAAGCAAAGTTTACTGCTAAAGGAATTACCACTAGACTGTAGAGATTGATATCTCCTATATAAGGAAGGCTGATTAAACTTTTTAAATCAATAGATCCTATTATCCAGATATTAATAGTACTTTTACCAACTTCTAAAGCCATCAACGGAATTGCGGGCAAGAATCCTAGTAAAATCTTATCTCTCCAACGAATTTTGAAAACATCATCTAAAAATCCAATTAATCCAGCAATAACAACACTCAGAAGCCCTGCAAGTAATGGTTCTAAGATTTCTTGATTAGGCGAAAAGAATTCTGAAAATATTTCTGAAAAATATTCTAAAACGAATACAGTAATTAGAACAGTGAAAATAAATCCAAGTAATGGCGCTAATCCTCCTGGCTCAGCGATAACAGGTGATCCTTTCTTATGAGAGTCTACAGTGGTTATTCCTCTATCCATGGATGCTTTTATTACCCATGGTGTAACAATACGGGTAATTATAGCTGATACAAACAAAGCTAGTATAGTAATGGCGACAATCTCTAATCGAAACATTGTTTAATCACTTGGATGCTTCTTTCCTTTGCATACTAACAAAATAAATATGAATTAAAAAAACATATTACTAAGCGCAATCCACAATAATTAGAAGAGAGATACATTATTTCGATTCTATGGAGTAATGACTATGCGATGTATTATCCCAGCTGCAGGTCAAGGAACCAGACTTCGACCACACACTCATACAAAACCCAAAGCACTATTGACATTAGGAAATAAACCCTTAATCTCACACATCTTAGATAATGTTGTTAATGCGAACATTTCTGACATTGTTATTATTGTGGGGTATGAAGGGGATAAGTTGACTGATTTTGTAAAATCTAATTATGGCGAAACCTGTAAACTTACCTTTATCGAGCAAAAAAATCGGCTTGGTTTAGGCCATGCGATCTATTCCGCAGCAGATTATCTTGATGGTGAACCAGTTTTGATAGTTCTAGGTGACTGTCTATATGAGAAGTCATTTGCCCAAATGCTGGAGGATTTTTCAAACTTTCCTGATTGGATAGGAGCAATTACTATTAAATCGGTACCAAATCCCCAGGCATACGGTGTCGTTGTTACCCATAAGGATTCTCATACTGTAAAACATTTAGAAGAAAAACCAAAAAAACCAACATCTTCGAAGGCCATAACAGGAATTTACATGATACGTGATTCCAAATTATTAAGAAGTGCTTTAGAAGAGATTATAACAACGAAAAAATTTGGATCTGGAGGGGAATTTCAACTAACTGATGCTCTTCAAATAATGGTAAATAAAGGAATTACTCTTGGAACCCTTGACTCTGGCCGATGGTTTGATTGTGGGAGAAAAAAAGCTCTATTAGCTGCTCATAAGTATGTCTTAAGTCAGAATCAGATGTCCTCGATTAAGAGTAACCTCAATAATAGTATAATTATTGAACCTGTAGTAATTCAATCCGATTGCCACATTGCTAATTCTGTAATAGGTCCCTATGTAAGTGTGAATCGAGGAACTATTATAGATCGATCCATTATTTCAAATTCAATTATCGGAATTCGTTCTCATATAGAAAATGCAGGGATTACTGATTCATTAATTGGTGATAAAGTCCGATTGGTAGGTCGATTATATGATTTGAATGTTGGAGATCATTCAAAAGTTCAGTTTTCATGAAAGGGGACAGTAAATGACAGAACACACGATCCATGAATTCCAAAAATTGATGACGATTTTATATGGAGAGCGTGATCGCTTGAGGGGCGTTGAAAAGAGTTTATTGTGGTTACAGACCGAAATTGGAGAACTATTAGAAGCATATCTGGAAAATGATGCAGAGGCTATTCAAGAGGAAGTCGCTGATGTTTTTGCGTGGTTTTGTTCTGTATGTAATCTTCTTGGTATTGACTTAGAAGAAGTAGCATGGAAAAAATATCCTAATTTATGCCCTAAATGCAAATCGTCTCCGTGCAGCTGCTCTCTATTATAATATTATCCTCTAGTGATATTCTAATACCAAATAAAAAGTTAATCAATACTTAATTTCATTTTAAGACTTCATAATTCTTTTGTTTCTGATCATACTCATCTCGCGACATAATACGTTTTGCAGGTGACCCCATTATTACATCTGTTTGAGGAACATCCTTTGCGACAATAGAACCCGCTGCAATGACTGCTTTTTCACCAATAGTTATCCCTGGCAATATGATAGCACCCATACCAATTATAACGCCATTCTCTACAACTGTTGAGACTAATCTGCTACTAAAAGGATATTTATCATTTGAAAATTGAACGCCAGGACCAAGGAAAATATTGTCTCCTAAGCTTATTTTTGGAGGAATGAAGTTATTTGATTGAATTCGAGCATTTTTTCCAATTATTACTCCACTATCAAGTACTGTTCCACTTCCAATAATACTTCCTTGACCAATGGAGCATTTCTCTCTAATCACAACATTTGTGCCAGTCTCAACACCATCTTTTAGTATAGAAGATTCATAAATAATAGTGTAAGGTCGGATATGGTTTTTTTTTCCGATTACTGATCCCGTTGATATTTCATCTAACATTTTTTCAAGTGAAGCCTGTTTCTCTCCTTTTGAAGTTAGATTCTGTGTTTTAGGACGGATGGGATAACCTATTATTACAAAAGAGTCTATAATGGAATCTTTTCCAATCTTAGAATGACCATAAATACAAGCATTTAAAGCGACTAAAGAAGTATTAACTTCTGATTTTTGGGAATAAAATCCTTGAATTAATTTCAAAAATGTCCCTCATCTTCTAATGTGTTTCTTCTACATCTTGAAAATTCTCAGGTTTAGGAGGAGAGATAATAATTTCTGAAGATTCAGCTGGAAGTATCATATATACTGAATAGGATATCCCTATTACAATAATAAAAAAAATAAGGCCAAATATTCCTTGGAAGATATCTAAAGGAAGAAATGGACTAAATATGAAGATAACAAAAGTAATAATTACGGCCGATAAAAATGCTATAAATAATCCACGTAATAGTTTAATCATCATTATTAGACTCTCCACTACTGTTAAATGGTACTATTCCATTAATTTTTAACGAGAAATCTATTGCTAAAACAGAATGTGTCAATGAACCAATAGAAATGATATCTACTCCAGGGATGAGAAATTTTTCTATATTTTGCTCTGATATTCCTCCACTAACTTCAATTAATGGACGAATGTGATTGGTTCTCTTTTGCATAATTTCAATTGCTGCTCGAATGTCACTTGAGGAAAAGTTATCAAGCATAATTATATCAGGTGATAGTTTTAAGGCTTCTTTAAATTCTATGAGATTTTCTACCTCAATATCAATCTTCTTTGTAAAAGAAGAGCTTGTTTGGGATTGAAGCAAAATCGATCTAATAGGCTTTTTTCCTAATAAACTAAGATGATTCTCTTTAATTAAGACTGTATCTGATAAGCTAAATCGGTGAGTGTCCCCTCCCCCGATTTTGACGGCATATTTCTCGAAATATCGAAAACCAGGTGTTGTTTTTCGTGTAGACGCGATAACTATATTCTGTTTTGCATTTTTAACCTTATTTCCAAACTTTTGTGTCTGTGTTGCTATCCCTGAGAGACGCATTAAAAGATTGAGAACTGTACGTTCTGAAACAAGAATCTCACGGCTCGATCCTTTTAATTGTAGAATAATATCTCCTGGCTTGATCGTCTGCCCATCCTTAAAGTAGTTTAAAACTGTAATACCCAATGATTCTAGAAGAATCTTTACAAAAGTAATTCCACAAAGGATTCCCTCTTGTTTTGCGACAATAGTAGCTTGTACTTGAATATTAGGTATTAAATCACTCGTGATATCGCCATATTCTATGTCTTCTTGTAAAAAATTAAGTAATTTCTGTTCTAGCACTTTTACAGGAATATATGCCACGATCTAATCTCCTTTATTCATTCTAAAAGCCTTAAAGGTGGATCAATTGAAAATCAAACATTATTATCATTGTTAAAGATACAATTCGTGATTGAAGAGACATATAAGCAAAGGTAAGATATAAATTTCCAAAAAATTTTCATCTGCAAAGAGATGTAAGCTATGAAAGCAATTTGTCTTGTTTCTGGTGGAAAAGACTCTGTTTTTTCTCTATGGCTTGCTTTACATCAATTTAATGTAGTTTCTATCCTTACAGTCAAATCTTACCCTGAAAGTTATCTTTTTCATGTACCTAACTGTGACCATGTAGTCCTAATCGCACAAATGCTCGGACTTCCTCATTATTTAATTCAAATTGAGAGTCGCAATATTGAAGATGAGATAAACGCTTTGAAGGAAATCTTTATTGAATCTGATGCAGATGCTGTTATTACAGGAGGGATTCAATCAGAATTTCAGCGGTTTAAGTT
>JBHLKC010000163.1:0-4529 GCA_048887065.1 Candidatus Hodarchaeota archaeon
AGTTACTCTTCCTCCAATGGCTTTTTTCGTAGGAGATGACGCCAAAATGCGGATGAAAATAAAGAACGATTTTGGTCTGACTGTATTGACTGCTACAAACTGGTATGATGTTAAAGTCGTTGAACAGACATTTACTACACATGTACAAGACACTGGTAGTCCGATTGAACTTAAAAAAGATGGAAATGTCTTTTTTTGGACTTCTTTCAAAGAGAAGGATTATTATTACCTTAGAGAATTGAATTTTCCACCATATAACATTGATCCCACCACAAAACGCGATGTCTATGTTCAAATGTTCATTCCAACACCTGCCTGGGGAATTACAGATGTAGCAATAGAATACTTTGCCATAGAGATTGGCCTCGCTTTTGGTTTTACTAAATTCGTTGCTACGAAGATAGCTCCAGAAATCTTGTATCCTGGGTCAGGAACGATAGTAGTTAATAGATTTCTTTACCTTACTCTAGTTGAGTTTCCAGAGTGGCTAGGAGGCGAAATCTATCACGATCCTGCATACTCTGCAGTTGCAGCAGTAGCTGCTGTTGATGATGGAGATACAGATACACAAACTGGTGATGTCCCAGGATTCGAATTTCTAACCATATTCCTAGCAATCCCAGCTCTTTATGCCTTGTATCGAAAAAGACGATAAATATCGTCTTATTCCTTTCTTCTTTTTTTTTAGATTTTTTTTTACGAAGAACTAACTTAAATCTTGCCTATCTTTTGTTTTTCTTGCTATTTTTCTTGAAAATTAATTTCTAAGGCCAAATACAGAACTTTCGTATGGGTGCCTAGCTTATAGTATTATTTTTCAGGCCTTTCAAAATTGATGATTTTAAATGATAAATATAAAAGGGAAGAGATATAATTCAGTTTTTAATAGAAAAAAATTTGGATTAGAATTGACAAAACAGGATGGAAATCAATGGCATATGTAGATGCATTAGCGAACCCAACTAACCTTTTAACATCGATTCTTCTTACTTTTTTCCCGTTAATCGTTTTATTCTTTCCCTACCTTTATACTCGCCGAAAGGACGAGAATATTATTGCAATTATTTTTAATCGTGGTTACATCGGATTTGTAGTTTTTTATATCGCATATTTTATCTTCGCTAGTATACTTAACGCTTTTACCCCGAATCCTAACCAATATATGACTCGTGAGTATTATCAGGTTCCTGGTACTGATCAATGGTCAACAGAATGGGATTCTGCAGCTGTCGTTAGGGAGGGAGTTATTTCTTGGACCCACTTTCTTCCTATACCTTTGTTAGGTGAATATTTGTTTCAACATACTTTAAATTCCATTACAAACTTTCTCTATTATCCTATTGTCATCTTACCCTTTGTCTTTGGTATTTCACCAATAATGTCAATAATAATTATCTCATATCAGACATGGAGTGAAAAAAGATCTGAACTAAAACCTCTTAAGCAATTAATTAACAATAACAAGAATGAAATTCGAAATCTACAGGAAAAACGGAAAACAGGTATAGATGATATTTCTTCAATTGACCAACAAATTAAGGAGTTAGAGCAGGAAAATTCTAATTTAATGGGACAGAAGGATGAGATTCGTGGAGTTATTCAACGGTTACAAGAAATCCAATTTGAAATGGATATTTCTCCCTTTCAGGAAATTAGAAAACGCGTAAAAGAAAAGAATTGGGGTAATGAAAGAGAACTGTTGAAAGTACTTATTGCCATTCTCCCCATTACGCTTTTTTTGCTTATGACAATCCTGAATGTTCTTGGAGAGGAGGAGAATCCCAGCTTATTACAAGGAACTTCAATGGGTTGGTTCTTGGAAATTTATTTTGCTTATATTGCTTCATTAGTATTCTGTGTATACCTCATAAAAGCAGGCCAATTATCACGAAAAGGTAAATTTCTAGGAACACAACTTTATAGTGCAATGGTTCAAAGTTTATCTACAGTTGGCGCATTTATGTCAGGTCTAGCTGTTATCCTCTTCTTAGTTCAATATCCTGGACAGATCTTCGTGATATCATTTTTTGTAGTGTACATCATCATGGTTTCAGTTTTTTTTGTGCTATTCTTGGATATTTTTGAACCATTTTCAATTTATCTGTTAATTAAGTTAATTGAAACGTTTAAAAATTTAAGATTGGCCTTAAAACGGGTGAGTATTGTCAATGTCGTGAAGACAGTTATTACTGGAGTTATCGTGGGTTTTTTATTGTCTGTTGGTTTTCTAGCTTATCGCGTTTCGGTAAGTATCTTTGGAAACATCAATTCTGTACACTATTTTACTTTTTTAGGATTCACTCATAATTACTTTAGCTTTCTAATTTGTGCTGCATTAATCTTATTTATTCGACGATGGAATTGGAGTATTATTGGTACTACGATAATTACATACTTAACGATTTCTGCAGTTAGTATTCTTATCTTTGAATGGTATAATTCTCAATGGTACACTCTCTTTTTTCAGGATGCGTGGCCACCTATCATTAATGATGTTTCTATTGCACATGGCGTCCCATTTCTTACTGTGGCTTCAACTGTAGCCAATATTAGTACGACCATTTGGTTAACATCCATCTGGAAGGAAGGGACTTTTGGTAACATACAATTTATTATTCCAGAATTACGTCAGATCCCCGTTATCTGGAAAGGTGCTGGAGGAGAATTCCTAGGAGTCTTAGCTGTTCCTTATAATTTTCTCCACCCTTTTGGTATAATAATGATTTATGGTGCTATACTCTTCTTAGTAAAACGGAAATTCCATGTTGAAATACAGAAGGGGGAAGGAAAAACGCAATTTAAATCAATCTATTCAGAAATGAGTGGACTCCCTACATCGATTGAATTGAAGAAAAAATCAGACATAATCTTAATTGGCGCAACACCTAGTACAGATGCAGTATTGGAGCAGACGCTAGATGAAAGGTGGTTAAAAATCGAAAATGGATCGAAATTACGTGATGAAATTACTGGGAAAATGGTATCATTGAACAGATTACAAGAGGCAAGTGGCTTAACTAGTAGGGAGATTTACAAAATTTTAGATGAGTTAACATTCGATATCGAAGTTCCATTCAATCAAATCATCACAATGCTTCATAAAGAATTCTCATTTTCTTTTGAAGAAGTAACAATCGATTCAATGCACGTTATGATGTTAGATGGTCGTGCAGTTTTATCACATACATTTGCAGAAGAATCTCAAGTTGAACCAGCGTTGGTAGCTGGTTTGTTTTCTGCAATTACCTCTTTTGCAAAAGAGGCTGTACGTAGCGAACAATTACTGAAAACAATTGACCATGGAGACGTAGTTTTAACAATTGAATATGCTAAGTGGGTTTTCGCTGCGATTTTCGCTGATAGTACATCTACAGAGCTCCGACGAAAGCTAGGTGAATTTCTTGTTGGATTTGAAAAACGGCACGCGAAGACTCTCCCTATGTGGTTAGGAGATCTTGATATTTTTGCTGGTGATGAAGCAATTATTGATGAAGTGTTTTCAAGTTAAAAGTGGCTCAATTATGAGTTAATTGCACTTTGAAAGTTTCTGACTAAAAACCCATTCTCAGTAAAATAATCGTTCATATGACTTTAGGCAAGTTATTATTCAACTTCATTCGAAGTGTGTTAAGAAACTTCACCAAAGATGACAATATAGTCTCCATTCTTTAGTAGTGCAATCGAACTAGCGATTTTGATAGTGTCAGAATGTAAAATTATCTTCATACCATTAAGAGGATTCTTAATCTTTTTTTCCATTACATACCCATGTTTAGTCATTAAATTTGCCCAAAGTTTTATTTCTGACTCTTTATAAGTTTCTATTCGAATTGTTTTAGCTTTGATTCTTAAATTAGACTCAAAGATCAAATCTCGTTTTAATATATCCTCTTTTAGAGAATCAGGGAGAGAATTAGACTGTATTTCAGCTAATATTTCATTAAACCAAGTGATGTCTTCTTTCTCAAGTTCAGGACCGACGACTTCTAGTGTACCCTCCTTAGTTTTATTAATTAAATCCTCTCCATAAGGAATTTCTTCTGATTGAATTAATTCTGTAACTTCCTGAGCTTGAGGTTGTACTTCTTCCAGAGACGTAAGTAATGGTTGAGCAATGAACGATGGCATTTTTCGAGACGGATTTTGCGGAATAAGAATTCCTTCCTTAAAGAATTTGATGAGAGTTGCCATAATTTCCCGATAACTGTAATCTGAATCAAGTAAACATTGATTTACTATTTCCTCTACGAATAATCCTTCAAAACTAGCCAGTTGATCCATTTGATTGTGAATAATTTCATATATGATTGGATGAGTTATTTCACCTGTATAAGAATTGTTAATTTGTAGAGGACTTGACATAGAAAGACCCAAATAATGGTCTAAAAGGCGAGTAGCAGTCGTAAAATGATCAAGGACTCCCATAAACTCCTCAAGTTGAGTGTGAAATCCAGTTTCAAATGCATATACAAACTCTCTTATTCGCTGTTTGAAACGATTTAGATATTTTGGAGTTCTATCAAGAATAA
>JBHLKC010000163.1:4629-7335 GCA_048887065.1 Candidatus Hodarchaeota archaeon
TATTTCTTTTCGATCTTGATCCTTATGCTTTAATAATTCTCTGTATCTTGGAATGTTCTCAGGCATTTGATCTTCCTGCGGATCAATGTGTTTTGATAAACGGGGACGAACACGTATCTTTATTGGCCGACGAGTTCCTCCTTGTAATCCCACAATTAAGGCTTCACCTCGAGCAAGATGAGGTAATATTGATACGGTATCGGTACTTATTCCTTCCATTAAACGAATTTTAGTTAGATCTTTATCAGATCTTATTCTGAGAGCAATCAGTGTATTCATATTTGCAATAATATTATCGGGTAAGTCACCTGGCCTTTGTGAGATTAAGATTACATAAATTCCGAATTTTCGTCCTTCCCTAGCAATCCGAGCTAGAATTCCACTTGTAGAAGCGAAACGATGTGCTTCCTCAATAACAAGGACAATTTCACGTTCTCGTTCCAATTTACCCCTAGTTTTGTCATCAAATACTTGCGTCAAGATTTCATTAACTAACAGAGTTCTTTTACGTTCATCAACAAATTGATCTAAGCGGATAATTGAAATCTGTCCTGGACAAATTACTGCTTCTAGATCAAGTGATTTGTTGAAAAGATTCATACTTTTTAATGAATAAATCTTTGCGACTAAATTTTCGCGAGTCGCACTATGAATATTAGACTCCTCAATCAGTGGAATAAGCTCATCTAGTGAAACTGGGGTCTTAATGATGTTCATAAGTGAATTTTCTTGCGCTGCTGTTAAATCTAGAAGACGACGTAACCTTGGTAGATCAAAACGGTTACCTAATCCTAAAGAATCTTTATCAAAAATCAAAATGCTATTCTGAAAACCTTTAGGTGAGTACTCTTCGTGATCCAGAAGACTAACTTCTTGACTATCATTTGGTTGAGCTAAGCCCCAATATTCGTTATGAATGTCAAATAACAAGACTGCTGCAGATTTAAACTTAAGCAAAATTTCTTCTATTAACACTCCTACGCTATAAGATTTTCCTGCCCCAGTACTTGCAACACAAAGCACATGACGTTCTAAAAAGTCGGGTGAAATAATAAATCGGTCAGTTTTTTCAGAAGAAGTGACAACATCTCCTAGATAAATCCCATGCTTGCCTCGATAGGATATTATCTTTGAAACTAGTCCTTTTGGAGGATGTTCAATTTGCCCCATGGGAGAAATTGGAAATTTACATTGAGCCAAGGAATGATTATCAGGGTCGATCTTCCCAAGAATTACTGCTGTTCCTCTAATCTCCCCTTCCTTAATCTGAATAATTTTTTCAACTTGCGCAAGATACTGCTCTTGAAGAGTATTTCTCGTGTCAGTAATTAGGATAAAGTCCTGTTCCTGAATAGAAACCTCTAGCAGGTCCACAAGAAAAGAAATCTCCGAAGTTGAGGATTTAATTATCTTCATCGTGTGACAACCATTCTAAGATTGAAAAATTCCCTTTAATTCAATAGTCTTATGGTTAGGGATGCCAAATACCCAAAAGTGACTCTATTCCGCTTGATTATAATGGTCTTATGTTTATCTTTTTAAGCAAGCGGAACTACTTCAAAAAACTTTGAATCGAGTCTCTCTTAGTCTAGGTGTAGATAAAATATTAAGAATTAATTTCATAATATTAAACGATTGATCCCCTAATTAACTCTTAAAAATTTCCATACGGGGTACGGTAGAATTTAATGGTGGAATCCATTTCTAATTAGTTGTACGAGTGCATTTTTAAATAAAAGAAACTTAATTTTTTTCATCCTGCTAAATTTCAGAAAAAGTTTTTTACCACGTCTTTACGTCTTAAGTCTAAGGAGTGTTCGCGATTATGGATAGTTCTCCTGACTATGACATGATTATTATAGGTGCTGGACCCGCAGGAATGGCAGCGGCCATCTATGGTTCAAGAATGGGTTGGAAGGTCTTAGTTCTAGATAAGGAGGCGGTTGGTGGTCTTGCAGCAAAAACACCAATCATTGAGAACTATCCAGGATTTTCAGAAATAACGGGACTTGATTTTTCTGAACGTCTTCGAAAGCAGGCAGAAAAATTCGGAACAGAGATTCGAGAGCTTGTAGAAGTGACCGATATAATTGCTCATGAGAAATCACATGAAATCGTTTCAACCTCTGGAAATTTCACAACGAAAGTGGTCATTCTCGCAACAGGTACCTATCATCGTCATTTAGGGGTTCCTGGAGAAGAAGAGTTAGAGGGAAGGGGTGTCTCTTATTGTGCTACGTGCGACGGTGCATTATTTAAAGGCAAAAAAGTAGCTGTGGTAGGGGGTGGAAACTCTGCTGTGACCGAAGCACTTTATCTTGATCAAGCTGTAAATATAGCAATGGGTCAGAAAAATGTTTTCATGATTCATAGACGTGATCGTTTAAGAGCAGAAGAATCACTTCAGAACCAAATTCTGCATAATTCAAGTGTTAACATGATCTGGGATACAGTGGTAACGGAAGTTATTGGGTCTGAGACAGGGGGGATTAAAAAACTTGCTTTAAAGAATGTGAAAACTGGGGAGACTAGTTCGATTCGTGTGAAGGCGCTATTTGTTGCTATAGGAATCATTCCGAATAATGAATTGGCTCAAAAAATTGGAATTGAATTGACCGAGGCCGGATTAATCAAGGTTGACGACTCACAGCGTACAAATATCCCACGAATTTATGCATGCGGTGATATTACTCCAGGCCAAGGACA
>JBHLKC010000164.1:0-7293 GCA_048887065.1 Candidatus Hodarchaeota archaeon
AAATCTCCCCCGTGAGCAAACAAAGTAATCATATCATGTGCATCGTACCATACACGGGGGCAAAAATCATCAGGCATATTATAGAGATCTTCTGCTTTTACAATGTACTCCTTACCTTCTTCCATGCTACAAATAGGGATCGCTTTACCCGTGGAATGTCTTATTATGTCGTGGCCAAAGATATCTTTAGGGCCAAATTTCTTAATTACTGTAATTTTTACTTTTTTCAATTGCATTGCTCCTGATTAGTTGATTAACTACTATCTTAACATTTATTCCTTTTTCTGTTCTTTATAGAATTTAACAAAACATTTGAGCGTATCTTTCTTCACCCATTCGTCGGGTGTTTTATCTTTATAAAAAGGAGGGATCTCGATTGCCTTAACTCCTTTTTCTTTCTCGAGAACAATAATCGTTTCTTCTTTCAATTTTTTTAGGAAATTCAAGTGGATTTCTACTTCCTCTTTACCTACAATTGGGCCGTGTCCAGGGACAACATTACTAATATCAAGTTTAATGATTTCCTGAAGGGCTTCGATCCATTTATCTGGATTAGCAGTCGGATCACCTGCCCATGGCCATTCTTTAGCAAAAATCAAGTCTCCAGCAAATAATACTTTTTCATGAGGAAAATAAGCATATGAAGAACAAGATGTGTGTCCGCCACAATGGTAAAGTTCAACAGTATATTCTCCATCTCGAATTTCTATTTCAGATTTAAAAGTAATATTAGGAAGAAGAGAAGTATCTATTTCATTAATCATGTGTGCTTTTTCAGGATCATCATTCTTCCACTCTTTAAACCTAACAGGTTGAATTTCTCTTTCATCAATGATATTTTGAATAAGCAATTCTGATCCAATGGTAATTACATCATCAAAAGAAGCTGCACCCCAATAATGATCACCATGGTAATGAGTTATGAAGAGGAATCTCACAGGTAGATTGAAAACGTTATTAATTTGTTTTCGTAAAAGTTTAGCAGTGAAAGGAAATAATGTAGAATCAATTACTACACTGAAGTTTTCTAGGGAGATCGCTCCTGCAATAAAACCTAAATCTGATGTTACAGCTAAAGTATGGTCACTAAGCTCCTTGTATTCATTATAATTCTTAACTCTCAATATTATTCACTTTAATTTGAGAATTAGCACTAATCTGCTCTATTCTTTTGATATAGTAACTGTATAAGGCATTTTGTTTACAATAAGCCAATCTGAATCAAATTTCATCAAAATTAAATAATCGATTGTATCTTCAATTTTTCCTGGACTTTCGATTAACCATTTCATACGGGCGAAAGCCACTGTATTTGAATGATCTATATGCTCTAAGAGAATATCATATTTTATGCCTGGATCTTTATTCCTGTTTTTATCGAAAATATCCTTCCAAATTGAATATGGTTTCTTTATAACAAGTTCGTTATTTTCGACGTAGCTTATACTGGCTTCTGAGTGAAACGCCTTGACTAATTTACTGTAATTCCATTCTTTAAAGGCCTCACTATAAAATTTAAGAGCGGTGGTGATTTTTTCAATGTCTTCAGTGCTTTTATTTACCACTTTTCATCAACTGAAGTTATTATTGCTCAATCCAAAGAAAAATCCTTCAACACTGCTATTTACTCGTAAATCATCAACAATTACTGGAAAAACACGATGGTGAAAAGAATTCATAAAAACAGTTAACTTCTTATTCCAACCATGGGAAACACATAATTTTGCTAGGTTAACAAGAAGTTGCTTCCAAGCTACTTCATTTCCTGATCTGATAGCATAAAATTCAAGTACGATGTTGTCCTCTTCATCGAGAACTGGCATTGCTGCACCAATCAGCTTTTTGTGTTCAAAAATCAACAGAGTACGACTTGGTTCAAGAACTATTCTCTCAATGTATTCGCCTATGTGGTGTATTTTTGATAATAATCCCTTAAATTGAATATCTGATTTTATTAAATCAATCACTAATTTTAAATCCGCACGATTAGCTAGGCGGCATTTGAATGACTTTTCTGGAAATGAAAAGGTACTAAGAGCTAATACATCAAATTCGTGCCTTAGAAGTTCAGATTTTATAACAAGTCCATTCTTTATAAAGAAATCAATTGAATCTTTATGCGCTTCTGGAACATAAAGCCGTATCTCTTTTTTTGATCTGTAGTTCTTAATATAATTGTAAATCTCATTTAAAAACTTATTTTGAGCCTTAATCGATAAATTTGGCAGCAATAAAGGATATCCGACATGGAGTTCATCATTAAAATAATCTTGTAATAAGATAAAGGTTATTGGCTCTTGATTATCCATCAGAACATATTGTATTGATTGATTCCTGCTCAAATGACCTAGAAAAGGAGTGAAGCTTTTTAGGAGTTTATTAAAACAAGAAACATCAAATACTCTCCACTCCTGACCATTAGATGTCTTTGCTTTCTTCGGTAATTTTCTCTCATTACTAGAAATCATTTTATTCTCACATCTTCTTTCATATTGATGAAAAAAGAGGAAGAAGAATTGTTGTGCATTCTATTTAATCCTTTAAACCAAAACCAAAGGATGTTACAACTTTAGTTGGATTATATTTTTCCAAAATATTAGCGAAAGTGCTATTACGTGGGCTAATGAAGGTACTTAAGGGCTTATCAGTTCCATAACCAGTGGAAACACATTCCTTTGCAATAGCAATAAGTAGAGGCTTATAAGCTGATTCATTATCAGACAAGTAGGCAAGAAAGCGTAAAATAAGTCGTTTACCTTCAACATTAGGTAATTGGAAAATCAATGGTGCTGATGCCATAACGAGTGTATCGTCTTTAAAAACAAGAATAGCATGACCATCTTTAAATACGCGATCTTTGAAATAAGTAACAATATCTTCATCAGAATTAAACTGACCTGCATAATCCCCAAAAGCTTTGACCAAATCTACAAGTAGAGGAATATCCTCAGGAGTAGCTAAACGAGTCGTATATTCCTGTTCTGTGTAATTGTCTCTACTTATGTCGTCCAGCTTGAGCTCATATCTGTAACCACGACTTTTTTCAAATAATCCCTTTTCTTTGAAAAAATCAATAATTTCTTCATTTTCAGCGGGTGCATTAGCTAGGATTGTCATAGTTTCTTTACGTTGCTTTATATATTCCAACATATCAGCAAATAATTTGGATTGCACCTCTTTAGGGCAGTTTTCTGCTCCCCATGGATAACCAATATGTGTTTCCTCCACATTCGGATAATCTCTAGCCTGAATATATGCTAAAAGTTGTCCATCCTCTGCGAACGCGTATTGTACAGTTTTTGGATCGATCTTCTCACGTTCGTATCGGTCTATAATATCTTTAGCTGTAACTGGTTGTTGATTATCTGGATTATTCTTATTGTACACTTCTGCTTGTTTTTCTTCTAATCCTTGGTTGGGTTCCCAATACTGATATTTTATTGTCATTTTCAAACGCTCCATTCATCAAACAATTCGTTTATTCTTCTCACAATTATGTGAAGATACTTCTCAAACTGATGAGAAAGTATTTAAATTCACTTATAATGGCAAAAGTAGCAAAATATTCATTTACTCACCTTCACTATGTCGTAAACCCCTTTCTTACATGTTCCTGTCTATGTGTAAGAGGGAACCCTCTATGATTATTTCTCTATACAATTACTAAAGATTAGTGACCAAGAATAATGTCTAATCGTTTTTTAAGATTTCTATATTCTGGTTAGATGAATTTACCATGCATTTTGCCGTTCGCGAAAGTACAAACTAATGAGGTAAGAAAACAAAATTACAAAAACGAACGAAGGCAAAGAGGCCTCTCTACTCATAAAAATTTATTTAGAGAAATCTTCAGGGATTGAAGCATGGATTACCAGATTTTCTATCAATAATGCTGTCTATACTGGAAGAAATTACTTTCTCTTCGAATTACATTAAAATCAATGAAAAAATGGGATAAAATTTTTAACAAAATTTATTATAAAAAAAATTAAAAAAGCTTTAAAATTAAGTAGAACGATTGACGAAAATCATGAAAAATCGGAATATAGGAATCACTTTAATGATTGTAGTCATTGTAATTTTAGCTAGTAATTTAATTTCAAGTGGAATTGATAGTTTTGAAGATTTGACAGAGAATCAGGAACCGTTAGAAAATGTAATGAATAATTCTCGACTAAAAATTCAATTTCCGACATCCTTCGCAACGAATTTCGCCAATTTAACTGGTCACGGTGGAGCAATATGGAAAATAGCTTTTTCCCCCGATGATACCATTTTAGCTTCATCAAGCAGGGATGGCAGTGTAAGGTTATGGAATATTTCGACTGGTGAAACAACTCACCTATTACAGGGTCATGGTTTCCATTCATTTGGAATAGATTTTTCTTCAGACGGTTTAATCCTTGCCTCTGCAGGCTTGGATGATGCAAAAGTCAATTTATGGGAGATTTCTACTGGAATGCTCTTACAAACTTGGCATAACACCTATACGGGTGGCCATATAGATTTCTCGCCAGTTGAGAATTCATTATTAACTTATTCTCAAAATCAATCGATTATAATAAGAAATGTAACAGATGGAGTAGTAACACAAACATTGAATGGACACACTGATCAAGTATGGACTGTTAAATTTTCCCCTAATGGTTCATTGCTAGCATCAGGATCTGCTGGATCCATCAGGATTTGGAATGTTTCAACTGGTAATGAAATAAGAAACTTTTCAGGGCACTCTGGTGGAACCTCTTCAATAGCTTTCTCTCCTGATAATTCATTGTTAGCTTCAGGGGGCGCTGATTATGCAATTAAAATTTGGGATCTTGCGAGTGGTACCCTTCTACAGACATTACCAGGACAGGAACACGAGGTTACCGCAGTAGCTTTTTCCCCCACAGATTCTTCAATTTTAGCCTCAGGTGAAGGGCAGGAATTGAATCCTAGCACAACACATGAGTCTTCCATCAAATTATGGAACATCTCTAGTGGTGTGGAGCTAGAAACTCTGACAGGCCATACTCATTATGTGAATGACATAGAATTTTCCCATGATGGAACAATCCTCGCATCATGTAGCATTGATCGATCAGTTAAGTTGTGGGGTGATTATCCTTTATATGAGGTTAAACATCCAGCTGTAGATTGGCCAACTTCAACTCCTGAGGATCAAGGCCTGAACTCAACGTTATTCGATGATGAGCATCTCTCAAAACGTGATCTTCATAGTCTCCTGATATTCCGGCGTGGTACACTGGTTTACGAAGAATATTACAGTGATTTACGTTATCGATTTACTCATGAGTCGAAACATAGTGTTTTTTCGGTGACCAAAAGTTTTACATCCACCCTCATCGGAATTGCTATTGAGAAAGGTTTTATCCAAAGCGTAGATGAGAAAGTCATGGATTTTTTTCCTAGTATGACCTTTGCCAACGTCAACTCGCAGAAAGAAGCAATGACTGTTGAACACCTACTTACGATGACTACAGGGTTAGAGTGGGATGATAACGTTGATAATTTCCGTGCGCTTCGAAGTCCTGATAAAGTTCAGTATATCCTCGACAAGCCAATGATAAATGATCCAGGTATAGTTTATAATTATAACACTGGAGGATCACACTTATTATCTGCGATTATTCAACAAACTACTGGTCTGAATACTTTTGATTTTGCCATGAAGTACCTATTTGAACCGTTGGGAATTGAAGATTCGGAAGTCATCTGGTTGACTGATCCACAAGGACGAGCGAATGGAGGAACTGGATTGTTTCTCACCCCTCGGAACATGGCAAAATTAGGGCACCTCTATTTGAACAATGGTTCTTGGAATGGACAACAAATCATCCCAGCTGACTGGGTTGCAGCTTCAACACACAATCATATCGATGGTTTATCTATTACTTCACGAGAGATAGTTGAGGGAATCGATGGTTATGGATATCAATGGTGGATTTATCCAGAAGGAGTAAAAGAGGGCTACTGTGCTGTAGGGTGGAATGGTCAACTCATTTATGTTGTCCCCAAACATGATATAGTCATCGTTGCCACCTCTGGATCTTGGCGAACGCCTTATACATTGGCTGTATATGTTGTAAATGCACTTATCAGTGACCTTCAGACAACCATAACAACTAAGGCTGCTAGTTCACCTGGATTAACACCTATAATGGTATTCTCTAGTTTAATTGTTTCAGTTGTCTTGTTCCGTAAAAAGGAAAGATTAAGATAACCTTTCTTTCTTTTTTTTGTTATTTTTTCCTGAAAATACAGTCAAAATCCTTAAGGATACAGTATTTTAATAAAATAATTATCTTGAGTGTATAATGTCCTATTTGAATTCACTCTATCTACCTCTAATAGTTCTGAATTCAAAAGTCTAATCAAAATTCGCAAGCAGCATTATAATTATCTTGAAGATGCAAAGAATTTTGTTGCATATCTGCTAAATAATTATAAATACTATAATATATACATAAACACACTTGATAGTGAGTGCCAATTATGCCCGATTCCGAGCCTCAGGATGCTATTACTTATACACAAGATTTAATCAAAGAAATTTCAGATTTGAATACGATTAAGCTTTTTGAAGATAAGAATCTTATGTTGGTTTTAAAATTTCTTCGAACAAAGAGTTCTATGACAGTAAAAGATCTGGAAGATTCATTTGCCGAAGTAGGGGAAAAAAAATCTGATAAATCAATTTATCGCTATCTTAAAAAACTTGAGGAGGCTGACTTAGTAGTCCCAGCAGGTAAGCGTGTTTTCCCAAGCGATAAGAAGAAGATAGCCACCCAAACTCTCTATATGAGAACAGCTAAGATATTTTTCCCAATTAAAACACCTGAAGCAGAATCATTTGAGGAACAAGAACGACAACATAAGAAAAAGATAGAAGTAATTGGAGCAATGATCGGTAATCATTTTCAGAATAAGTTAAAATCAGCTGATTGTCTTGATAAACTAATTACAAAAATCTCTTCCGAGAAAATAAGACTCTCACAAAAACTTTTCCAAGAAGCGGATACTACAACAGCTAGTATGATTTCTGAGTTAGAATGGGACTGTATTGTTAGTGTTTTGGAGACGATTGGTTTGTTAGTTCTATTGGATGGAGAGACCGATTGGCAAAAAGAACTTTCCAACTGTTTTGAATAATTCTCTTTGGTTTTGTGGATTGTCTATTATTGTATCTGATTAGTCTCTTACTGTTGATTGGACAAGTGCTCTAGCTTGCGTTACATACTCAAGAACTTCTTGCTCCTTACGATAGATTCTTTTCTTGAGCATTCTTTC
>JBHLKC010000165.1:0-7282 GCA_048887065.1 Candidatus Hodarchaeota archaeon
GGAGTATCTTACTGATTTGAATCAAAAAACATCTAAATCTTTACCTGAAATTACTTCTCCAGAATATTGATTACAGACTTCATTTAGAAGATCTGTCTCTTCTCTCCCCATAAAGAGTTGATGATATAGAATTAACAGCTTAGGATTGATATTAGTTGCGATCTCCCCTAACTCATAAGATGAGGTATGATAGGCAGAATGATAACGGATCCATTCTGGTTGTCTATTCGTTAAACCATCAGCAGAATAAACCTCATGAATTAGAATCTCACAGTTCTTCGCGAAATCGATAAATCCGCGCGTTGGAGCTGTATCGCCTGAAATTACAATTTCTTTATCTGGAGTAATGAATTTAAATCCAAATGCTGGCCATGAGCCATGTTTAACATAAATTGCTTCTACTGAAACATATTCATCTGAATAAATTACTCCAGGAGTAATCTCTTGGACCTTAACTTCGTAACCATCCATTGGGGTGGGTTCTAAACCTTTTCTTCTTTCTTCTATATCCATATTGTATGCAGCAAGAATATGTTGAGTCATAGACTTTAGACCTTTGGGTCCATATACCTCCAACAGCTGTTGACGTCCTTCCACTGCTGGAGTAAAGATTAAATCGGGATAACCTGTTGTATGATCGGAATGCATATGAGTTAAGAACGCTTTGGTGATTTGCGATGGTTGAATTCCTGCAGCAACTGCTCTCCTAACCACACCAGGCCCGAAATCCACAATATAAACAGAATCATCATATTTTATAGCTAATGAAGGTCCAAAACGCTCTGGATCAGGGATAGGAGTTCCAGTCCCTAATAAAATGATTTTTGTAACCAATTTGATTACCTTTAGAGTGCGATAACTTCTCTCAAAGGAGAAAACAAAAAATAGTATTAAGCAAACTTATTATATCTATTTTAAAATCCTTCTCTTCATCTTTGAAAAGATATTTTCTTCAGAGAAAGAAGTATGGAAGTATTCCTAAAAAACCAGTAGGCTATTGTAGGACATTTGTTGCGCTCTAAAAATACTTAAAATGGCTAACAAATAAGATTCTTCCTTAATCTGACTTAATATCATTTAACGCTCTCAAAAAATTCCTTTAGTGGTTTTATTTGGTTAAAATGACTTAGATTGGATATGAAAACAAGTAATGATTAGTGTTTGGATGGAAAATGAGACAAGGTAGGTTAAGCTATTCGTATTTGGGGATTCTTCTATTAGCACGAATGGTCATTGATCTCGATTTTCTGGCAATCATTCTTTATTTTAGTGTTTTCAGCAGTACTTTTGATGTATCGATTTGGGTAATGGGTTTTCTCATAACGATCTACTCGATTTTCACGCTTTTCAGCCCGATTTTTGGTAGTTTATCGGATCAATATGGAAGACAGAGATTTATTAACCTTGGTTTGATATTATTTGCATTTAGTAATTTGATAATTATATTTGCCCAGAGTTGGGTACATCTTTTCATTGCACGAGCGCTTGCAGGACTTGCTGGTAGAGCAATTTTTCTTCCAATTTTGCTTGCGGAATTGGGAGATCTCTCTACTTATGAAAAAAGAACGTATTTTATGGGTATTGTAAGATTGTCTTGGCCAATCACTTTTATGTTTGGTGTTCCTTTAGTAGGTTATACAATTGAATATATGGATTGGCGTTTGCCATTTTTGCTTATGGGATTACTTGCAGTAGTTATTGCGTTAATTATGATTTTTATCCCGAAATTTAACAAAAATGAGGAAATACAAGGGGAACTTGTAACGTTAGATAGATTCAGTCTATTTAAAAGAGTCTTAGTGGATCGTAGCGCAATTTCAGGATTGGCCTTAATGTTATTTGCAGTAGGATCGATACAGGGTATCTTTGCCTATTTTTCAGTTTGGTTAGAATCCAAATTTCTATTACAGGAAAGTCAAATAAGCATAATTTATGCTTTCATGGGCCTTGGTACTCTTTTTGGTACACTACTTGCAACAGGAATTGCGGACAAAATAGGTACTAAATTTTCTTCTATTTTAGGTTTGGGACTTTCAGCAGTAGGCATGGTATTATTGTCTAATTTTTCGTTCACTCCCTCTTTTATCATTTTTTGGTTGCTAATTCTAGGTACTACCTTTGATTTTTCAATGACAGCTGTTCCTGCTCTTTTAACTCAAATTACAGATGCAAAGGGTACAATTTTATCTATAAATCAAGCCCTTAATGCAGGCGCAACTGCCATTGGTACTGCTATCAGTGGATTAATTTGGATTAATGTTGGGTATCCGATGATTGGGATATTCTTTGGCTCAACAGCTTTCATTGGGGCTTTAATCGGATTCCTTGGTATTCAAGCAAGTAGACAAGCAAGCAATTCGTAGATTGAATTATCCACGAGTAGTTACGTTGTATAATTGCTTATCAAAATGATACTAAAACAATCCTAATTATCTTCAACTCGTGGGATAATGAATTTGAAGATGGCTCCATTCGGTTGATTATCTTCAACCCAAATTCTCCCTTGGAAATATCTGATAGCTTCTCGCACAATTGTTAATCCTAACCCAGTCCCTTTTTGTGTCCCAAATGACGCAAATGGTTCAAAAACTTTTTCTTTAAGCTCATCAGGGACTCCTGGTCCTAGATCTGCTATATTTACTTGCCAATTTTGATTCATCATCAATTCAATTGAAATTGAAACTTCTTTTTCATTAGGGGAGAATTTTATTGCATTTTGTAATAAATTGAGGACGACACTATTAATCGTTATATTTGCTAGAATATATGCTGGTGTTGTTGGTAGGTTTAATCTTAAATTAATTTGTTTTGATTCAAATTCTGGTTTTAACTGCTTAATAGCATTTTGAATAACATCAATGAGATTATATTTTTCCATTAGTTGGGATCTAAGCATATCAGAGACTTGTAAGTAAGCTGTTACTTCGTCTATTAGTTTGAGAGTAGCATCAGATTTGATGCTGATCGCTTGAAGGCTTTCTATTATTTGATCTTCTGATTTGGACTCAACTGCTAATTCTGAATATCCTTTGAGAACATTCAGGTGATTTCGAAGATCATGAGACAGTAACTTTAAGAAAAGTTCCTGCATTTGGTTTTTCTGTTGAAGTGAACGTTCTGCTTCTTGTCTATCTGAAATATCACGTAAGATAATAACATATCCCAATAAGGCTTTACCGCCTTTTTCAAGTGGTGTTACAATGAGATTATACTCTTTTTTATGTAAAGCCCTCGTAGGAGAAAATAGTTCAAAATCTGTATAAAAATAAGATATTTTTCTAGCCTTGATATCCATCAATCCTTGTTCTATTTCATCTAATTTTTCTAAATGAGATTGACGTCTAATTATTGATCTTAATACAGAAAAGAATTGATTCCCATACATTTTTGAGAAGTCCAATTCAGGTAAAAGAGCTTTTTTAGCAGCTTCGTTTATATCGACAAGTCGTAGATTATTGTCAAGGACAACCAATCCATCAAGGATTTCTTCAAATACTGCATGTCGTGCAATCGGTACAATATCTAGGAATCCCATTTCAAATAAAGCATATGTAAATAGAATATAACAAATTACAAACGAAACCGGTGTCAAATCTAAAAATTCTAGAGGAGGGATTAAATTGAAGATACGAACTAAGTTTCCAATAATAATGAAAATTGCCCCAATTACCATTATTAAAAGTTGTTTCTGGTATAGAATATTTTCTTTTGAGGCTGATAAATACTCTCTAATCAAGAGAGCTATAGCAAAAGCTGTTAAAGAATACGAGTACAATACATTTGTATAGAAAGCTGGGCCATACACTAAGTCTAAAGTCATGAATGGGGTAGTTTCAAATCCAACAGAAAGATAAAAGAGGTTGTGGGCATTATTTGAAAGTAATAATAAATAATGGATAAAAGATGGGAAAAAAATGAGACCTAAAAGAGGTTTGGATGAAAGCTCACTACGATTTGTGAATACTAGCACGAAAAATAGGAAACAAGGGGCAATCGTGACAATTCCAATATATTGGACATAATTCCAAAATAAGATCACTGATTCTTCGTTTGCTGCTATTTCTAGAGTATATCCAAGGCACCAAAAAATCGTAGAGCTAATCATAGCGATAAAATAAAAGGTATGTCTAGATTTTGGTCGAAAAATTAGGGGATATACGGTTAAAAAGACAGCAAGGAGAGTAACAGCTCCCATCAATAGAGCAAACACTGAAAATTCATATGGAAGCATTCTAGGAACCAAATATTATGAAGTCTCTTCTTAGTCGTCCTTTTGTTGAATTGCTTTTAAAACTCTATCGGGAGTGAAGGGAGGTTCTGTAATCCGTACGCCAATGGCGTCAAATATAGCATTACTAAGACATGGCATTGGCCCACTAATATTCACCTCTGCAACTGATTTCGCTCCAAAAGGCCCAGAGGGCTCAAAAGTCGGTACTATTATTGTTTCTATCTCTGGTAGATCAATAGTTGTCATAATCTTGTAGTTTCCAAAAGAAGGATTCATCATTCTCCCCTTTTTGTCAAAGAGATACTGTTCACTTAAAGCATATGATAAACCATTAACAAGAGCCCCTTCAGTTTGTCCAATGACAAGTTTTGGGTTAATTGGAGTTCCACAGTCTACTGCAGCTATATATCTTAAGACTTCGACCCTTCCAGTTTCAATATCTACCTCAATCTCTGCAAAATGTGCGGCAAAGGGGGGTGGGGACTTTTTAGATAATTCTGAAGCGAGTCCACCAATTTGGCGCTGTTCAAAAGTATAAAATGATTTTGTGCCAATATCAGCAAAGTTAATTGCTTTTCCACTTGAATGAAATACACTTTTATTATTAACTTCCAGTTCTGATTCGGGAAGGTCAAGGACTTTTGCTGCGTAATCTTTGAGTTGTTTTTGAATTTTCTCTGCTAAATTCTTTACAGCTAGACCAGTAAGATAAGTTGTACTAGATGCATATGCTCCCTTATCAAATGGTGTAATATCTGTGTCCGAAGAAAAGACAATAACATCCGATTCTACAACTAATCCTAAAGCTTCAGCAAAAATTTGCGCTAATACAGTGTCACTTCCAGTTCCTAAATCAGTGGCTCCTACAAAGAGATTAAAAGATCCATCATCATTCATTTTCGCAGAAGCAGCAGCCATGTCTATGTAAGGAATGGAAGATCCTTGCATTAGACAAACATGACCGAATCCTCGTTTTTTTGTCTCAGTACTGTTCTTTTCCTTTAATTCTTCTCTATTCCGCCAATTAATTGCTTCAGCTCCAAGCTTGATGCATTCAGAAAGGCCGACTGAATCAACTGTTTGATCATGTCCTTCTCCTCCCTCTCCTAGAGCTTTAAAGATTGGTGATGTTTCGCCTTCTTTAATATGATTTTGCAACCTAAATTCAGCTTGATCCATTCCAATGGCTCTAGCTAATTCATCAATGACGATTTCCATTGCTAAAGCGGCCTGTGTGCCACCATATCCCCGATATGCACCTGCTACTGGAAGATTAGTATAAACCGTATCTCCATTAAACTTAATATTGTCACAGTGATATAAAGCTAAGGTTTTACTACCTGTATTACTCATCACGGTCAAACCATGGGTTCCATAAGCCCCTGTGTTACTAATAACTTTCATATCCATAGCTGTAATTGTACCATCCTGTTTTACACCAGCTTTAAGTGTAACTGTCATAGGATGTCGTGTACGTGCTGAAATGAATTCTTCTTTTCGTGTATATTCAAATTTAACCGGGCGTTTTAACTGTAGAGTGAAAGAAGCTGCAATTAGCTCAGTTACTAGTTCCTGTTTTGTACCAAAACCTCCTCCGATGCGTGGTTTAATTACACGAACCTTAGATATTGGTAAGTTCAGTACTTGAGCAATTATTCTTCTAGCATGAAAAGGAACTTGGGTGGCAGTTCGTACAACTAATCGATCATGTTCATCTAGGTAAGTAATCGAAATATGAGGTTCGAGTGGACAATGTTGAGCGTAATGATTGCGCACTGTTCGCATAATAATGAAATCTGCGTCCTTAAACCCTTTTTCAATGTCCCCTACCTCTGCATCAATATGTGCTACATGATTTCTCTTGGCATCATAAGCTACTGGAATAAGATATTTTGCATCGCTTTCATCGTGAATTGTGACTGGATTTCCAAGCGACTTGTCCCAGTCAAAGATTGGCTCCAATAGCTCATATTCTACCTTAATTAGTTTAATAGCTTTCTCTGCAACTTGAATAGATTCCGCAGCAACTGCAGCAACTCTATCTCCAACAAATTTAACTTTCTGGTTGAACATACGAGTATCATAGACAGAAGGTTCTGGGTAACCCTGTCCTGCGGTTGTGTGGAGAACTTGAGAGGCATTTTTATATGTCAAAACGCCCAATACGCCTGGAAGTTTTTCTGCTTCATTTGTGTCGATATCCAAGATTCTTGCATGTGCATAAGGGCTATATAAACATTTAATATATACTAAATCATTAAGGAATAGATCATCTGTGTATAAAGGCTTCCCCATTGCTAGACTTAACGCGTCAACCTTAGCAATGCTTTTTCCAACAACTTTGCCCTTAAACCTCTTTGAACTCATTCATGATCACCTCTTAAGACTTCAGCAGCGTCTAGAACCGCTTTTATTTGACCTGAATAGCCTGTACAGCGACATAGATTGCCATCTAAAGCTAATTTGACTTCTTTTTTGGTAGGTGATTGGTTTTCATCAAGAAGAGCTTTTGCAGAAAGAATCATTCCAGGTATACAAAATCCACATTGAACCACTCCTTCATCAACAAATGCTTGTTGGAGGGGATGAGGTTCTTGACGAGTACCAATACCTTCAATAGTAGTAACTATCCCGTTATTGGCTTGAGCTGCTAGCAAAATACATGATTTAACGGCTTTTCCATTCAAAATAATCGTACAAGCTCCACATGTACCCTCATTACATCCTCTTTTTACACCTAGGTACCCCTCTTGTCTTAAAACATCAATTAGGAGCTCATGGGGTTCTATCAATAAGGATTTTTTAAACCCATTTATTGTTATTTTTATTTCCATCAGCGTGCTGCCTCCTCCTTGAGATCTGTCAACATTCGCTTGAAAAGTACCCCTAACAAATGTTCTCGGTAAATTTCTGACGATCTGTAATCAGAAACAACTTTTATTGAGCTTCGTAAAATAGATATACTCTTATCTAAATCTAGTTTATCAATTTCTTTGCTTGTAAGATACGATTCAACTTCAGCTATTCTATGAGGCTTAGTGATTCTTGAAA
>JBHLKC010000166.1:0-7281 GCA_048887065.1 Candidatus Hodarchaeota archaeon
GATGGATTCATTTATGATGCAATCGAAAATATGCGTACTGCATTTCTTATGCATAAATTGAATCATCGAAATCCTAGTCAACTTCCAACTCCAATGCAAGTCGTTCAAATGATCACTATTAATGCTGCCCGAGCAATTGGCTTGAATGATCAGCTTGGTTCCATTGAGAATGGAAAAGCAGCTGATTTCACCATTATAGATGCTTCAGCATTACCAACGCCGATTCATGAAGAAAATGTATATGGTCATCTAGTCTATGGTTCTTTCTCAAGGCGAGATATCAAAAAAATCATTGTTAATGGAGAAACAATAGTAAGGAATGGGATACATACATCTTTAGACGCTACACAAATCAGTCAGCAGTCAATGGATTCAGCTGTTGCTCTTTGGAATCGTTTAGATCTCAGTCCGAGAATAGCTCGACAATTATAGTTTGGTTTTGTTGATAAATCCCTATCGAAACTGATCTTTTCATTTCGAAAGGTGCTGTATCACAAACGCAAGAGCAGTTTGAATTCAACAAAGCATGAAAAGAAATAAAATAGAAAAAAGAGGATGGTCTAATCCTGAAGTTTTTCTAAAGCTTCGAAAATCTTACCTTCATCAGGAGGGCCTTCATTCAATTCATGAGGAATGTCAATATAACGAATTATACCCTCTTTATCGATAATGAAAATAGCCCGTTTTCCAAATCCGATACGGGGTATGAAGGCATCATAGTTTTTACTTACTTCTCCAGCTGGAACCCAATCGGCGAGAAGAGGAAAATTTAAGCCACCAAGGGATTCGATCCATGCGTTATGAACAGGAATCGATGCAACACCAATTGCTAACACTTGTGTGTTAAGTTTCTCGAATTTATCAATCTGGTTACTGTAAGAAGGTAATTGATGAGAACAAACTGGTGTGAAATCCTGTGGGTAAAATGCTAACATGACGTTTTTTTTCCCCAAATAATCTGAAAGTCGAATTTTTTTCCCATCTTGCGCTGGAAGCATAAAATCTGGAGCTTTATCTCCAATCTTTAATTTAGATTCACCCTGAATAATTTTTTCAGCCATTTAATTTCACCATTTCAATAATGAAAGTCACTATTCTTTCGATCTTCTTAATTAGTAGAGAATTATAAAGTTAACTATAGTGAACTAGCTATAACTAACAAATGATATCAGAAAATGTATGAGAATATCCTCCCTCTCAAAAGAATTCTTTGGTAGGGGTGAGTAGTCGAATTTAAATACTTTCTTCTGCTTCTTGTAAATCAAGAATTCCCCTATTTTCATCAAATTCTTCAATAATTTTTTCTAATTGATTATCCCACAATTTAGCTAACGATAACTGGTCTAGCTTAGATCTTGAAGGTATTCCTGTTTCCATATCCCAGTTTAAGGCGGAAAAATAACCTTGCTTCATTACCTCAGGTTGAAGGGTGACTCCTTGCAATGGCCCAATACTATGAGGAGGTATTCCTTTCACACGATTTGGTAATTTAAAATCTTTTGGAAAAGCTCCCTCTCGTAGGTTGAATAAATGGCGTAAGGTTAAAATTCGTTCTCCAGTTTTGAATACATGATCTAGTGAATATTTTGTACCAATAACTGAGGTAATTATATCTGGAAATGAAGGGAAATTCCCCGTTACTATGGCAAAAAAACAGAATCCTAGTGCATTTGCTACTTGAAGATATGGAGTAACGAGAGCCTGAACGGTTCCCTGAAAATAATAATCATAACGGTCATTCGTTTTCCATTTCCTTGATTTAAAATACTCTCTTACATCAGGGAGGTGACTTATAAGAACCGCATTTTGAGTATGTCTTCCAGGGGTGGCATCAGTGAGATATGTAACACCATAACTAGGATCATACTTCGGATCGTGCATGGGTAATTCTTGGTTATGTACATGAATAGCGAGGGGTGTTGAGGAAGAACCTAGTTTTTCTGCCATGCGAGCTACTCCATCTGCGAGGAAATCTCCAATTCCTTGACGATATCCGATTAATCTAACTAAATCAAAAACAACATCAGGTTTTCCCCAATCTAAACCATTAATTTGATTTGAGAATATTTTTTTCTCTTGACATTCCATGATAAAAGCTATTACTGCACCAGTTGAAATAACATCTAAGCCTAAACGATCACAGAGAGAGTTTACTTTCAATATAAACTCAATATCATCGATTAAACACATTCCTCCAAATGCAGCTGCAGATTCGTACTCAGCTTTGCTTAAATCCAGATCTTTCCATTTTCCATCCTTTACTTTTGCTTCTCCTCCACATAGTAAGTAGCAATTTCGACAACCATAAGATTTTGTTCTATAACTGATTACACTATCATCTGATATTTTTCTACTTTTTTCAGGGGGAAAATCAATGAAACCAATCCCTTCCCAGTTCTTAATTGGTGCGTCACCCACCTGAGTCGAAAGATGAGTTGCAACACAAGTTCCATAAGCTTTATGCATATGAATCAGCATTTCTGATCGAACGACGAGTGACGGTTTAAAATGAAATCGAATACGCCTTAGAATTGGTACAAATGCACCAAGAAGTTTTATCGGCTGCTGATCGATCCAAGATGGTTTCTTCTTTAAGAACAATCTATATTTCTTGGAAAGATCACGAAATTTCTGAGGTCGTGCGATTGGCACTTTTCTAGAACCATAAAATATTATAGCCTTCAATTTCTTTGATCCCATAACAGCACCAAGCCCTCCTCGGCCAGCTGCCCGAAATCGGTCATCTATTATACAAGCATAGCGAACAAGATTTTCTCCTGCAGGACCAATATACAATGGTTTTCCTTTTGGATATCTTTTTTTCAATATTCGATGCGTTTTATCAGTAGTTTTCCCCCATAAAGATGAAGCATCATGAAATTCGACTTGATCGTCAAAAATAGTAATATAAATAGGATTCCTCGATTGTCCTTTGATTAGAAATCCATCAAAACCAGTTTTCTTCATTTCTGGACCACATTGCCCCCCACAATTGGAATCATTCCATAATCCCGTGAGAGGAGACTTACTGACTGCCATCCAACGACTTGTCATTGGGAAACCTGTACCAGTTAAAAAACCTGGAAAAAACCCTAAAACATTCTCTGGACCAAGGGGGTCAATATTAGGAGACATATATTCAAATAATACTCTAACTCCCAAACCATATCCGCCTAAGAAGTCTAAGTAATCATTCTCATTTAATGTGAGAATTTGAGAAGAAAAAGATGTGAGATCGATGATTAAAATCTTATTCCAAATACCAAACACAGTCATCATCTTTGTAATCATTAATGAGAACCAAATCGAAAGATTTGAGATACGAAAAAGGTTGTTCAGTCCTTCCCAGTATTATTCATGTCATTGCTTTTAGCCTCCCTGAAAATGAACCGAATCAAATGAAAAAATTACTTTCTTTGGTTGAATCAAAGATTCTTCTAGGATTATCTCAAAAAACTAAACAAATAATCCTGATTCGTAGAAGGATTCTTTGTATAATTGTATCTAATATAAGAAAAAGAAGAAAAAAGATTGAATGCTTTCTTGATTAGTTACTCGGGTTTACGAGCTTCAATAATTCCACTATGGAATTTATTTTTTAGTGTATCGAATGTATCAAAAATTGTTATATTAATCTCCTCAAATCCAGCTTTCTCAATTTTTTCAGAATATCCCTCTTTTGTTAACGCTCCTCCTAAACAGGCACACCATGCTTCAGGATTCTGTGTTATTTCTGAGGGGAGAGGGGTAACTGCAATTATATCAGCATCAACTAACCTACCACCAGGTTTAAGGATTCTGAATGCTTCTCTGAAGACAGCCTCTTTATCTAATGATAGGTTAATAACACAATTGCTTATTACGACATTTGCAAAGTTATCAGGCAAAGTACTAATATTTTCAATATCTGATAATCTGAAATCCACATTAGTGAAACCTTTGGCTGCTGTGGTCTTTAAAGCGGCATTAATCATATCAGGAGTGAAATCTATTCCTATCACTCTCCCTTCTGGCCCTACAAATTCAGCAGCTTCAAAAACATCATGCCCAGCCCCAGATCCAAAATCAACAACAACATCTCCAGGTTTGATACCTGCTTTAGAAGCAAGAGACACTACACATCCGAAAGAAGGAGTTGGTACTTCTGTTTGAACCTCTGTTGTTGATGGTGCACAGCAACTCCCCTTGGCAGCTTGCTCTATTTGTGTCCGTTTTTGTATTGCAGCAGCATAACTTCTTTTTACATTCTCTTTAATATTAGACAAACTCTTATTCACCTGTTTAACAGACTTTAAACTTTCTTTCTAATCTGATCTAGGATAATAACAAGCGATTCGTACAAATTTCTAGTTTTACTTGTTAATTCCTCTAGATTAACATTCCTTAAAGGTTTCATTAAAGTCTAAATTTAACTCAGTTAAAATTAGAAAAATTTTTAAAGGTTATCTTACTACTAGTAAGTAGTAAGTAGTAAGGAATTCAGGGAAATTAAATGTCAGCAATAATGGCAAAACATGCTTTTGACGATGAGTTATCCCAGGATAAGTTGGTTAATGATCTAATGAATATCGGATTGACTAAAAACGAGGCTAAAACGTATTTAGCATTGCTCCCATCTGAAATGTCAACAGCAGGTGAATTAGTTAAGCATACAGGAATTGCAGATAGTAAAATCTATTATCTATTAGATAGCTTACAAAAAAAGGGGTTAATAATACTTCAGGAAGGCGTACCAAAAAAATATGTAGCTATTCCTCCAATTGAGGCTTTAGAAAATTTACGGACTAGGCTTAATAAAGAATATAACTCTAAGATCACACAGTTAAATCGATTGGGCGAAAAATTAACCCCAATTTACAAAGAAAATGAAACCTCAACAAAAATTGCTTACATTATAATGGGGAAGCATAATGTAATTAATCAAGCCAAACGCTTAATCAATGAAGCCACCTCAAGTATTATAATCATGGCTCCAAACCCTGAAATCTTCTATCTGTTGGAAGAATCAATAGAAAGCAGCCAAGATAGAGTTAAGAATGTAACCCTTGGACTTTTTCATAAAGAAATGCACAAAATAACCGAAAAACGAGTTCCTTTTCACTTTCAAGCAATTAAATGTGAATGTTTCTTTGTGATTGTAGATGATCTCTACCTTCTAACGATTTCAAATTGGAAGACTGAACAATGGTATGCAATTTGGACAGATGAAAAATCATTGATTGAGGTATCCAGTGGCTTTTTCACGTCTTCTTGCTGTACTTATGGGTAATGTACAAGGTAGAACATACAATCATTAATATCTACAATCACGAGAAAGAAGAAGAGAAAAAAAATAATTATTTCTCTCTACCAAATTTAGCGAAGAGTACAATCCCTGCAACGATTACAATAACACAAAAACCAAGCATTATAATAAAATCTATAATAATCGATGGGCTTGTAATTGATGCTCCTCGGAGAAGAACTGAAGTCAATGCATGCGTGACATAATAACTGGGAACAAACTGAGCTACATCTTGCGGTACTGGTACAAACGTTCCTAGTAACATTTGGGGAAGAATAAAAACGAAACTAATTCCTGTAGCTGCTCCCGGATTTTTGGCAAGAGTAGCTGTGATTAGTCCAAATCCGATATTACAAAGAGCTAAGAGCAAAACGATTGAGAATGCAAAGATAATTCCAGACAAACCGCTTTGGGGGTTAAATCCCATGATACCCGCCGTTATAAAGACTATTGCCACTTGCACAATAGCTATGATCATATTTGCGATGATATTTCCTGATATAACCTCTGCAGGAGAAGTTGGGGTCAGTTGAATACGACGCAATATCCCTTGCGTACGTTCTTCAACAAATCCTTCAGCTATAATCATTGTTAGAAAGATAGCTGTGAATGCAAACATACCTGGAGCCATGAAATCAAATTGCGTAAAATGCTCTGCAGCTATTTGGGCTGGAGCCCCAATTTGAACAGGTTGTGGTGCGGTTGTAGCTTGTTCTCCATAAAGGGTAGTTAGCAATATTTGATAGATCAAGGGTGGAATCGCATTACTCACGATAAGTGATCCTTGATCAACAAATAGTTCAATAGTAGCGTTTTCCCAAGTTGTCGCATTCCCTGGGTTACGCCAGAATGAATCAATGCTCTCACCAAAATTATCAGGTATTACTATCAATGCATCAATTTTACCCTGTTTAAGATCATCTTCACCACTTTCACTATCTTGATAGGTGCTGTTTAGTAACACTTCACTCTTGGAAATGTTTCCTATGAAATATTCAGACCATTTAGAACCATCTAAATCTACTATCCCTATATGGTATTGCGTCTCCCCTCCAAAACTTCCTAATGATCCGAAGGCTAATCCAAACGCTCCTGTGATAATAAGTGGAAACAAAATCGCCATAAAAAGAGTTGTAGGAACGCGAATTAGTTTTTTTAATTCTTTTTTTACCAATGCGATAATACGCTGAACTTTCATTTCTTTATCACCTATTCTCGGATTTTCCTTCCAGTAATCTGAATAAACACATCTTCCAAGTCTTTTGCGTTGTATTCTGTCATTAAGGCTTTGGGAGTGTCGAGTGCTATTAATTTCCCATGATCGATTATTCCTACTCTATCACATAACGATTCTGCTTCTTCAATATAATGTGTTGTGAGAATTATTGTCTTACCTTGGTTTTTAAGGTCTCTAATAAAGTCCCAAGTAGCATGACGAGATTGAACATCCATTGCTACTGTTGGTTCATCGAGGAACGCGATTTCCGGATCATTTATCAAGGCCATTACTAAATTAATTCGTCTTATCATACCTCCGCTATACTTACCTGCACGACGTGTAGCCCCCTCTACCATGCCAACTTTTATTAAAAGTTCATCAGTTCTTTCCTTTAGCTTTTCTTTATGCAACCCGTGTAGATTACCGAATAATTCGACATTTTCCCGTCCTGTAAGATAGGGGTAGTATGCTGGTTCTTGAGGACAGACACCAATCAGTTCTCGAACTTTATTTGTTTGTTTAAGGACATTATAACCACTCACGATAGCTTTTCCACTTGTTGGTTTCAGGAGACCAGTGAGTATATTGATTGTCGTTGTTTTCCCAGCCCCATTCGGGCCAAGCAATCCAAAGAGTTCACCAGCTTCTACTTCAAAGCTTAAACTATCAACTGCAGTTATATCCTCAAATTTTTTAACAAGATTTTGGACCTCGATACCATTTTTTTTCATTTATCTCACTTTTTGTGTCTCTTCTTTTAAACTTCATAAAATGTGCT
>JBHLKC010000167.1:0-5835 GCA_048887065.1 Candidatus Hodarchaeota archaeon
TGGTTCAATTTCCAGATTCTAACTTCCCCTTTTTTCTCTAGAAAGAATTAGTAATATTTTTTTGTGATTTTACACATTTGCCAAATTTTATATCAATCCAGCTTGATATTTCATCTCGAATTCGTCTAAAAACTGAAAGAATCTCTTCTTCTGATCCTTTAATTGTTGATGGATCTTCAAAGCTCTTATGTTCGTATCGATTTGCACCTGAAAAGAATGGACATTCTTCCTTAGCAGAATCACATACTGTTACAACTAGATCTATTTTTTGATCGAAAAAATCACGAACATGCCTAGATTTATGTGTTGATATATCTATACCTACTTCAGCCAATACAAGTCTTGTATATGGATTTATAGAAGTAGGTTTAGTACCAGCACTCAATACGAGAAAAAAATTATCATATTTCTTCCGAAGAAGCGCCTCAGCCATTTGAGATCGAGCTGAATTGTGCATACATATGAACAATATTGTTTTTTTCTGATCAACCAAAATTTGATAACTCCAGATTATTGGTTTTATGAATATTATTTGTTAAACCTTTTTTTTCAAGTACTGAATGAAGAAAGAGTAGAGCACGCTATTTGTCTGCGCTTTCACTAGATTCTCCACTAATATATTTTGAAATGATTGAGATGCTTTTTTGTCATATTCAAAGTGAACACCTTTGAACTGGATATGTTCTAAGACTAAATATTCAGGCGGCGCTGACGGGGGATTTTTGGGATTATTATCAGATTCTAATAAATAAAATGTATGTTGAGAATCATGCTTTCCAGTTGAAACTTCAATTAAATGACCAACGATTCTTCGAATCTGTTTCCAAAGAAAAGATTTAGAAGCTATCCGAATTTGATATATAGATTCATCAATAGGGAAAATTTCAGAGATTATTATATCTTTAATCGTATTCTTTTTCTTTGTAGGGTCAATCTTGGCAAAATTACGAAAATTATGAGTCCCTTTTAGGATGGCTAACGTCTTTTGAGCGATAGAAAGATCGAACTCCTTAGGCTTGCTTAGGAAATATGAGTACGTTCTTAAGATTGCATCTCTTCTGGGATGAAAATTGGAGGAAACATTTGCTACTGCTAATGCTTGAATTGCTTCAGGTAAATATGAATTGATTTCAGATAAGATTGGAATTCTCTCTGAATTAAATGTTACAACTTGATGAAGAGCTCCAACACCACGATCAGTGCGACTTGCATATCTAATATTTGAAGAAGACTTGAGATCTATTAATCTAGCATTTTTCAGGGCATTTACTACCAATGTAAAGATATTGTTAGAATCGTGTAATTGGTTGCTAAAACCAGTATATTTCAGCGTTGGTACATAACCGAAGCAGATAGCATAATTCTTCATTCTGCCACGCCAATACTATATGATTTTCTTTTGTTATGGATAGCTTGTATTTGATCTTGGTTCTGTTTGAAAAAATCTATCAAAAGCCTTGAAGCTTCATTCTTATCGCTCATTGATAAGAAGTGTTTCTCTATCTCAGGAAAATATTGTTGATGAAATGCTTTTATCTGTTCTTTCTGATTTTTTTCAAGTAAATCCTCTTTCCCCCAAATTAAAAGTAAGGGGATATCACGGAAATTCTGCAAAATTTGATGAAGAAGATTTCTTTGTGAGTCGAGAGCATCTTGTTGTGTAAAATCAAATATAAATACGATAGCAGTAGCTAAATTCTTTAGAGCAGCGATTGCCCTTAATTCAATTTCGTTTCGAGCTTGTAAAGATCGATCGAGGATACCCGGAGTGTCTACAATTTGTACAATTATCTGCGAAATTGGTCTTTTTGATGTCCTCGAGGCATAAATAGGTATTTCTAAATGGCCTAGGGTAACTTCTTTTGTTGTAAATGGGTAAGCTCCTATTTCAGGAGTTGCAGAGGTCACTATATTCACTAGAGAACTCTTTCCGACATTAGGATAACCCGCAATACAAATAGTTGGTTGCTCAAGATCTATTCCTGGCATTCCTCTCATACGGACTCTTATACTTTCTAAGTATTTAAAGCGGTTATCTAGCTTAATAATAACAGATTTCATCCTTCCAAAGGCTGCTCTTCGAATGTCTTTCGTAGCTAATACCGTTTTTGCATGCCATACATCACCAATATGTTCACGCTTAATTTTCCAAATGACATTAGCAGCACCAGATATAGAACCCAATTTCTTTTTCACTTCATCTAATCCAAAACTAATATCCAAGATCTCCAAATAAAATCCAGTTATCGTTTTTGCATCCAGACTAGGAAATTCTTCTACAATTTGGAATAAACGATTACGTAATTCTTTAGATAAGAGTTCAATTCGTGCTGCTTCTTTTTTTCGGTTTCTTTGTAAGGGGTTGACATGTTCGGATGTTCCTCGGACTGAAGTTTTCATGGTATTATCATTTACCATTGAGAATAGTTTTTCAGCACTAAGAATCGGTCTTATTGAACGAAAAGGGTTAGTAGATGGCATATACCTACTTCCAAGTTTATTATGCTTTTCACCAGAGATTCTAATCTGTTTTAGTATTAATGCTAATAAGACGATTAAGACCATCTATTGATCGAATAACATCTAAAACCGCTTTCGGAACCATCTGATGCCATTCATCTCCTTTAACCATAAGTTTGCGTATATTAGCCCCTTTTAGATTTTCTCGATCGTAAACCCCTGTTGTTTTAACCTCAACTCCAGCTTCCATAAATAATCGTTTAATTAAACTACTATTAGTATAGACGCGTGTGAAAGGAGGACAATAACTACGCAAATGGCTAATCCACACAGAATTGCGAAAAATATCAGGTATAGTAACAATATAAAGACGGTCTAGAGGAATATTTGCTTCCCTCATAGTTGCATGAATCATTAAAACTCTTTCACCAGCAGTAAATGGGTTAGTAGCAGTATGTGATTGTTGTGTGCTACCAATTGCAATAATCAACTCATCTTCCTGTTCTAGAACTTGCTCGACCACTCTTAGGTGACCAAGATGAAATGGATTAAACCGCCCAACGAAGAGTCCTCTATCCTCATTCATTCTTTTTGGCCTCGATTTCTTTTTCTTTTTGTGTTATTGCTTCATCCAAGGAAATTTTCCCTAATGCAACTAATCTTGCTAACTCTTCATCCAGAGTAATTCGATTTTGACTTCGATTTCGACTCCATTTTTGGATTTCTCGTATTCGACCTCGCGAAACTTCATTTCTTACCAGGTGATTCTTTACTATGCCTCGCCGCTGAGCAATGGTTACAGCTGCTTTTGCATGTTTAAGAGTCTTTTTAGGACTGGAAAATGATTCCTGTACAATTTCTATAGATATTCTATCATCATCTCTAAAAGCTCTAAATAATTTGTTGAATATTACATTTGATACTGAAATAGGTTGATCACCTATTCGTATCACTACAGTCTCAGTTGGAAAATAAGCTAAATAGTTTTCGGTTTTTATTATTAATTGATCCAATCTACTAGTTTCCGCAGCCAAAACCATACCATCACAAATGGCCGAAATACCTATTATTTCTCCTGGGTCAACTCCCACAATGAGTCGTTTGAATTTTGATGCGTTTTTTCTTACTAATAGCCCAAGGATTTTAGGAATCAATTCCGAATTAAGATGTTCATCCTTTACCTGCAAAACTTGACAATTATATTGAAGTTCTGATATTTCTTCGGATGTAATAATAAGATCATAACGATGGCATTCAATATCCTGATTCAGTGAATAAAATTTCAACCTTAGGCGAGATCCTTTAAAGAGATTTAATAATTTATAATAAAATCGCATATCTTTAGTTTGTACTGCGATTCGAATATTCTTATGCACCTTTAACCCATATTTTCTTTTTTTCATTCAAAGCTAGAAAAAACCTTTCAAATATTGGATCACTATAGATTCCTCAATAGGTTTTGTATTGCTTCACCCGAAAAAATATTAGTAATTGAGTTTTTAAACAGATCTTTTTTGTTAATTCTCAATTCATGTACCCTGAAAGGTTAATTATGTCGATTAGAGAAATCTTTGAAAATCTTTTAGCTGATGGTCAGACGAAAACACTCCTTGAATTTATTCAAAGAATTAAAGATAGTATTCCTAAAGAACAACGAATAGGAAAAGGAATAGTATGGTCTTTACGGCAAGTAAGAAAACAAGTTCGAATTGAAGTTCCATTATTAATCCAACAACAATCCTTGAGCATTTTAATAAATAGTAATGATTGGCAAATCAGGAAATTAACTTCCTTTATTGCAGTTAATTGTTGTATTGAGGAGAACAAAATTGATCCATATTTGCCTCTGATAAAAAGAGCAGCAAATGACCCCCATTTTGGAGTCCGAGAATCAGCACAGATGGCAATGCGGGAGTTATTACAGGAATTCCCTGATAAAATTCTCTCATACTACGAGCAATGGATAGACGATTCAAAGGAAAATATTAGGCGCTGTGTTTCAGAATCTCTAAGACCTGTTTTAGTCAATGGAAAAAACTGGCTTCGTAATAATCCCCAAAAAGCAATCCAATTATTAACAAAGTTAAATCAGGATCCAAGTATTTATGTTCGCAAAAGTGTTGGTAATAATTTAGCGGATATCTCAAAAAGGCATCCTATTCTGGTTTTATCCACCCTTCATATTTGGTTATCTGAAAATAATTACGATAAAAGGACGATGTTCATTGCTCGGAAAGCTTGCCGTCATATTATCAATACCCATCCAGCTGAAGTGACCGAACTTCTAAAAGGTGAATCTATAATAAATTAGAAAAATAATTTTCGATTCTAGTGAATAGGAGAATAGTAAGTAAAAAAGCGCACAACTAACATGATTAAAGCTATTTAAGGAAGGCTTGAAAATGAATAATCCTTTGCTATCTTTATTACAAAATCATAATATATCAGCCCAACTTTATGGCCTTCCAGGGACTTATAAAACAACGTTCTTACTTCAAATTATACAATTGAAATTGAAAGAGGGATTTAATAGGAAGATATACTTAATTGATACCAGTGGAAATTTTCCAATTGTTAGACTCAAATCAATTAAAGAACAATTACGAAATCTTGTAATTTTTCAACCAAAAACGCTCAAAGAAACAGGGTTATTACTTGATGATCTTACTATTAAAATACTTTCAAAAGATTCTATTCTTCTAATTGATGATATATTTAGACATACAAATCTCGAAAAAAAAGAGACTGCTCATCTAAATTCGTATATAATGGCCTTAGTAAAAACTATTTCGAATAAAATTGATTTCCCAGTTATTTTAACAAACCAAGCTCGCTCTTATGATAATGAAATTTATCCATTTCTTCAAAATCTTACTCTTCACTATTTAGATTGGCATTTCTTATTTGAAAAAATCCGAAAAACTCAAATAAGGGTTAGTTTTTTTAAAAACGATAAGTACATAAATCAAAGTGATTATAGAATTGATTCAGCTGGATTTTTCACAAATATGGATCTTTAATGCATTTTAAATGCGCCGTACCTTTTTTAACATATCTTGATGGGTCATCCGAAAGTAAGTTGGGCGTCCATGAGCACAAATGCCAGGATTTTTAGTCTGTGCTAGTTCTAATAGAAGCTCTTTTGCCTGTCGAAAAGATAAAGTCTCATTAGATTGGTAGGAAGAATGACACGCTATTAAACTCATAAGCTCATTAATCTGGTCTTCAACAATTGGTACATCAAGATTTTCCAATATATCCGAGAGAAACTTTTTCAAATCAGTTTTTTCGAGAATTTTCGGAATCGCATGAACCTCAATCACGTGTTTTTCTCCTTTGGGGACTCTAAAATCAAATCCTAGCGCATTAAAGTAT
>JBHLKC010000167.1:5935-7258 GCA_048887065.1 Candidatus Hodarchaeota archaeon
AGGATAAATATTTAGTGAATTGATACTTTTAATTTTTGAACTTTTAGAATATGTTGATGTATCAGCTGTTTTTGATTCTTTTAACACTAATCTTGATTGTTTATGAACTCGTGACGATGGAGTTAAACGCGGTACTAAATCATGCATTTTCAAACAGTTCGATACAGCTGAATTAACTGCGACTCTCAAGGCCTTTTCATCATAGAATAGAACCTCTCTTTTCTGAGGATGTATATTCACATCAAAGCTTTTCGGATCGAGTTCAAGAAATAAGAATGCAATAGGAAATTCTCGTTTCATTAAATAAGTCCCATAACCTTCTTGTAAAGCCAATTGAAGGAGATTTGAATATATTCTTCTACCATTCAAATAGAAAAATTGATATTTTCTATTCCTCTTATGGTGGCCTGGTTTACTTATATATCCTTGAATTAATATTTCATCATGTTGAACTATTCCGATATCTAGAAGAGACTTGGCTATATCTTTTCCAAGCGTTTCTTTGATAATTGAACGATGATCTTGTCCTTTAATTGTTTGAAATTCGGTTTCTCCGTCTACAATAAGTGTGAAAGAAATTTCAGGATGAACAACGGCATATTGAGTAACAATGTCGTAGATATGTCCTTCTTCAATGAAGGCTTTTCTTAAGAATTTTCTACGGACTGGATAATTGAAAAACAAATCATTGACTTGAATGATAGTTCCTGATGAGGACATAACTCCCTCTGATACTTTAATTTTATTAACATCACCATTCACAGACACAGATTTTGCAAGTTCACTATTTACTGTTCGACTTGTAACTGTAAAACGAGAAACGGACGCAATGGAATATAATGCCTCTCCACGAAATCCCATAGTGGATATTGACTCTAAATCCTGTTCAGAACTGATTTTGCTAGTAGCATGACGTTTGATCGCTAAAGGGAGATCTTCTGGTAAGATCCCAGTGCCATTATCTTTTACAATAATCAAATTTTTCCCTCCGTTTTTAATTGTAACCTGAATGTCTGTTGCTGAGGCATCAATTGAATTTTCAATTAATTCCTTTACGACGGAACTTGGACGTTCGATAACCTCACCAGCAGCGATCTTACTAACAACAACTGGATCGAGCAATTGAATTCGTGTCACTATTCACTTCTCCTGTAACTTTTTCTCAAACTCTTGCATATCGTGTATTAATTCGCTAAGGGCCTGAAGCGCTTCAATAGGAGTTTTGTAATTTGTATCAATATTGGTGTAATTTTTTAAGAATGCAATTGTCTCATACTTTAGATCATTCAATTCTTTCTCTAACTTCTGCTGTCCAATGTTTTT
>JBHLKC010000168.1:0-7235 GCA_048887065.1 Candidatus Hodarchaeota archaeon
ATACCGAATACATAAGTTATGGTCTACTTTCCCTGAGCTATCTATAGCTTTAGCTGGACAGGCATTGATACATTCGTCGCACTCAGAAGGACAGATATCTTGTTGGATATTTTTAGTAGGTGAAAATTCTCGAGTGGTGATAACACCTCCCATTAACAGCCGTGTACCATATTTCTTATGGCCTAATAGTCCGCATTTAGTAAGTTTACCTACTCCAGCCTGTTCAGCCCAATAGACAAGGGGAACTAAGCCCCAAAATTTCCGATTTTTAACTTTCCAGGGGTAACAGCTATAGATTGGGGTCGAGATGAATCCCTCTTCTTCCAAATGTACACAAAGAAGGTTAGCAACAGTATCAAGTCTTCGATAGGTCATACTACAGAATCGCCAGTATAACAGAGTGTTATTAAAACCAGCATGGATTATTCCTCTTGGGATTGGTATCCCATAACATAATAGTGATTTTGAGTTTGGTAACAGAGACAATGGAGAAAACTCATCAGCTAGAGGTTGTTTATAAGTCCCTATTGACGCGATACCGAAAATCGGGATGTTTTTTGAAGATAATATATGCTGAATTCCCAGATCTTTTTCTTTACTCATAATTTCACCATCAAAAAGTTAATTGAAAGTATTGACTTTGGATTTATACCTATAATGCAAGAATTTTTACCTTAAATCTTTTAAATTCAGGTCCTAAGTAACTTCAGTTATGTTCGTTTGGATTGCAAGATACGATGGAAAAGACAACCAATAGTGTTCTAAAACTCAAATTTGTTTTATTAGTAGGAATTCTTATCGGGTCATCGTTTTTTCTAATAATTGAACTAGTTCCAATTGATACGGATACCATACAGCTGTCATCGCCGAGAAAGAAAGGAACAATGCCTTTAAGTTCTGCTATTCATCAAGTAAGATATTTCCACAACCTTAACGATAGCTTAGTTGAAATAAATGATATTTCACAACTCTTATGGGCACTACAAGGCATAACACATGGTCCTCAATTTCGGACTGTCCCTTCTGCTGGGGCAACTTATCCATTAGAGATATTTGTCCTGCAAACAAAAAGTACATCCTTAAAGGAGGGTTGTTATAACTATATCCCTCAAGATAATAGTTTGAAATCTATTGCTCTGTCATATAACTTTACAATACTACTATCTGCACTTTTAGGTGATGATCGGGAAGCTGTATCAAATGTAAGTACAATTCTCTTCATTTTAGCTGATTATAGTAGGACTACTGATATCTATGGTAACAGAGGTATCCAGTATGTACATCTTGAAGTAGGACACGCGATACAGAATTTTCTACTCCAATCAACCTCACTGAATTTAAGTACAAGGGTAATTACGAATTTTACGTCTCAAAAGATACAAGAATTTTTCAATACTAATCTTGATCCATTAGTAATACTCCCTGTCGGACAAAGTAGTGATGACAACTCAGTCATGTTAAGAATGGACGTGAATAATGAAGCAAACACAGAGGAAATTAGTGTTGAAGAAGCTATTTTAAGACGTAAATCGGTTCGGGACTATCAAACAGGGACAATTTCTCTTTCAGTAGTCCAAGATTTGCTGCAGGATAGTACTCAAATCCTAAATATTAGTGGAAATAAGTCTCAAATAGAATTCTATATTGTAGCTGGTGTCATTGAAAATCTAACTCAAGGATTATATCACTATCTTCTGGAAAATCATTCTCTAAATCAATTAGTTCAAGGAGAGTTAAGGAGCTCCTTAAAAAGAGCTGCCCTCAATCAACAATGGGTTGAATCGGCCCAATTAGATGTCATTATCTGTTTGAATGAAACGTGGGTAAGTAAAGAATCCGATCCATCCTTTTTCAAGCGTCTCATGATGTATCAAATTGGTATGCTTGCACAAAATATCTATCTTAAATGCGCAGCACTTCATCTAGGTACAGTCGTAGTAGGAGCTTTTTATGAAACAGAAGTAACAGAAGTATTAGACACACCAAGTTCTCTCACTCCGATCTATATAATGCCTGTTGGACTGACTGCTGCATACTTTGAAGAGCCTACTGGAATATTGCCTCCACTAACAGAAATGGCTCGCAATGTTGGTCTTTTATTGTACATCTTTTTTTATTTCAGTTTATATCTATCGCTTCCAACGTTAAGAAGACATTTGAAAAAGAAAATGCGATGGATTCATTGCATATCAGGGATTACTCCCTTAATAGGTGTGGTATTTCATTTTATGATTATCCATGGTTTCGTTTCAAACCTTTGGGATTTTATCAACATATTATCATATCTCAATGCTTTTTATTATTTTCTAATTGGTATTCTCACCCTTCCTATGACACGATATGATTTGGGAATGCTTTTAGCGAGATTAGCCCTTTCCTTAGGAATTTTAGCTACAGTAGTTGGAATTCTTTTTGCATTCAAACTAGTTAAACAAAGGAAAACACTCAAACAAATTCATAAATATGCAATCTTTCTCACTATATGTTGTGCTATCACTCATAATTTACTTAATGGAGTGATTTTTGCAAATGAGCCTGTTTTATTCCTTTTGCTAAATATCCTAGCCTTAGATCTCTATTTTCTGCTATTTATTTCCCCTGATATACTTAAAGTAGCATTTCGACAAGAATTTTTTCCTCAATAAATCGATTAGACTATCAAACATATGTTTCTCTTTAACAATCTATAATAGAAGAAAAAGAAGGAGAGATTGTTTTTAGCTCTCAGAATAGGGGGCACGTTTTCCAGCTAAAAAGTCTTCATGATAATTCTTAATTCGCGTGAAAAACGAGAAGCCAATTAAGAAGAGTATAAATAACAAACCAATGCCAACTTTATATGCAAGCACATTGGATCCAAACCCTGCAGCTGATGCAAAGAAACCAATTACTCCACCAAACAAGATCATGCCGATAGCACTACTCCCTTTACCAGCTAACTTACTAAATCCGAAATATTGACCTATTTTCTCAGGAGGAGCGAGCTCAATAGTCATTGTGCGTTGAACTACCCAAATTGAACCCATACCAAAGCCAATGAGAACAGCCATTAGGTAAATTGTAGCATTAGGTAAAAAACTAAGAAAAATTGGAAGATCGCGGTCTGTTGCAAAGCTATCAGCAAATATCGGGATTGCTAAAGCAACTAACCACACTACTGAAACAAATATCGCAAGAAATTTCGGACCTTTGCGATCAGCAATTGGGCCAGCAAACCCAGTTAGTAATACTGCAAAAATTACCCCCACTAAAAGTAATATGGTAGCATCCCCTTCTTTCATACCGAATCCGTTGACAGCAGCAGGTTTCATGATATTAATAACAGTTTGAACAACATCGACGGTGAAAAACCAACCAATCACAAACCAGCGCATATCTTTATAATGCCAGACTTCTTTTGCAGTCTCAACTGTTTCACTCACTGCGGACCTTAGTAATTTTCGAAAACCGATTTCCCTCAAACGATTTTTTCCTGCTCTTTCTTTTGTTAACAAAAATGGAAGAGCAATCAAGAGAAAGCCAAGAGCACAAATAAGCCACATTGGACCGAGATGCCCTATCCAATCGCCTTTTGGGGCCTTTAATACAGTCTCGTATTGGCTTGGATCAATAGCTCCAATATCGTCAGGAAGTGAAACAGCCTCTCCAAAAAAATCAATGGCTAGAAAATTGAAAATAACCGCAAAAAATGATCCAAAATAACCTAATGCAACTCCAATAGCTGAAACCCAACCTTTGTCCTTATTTTGGCTAATCCTCGGAATCATAGTATCGTAAAACAAGTTCCCCCACTGGTAAAAGATGTTAGCACTTAAAAAAAGGAACAGTGCTATGAAAATATTGTCGAATAGAAATACTATGCCAGTAAACAGAATAGTTAGAGAACCAAAGAGAATTGTACCTGGTTTACCTTTACCATTATTATCTGCAATGGTACCCATGACAGGTATAGTGATAGCTACGATTAGGGTACTGAGTGATACAGCTATGCTAGCTAAAAAATAACTAAATCCATAATCAAATCCATTAAACATTCCTAAAAGAGTTCCGTACTGTAAAACCGTCATAGAGACGATTCCCATGCTGAACACAGTATTTGCAATGTCATAAGTTGTCCACATAAGGACATTTATCTTTGAGGTATTGGATATTTGCTCATTCATGATTTTGATCTCCGTGGATGTAAAATCGAATTTTAACGATTCACCTAAGTATTTTTCGAGAGTTAGTGTTAGTTCCACAAATTATTGTTTCATTAAAAAAAAGAAGAATTTAGTTGAAATACTAAAAAAGAGGGGATTATTCAATTGGTTGACGTATAATTGTCTTGAGTCTTTCTGGTTTCGTCCTACGAGGATCAGAAAGATAGATTTCATGATGTTTACCTCGTAATTTGTACCCTTTCTCTTCAATGAATTTGTGCATTTGCTTGATTGTAGGACCTTCATCAGAATATGGTCCAAAATACAATATTTGAACAGATAAGCCCTCTTTAAATGTCTCGAACCGTACTTTGGGAAGTGCAACAGGATCTTTTTTCTGTTTCACTTCCTTAATGGCTTGATCAATCATTTCTCGAGTAATAAAATCAGGCTGCATGACCATTGAGGTCCATTTCCACTCATTTTTCCTTTCCATAAACTCATCGGTGAAAACTGTCATATCGTCAGCCCACCATAAGCCTTCCAAGGGCATTACCACATAATCCTTACCTTTCTTCTTCATCATGAATTTCAAGGTATAAGAGAGCGGATATAGCGCTTCCATGGCATCTTGATATTCTTGGGAAGTACCAGGGTATCCCTGCCCATCTATCATGAGAAAGTTCAAAGAAGGAATATCTATTATCGAGAATTCCTTGGAGGAAATTCTGGAATAAATTCCTTTCAGTTCTTTCTTAAAATCCATTTTTGGCATTTCTATCAGCAATTAATCAGTAGATTTAAGCAATATTGTTACCTAATCTGAAAAAGATAAGAATATAAGCTATAGCTTGGGAAGTATGATTATAAATATTACTCCATGGTCCGTTCCCCCACTCTCAGCGAGAACTTTCCCAACATATGCATTTCTTATTTCCTGAGTTAAGAATGTCAATTCCAAAGCTGCAGGTCTTGAAAGGCAGTAAAAGCTGTACGTACTCAATAAAACTGGTATATTTACATGTTTGACATTAAACCAATTGAGCAAGCGTTGCCCACGTCAGGACATACATCAATGTATGTCATGCATAAATTCTTTGCCCGAAAACAGGAGGATGTTATTAGAAAATATATCCAAAGACATTCTAAAAAGGGAGATCTTATCCTTGATCCTTTCTGTGGAAGTGGAGTAATGATTGGTGAAGCTCTCCGATTAGGGAGAAGAATTGTTGGAATAGATATTAATCCAGTTTCTATATTTATTACAAAGAATACAATCACGGCTTTAAATACAGATAGAATCATAAAACAGTTTAAACAAATCGAGGTCAGTATAAAAGACGATATCAACAAGCTATATCAGACTACCTGTCGTAAATGCAATAAAAAAGTGTTTGCAATCTGTTATACTTGGAAAGATAAATCTTTAATGGATGTTCGATATGAGTGTCCTCAACATGGTCGAATCATAAGCCCTGTGAATGAAGAAGACTTAGGATTACTAAAGAAGATTGATAAAGGGGAAATACCGAGTTTTTTCGATGAAGATGGTAAGTGTCTTTATTGGTACCCAACAAACAGGCTCTATTATAGTGATGGAACACCTTTTTTGAAAAAAGAACGATTTAATTCTGTTGATGAGATTTTCAGTCAAAGAAATCTCATTGCATTAGCTAAATTATATGCTCGAATTATTGAAATAGAAGATTTGGATTTGAAAGAGGCATTTAAATTCTCTTTTACTTCAATGACCCATTTAGCTTCTAGAATGACTCCAGTACGCCCCTCCCGCCCATTTAGCTCTGCTTGGGTTCAACAGAGTTATTGGTATTGCACAAACAATATGGAATCGAATGTTTGGAACCTATTCGAACGAGCAATAAAAGGACGACAAGGTTTGATCAAAGCAAAAAATAGTCTACCTGAAAATTTTATGGATATAAAGAAATCTACTAGCTTTGATCAATTGGTAGAAGAAAATAACCAGAAGTATTTATTGCTAAACTTATCCATTAATGATTTAAAAGAAATTAAGGAGGAGAGTATTGATTACGTAATTACTGATCCACCCTATGGGCATTCAATCCAATATGGAGAATTGTTGTATATGTGGGGGAGCTGGTTAAGACTGATGGATAATTTTGAGGAGATAGCAAAGTCTGAAATTATTAATAATCCCCGTCAAAAAAAAGATAATGAAAAATATGAGAATATGTTGAGAGAAGCTTTTGAAAGGATATTTCAGGTTTTGAAACCAGGTAGATACTGTACAGTTACCTTTCATAACCCAAGTTTAAAATATCGAAATATTCTTTTCAGGTCAGTGTTACTCGCAGGGTTTGAATTTGAAAAAATTATTTATCAACCTCCTCCTAGAGCCTCGGCAAAGAGTTTACTCCAACCGTTTGGCTCACAAAAAGGTGATTATTTCTTTCGGTTTAAAAAGCCAATGAGAAAGAAAAAAATGTCGTATAAACCTGTTGGGCCACTGAAAGTAGAAGAATTAATTGTTAACATCATAAGGAGAATCTTGGTACAGAGAGGAGCCCCAACTCATTATACTGATATTCAAAATTCATTAGATCCATTATTATACGAAGAACTGAGAGAATCTGGATTATTGATGGATTTTGAGCCAGAAGATGTTGAGAAAATTTTATTAAAACATTTAGGAAAAGAGTTTCAATTAGTTGACATTGTACTAGAAGGAATTGGGAATAAACAGCTTAAAGGGAAGGGGTGGTGGGTCAATTCTCCTTAAACTTAAACTAGATGCAGTTATTCTAATAATTTCACATCGCTCCTATCAGGTCAAAAACATACTAATCGGGGAAAAAATCATAAATAATGGTTAAGAATATTGTACATGCTTTATTAAATGAATTAAGTGATTATTATGGCTGAAGTCTTCCTCATTCGTACTGATGATCGTGTAAAAGGTATGCAAAGCATTTTTAAGCATTATAATGCACTTTTTGAGTCATTAAAGGATAAGTATGTTGTAATAAAACCAAATTTCAATACTGCGGATCCACCTCCAGCGTCAACAGATATACAAATTATTAAAGAATTAATTTCTCACTTAAAAACTTG
>JBHLKC010000169.1:0-7201 GCA_048887065.1 Candidatus Hodarchaeota archaeon
CCATTCCCCAGATATTGAGAAAGTTGATGAGTATCACATTCGGTGTAATAACTGTCATCAGCGAGGAAGAATTACCTAATCTCTAATAACTTTGATCACATTGTTAATCTTTATTTGGTACAAATCTAGAGATCTTCATTCAGTTTCCAAGTCCTCTTCAAAGACATATAATACATGATATATGAGTTAAGTTTCAGGAAAACCAGCTTTGACCTTGTCCTGATATTATTATGAGGGATAGGCTTATAAAATAATTAATTCTTCAAGATTCAGTTTCAAATGCACTCTTAAACGTACTATATTACTATTAGTGACTAGCTAATTGGGGTGATTAGGAATGAAAGAAAGGATAACAATGGAAGATGTGGATAATGAAGAATGGCCCAGCCCTCAAATGAAAAATATTGTACATGATCTTCTCCCAAATGAATTTCCTATAAAAAAAGAGTTAGAAAAAACACTTGTTAATATTACTGACTCCCAAGATGCGAGTAAATTAGCTGAAAGATATCGTCCAGAGATAATTCTGCAAGGTATCAATTTAAAGAGAGAAAAAAACAGTCTATCATGGGGAGGTATGTTATATCGAGTTTTAAAGCAGAAAGAAACTGAAAAAAGTAATCCCAAGGCAGTGATTCAATATTTATATGTCTGGACTCGTCAGAAATCGTTTTTTAGTTTTTGGTTAGATGTTGTTCCTCTCATGGTTCTTGTTTTTCTCAGTTTATACATAAATACTGATATAATTTTTTATAATCCTATTTATGGGACTCCAACAGAAACTTTACCAGAATTAGGATTTGTTGAAGAATTAGATAGAATAATTATGATATTATTGATCTCTATCGGAATTATTGCATTAGGAGTGATAACCACACTCCTAAGAAGGAAATTTTACATTCATAGTACTCTCCATGTCCTCTATGGAATTGCGTTTAGCATTCAAATTGTAGAACTAGCTTATCCAATAGTACCACCAATTTCTTTTCAATGGGCACTAGCGATCCCCCCATTTGCATCTGATTCTTTATTGATCACCAATATTCTATGGACACCATTGTTGTTGTCCAGTCTTTCAATAATATTTCTAATTCTGTTAATATTTCAAATTCCTTTACCTATCATTAGTTCTCAACACAAAATGGACTATGCTCCAGTATATGTTTATCTAAAAAAGAATTTAGAAAATGAATGGATTTTAGATTATATTCTATTTGACACTGTTCATTATTTTGTCATGAAAAAAACAGCTACTGAATTGGATAATAAAAAGCTCTTAAGGGCGAAAGATACAAAAGAAAAAACGGCTCCTTGTCTTGTAATCAATACATCTTGGCATTCTATGATGGCTTCAAGATTCTTTTGGCGGTTAACTGAGAGTAAAGCTTTGGCAAGGGCACTAAAGATATTTTTTTGGCTTGGTTTATTCTCATTAATCTTTACAACAATATTTCCAGACTTTTTAATGGATTTCATAGGTACTTTCATACCCTTTGAACAGAGACCTTTCGTCCAGTTATTTCTACGTATAGCACTTCCACTCTTAGTAATTCTCCCTTTGATGTTTACAGCAATAATCGAACCAACTCGATTGTATGATCGCGAAAATCTAAGTAAATCTAATTACATGCTAAGTGAGGATAAGCTTCTAGCCTTTTGGAATTTAGAAATAAAGAAGGAAAAAAAACCTCAGATGCTTCAACAGCATTCAAAGAAGATGACTGAAGCTCAATTGAAGATAGTAGAGAAGATGCAAGACCCATTCAATCCTGAAGACATCGATAAAGACTTTTGGGAAACTTTCTATAATATGGAATTTCAACGTAAGGATTTTCAGGTTAAAATTCTCAGACAATTAAATAGACTCAAAGATAGCCCTCATAAACTTCAATGAAGTGAATTTCCAAATCTGTATCTTTTTATTATAAGACTGTGATTTCAATCTTATGGAGAAATCTTACAAGCTCCAGTCCCTCTTAAAGCGGAAAGATATTCCAGATGATGCAAAAACGATTATAAAACGTTCGATAGCAGAACAAGAGAAAGAAAGAAAAGAAGCACAAAAATATCGGACATTATACAGAGAAGTACCTATAGGTCTCTACCGCACTACTCCTGATGGGAAAATTCTGGCTTCAAATCCCTATTTAATCGAAATCCTTAGATATGACTCTCTTGATGATATTCAGAAAGTGGATCTTGAAAAGAAAGGATTTCAACCCGCTTATCCCCGATCAGAGTTTAAACGGATTTTAGAGGAATCAGGAAGTATTACAGGATTGGAATCAATCTGGAAAAGGAAAGATAATTCACTAATTTATGTTCGCGAAAATGCTAAGGCTATAAGGGATGAATCTGGTAATATATTATATTATGAAGGTTCAGTTGAAGATATTACGGAGCAGAAAAAAGCAGAAGAAAAACTCTATCAAAGTGAAAAACGATTTAGAGAGCTAGTAGAAACCTCCCCAGATGGTATTACTCTTACAGACCTAACTGGCCAGATTCTCATGATAAACAACCAAGGAATCAAAATGCTGGGTTATCATGAAGAAGACCTAATCAACATGAATAGCTTTGATCTTCTTGTTCCAGAAGATCGAGATCGAGCTCGGGAAAATTTGCGAAAAACTTTGAAGTTTGGAAAAACAGAAGGACTCGAATATCAAGTTATTAGAAAGGATGGATCTCACTTCCCTGTTGAGATAAATGCTACAGTAATTTATGATGATGATGGAAATCCCTATAATTTTATGGCTACAATAAGAGATATCACAGAACGAAAGCAAACAGATGAAGCATTGCGATCCTCTGAGGCTAGATGGAGGGCATTAGTAGATCATGCTCCAGATATAATTCTCACAGTAGACAGAAAGGGTCAAATATTATTTATTAATAATCCACCAGCAGGCTTAACTCGAGAGGAAGCGTTGGGCACTTCAGTTTTTGATTATGTTGAACCCCAGTATAGAGAAGTTGTCCAACAGTCAATTAAAGAAGTTTTCCAGAAGGGTTTACCAACAGATTATGAAATTGCTGCCCGTGGGCCTCATGATCGACTTTCGTGGTATGCTACCCGCTTGGGCCCTTTGATACGGAATGGAGAAGTACAAGCGGTCACTCTTATTACTAGAGATATCACTGATCAGAAAAAGGCTGCGGATGCATTACGTGCTGAAAGAGACCAAGCACAGCTATACTTAGATGTTGTAGGAACAATTATTGTAGCTATTGATAAAAATCAAGAGGTTTCTCTGATAAATAAAAAAGGCTGTGAAATTTTAGGTTATAATGAAGAACATATTCTAGGTAAAAATTGGTTCGACAATTTTCTCCCACACAGATTACGAAAGGGCGTTAAAGACGTTTTTGATCAATTGATCGCTGGGGATACACAACCTGTAAAGTTTTTTGAAAATCCAATCTTGACAAAAAAGGGTGAAGAAAGAACTATAGCATGGCATAATGTTGTTCTCAGAAATGATAAGGGGAGTATTATAGGAACCCTTAGTTCAGGAGAAGATATTACCGAAAAAAAACAGCTAGAAGAGGTTCGTAACGAATTAGAAAAACGTCGTGAAAATTTTATTTGGATGACCAGTCACGAACTGAGAACTCCTATCACGGTAATATTAGGTTACACAGAATTTCTTCAGAAGTATTTCGAGGAACTTGATCGAAATCGTATAGAACGAATTCTAAAAGTTATGAGAAACAATGTTGATCGTTTAGAGAGGTTAACAACAGATGTAGCTATGATTTCTAAAATCGAACATGGTTTCCTTGAAATTGATAAAAAGGAATTAAAGCTAGAAGATTTTCTGAAAGAAGCTGTAGAAACATATGAGCACTTGTTAGGAAAACAATTCATTTTTAATCCCCCCACGGAGTCATCTGTAACCCTTGACATAGACAAAGATCGGATTCAGCAAGTTATAGATAATATTCTAAATAACGCTATTAAGAACACTTCCCCAAAAAACAGACAAATATCCATGGATGTAAAGGCGTTTCCAAATAAGGTTCAGATTACAATTACGGATAATGGAGCCGGAATTCATCCTGAAAATTTAGAAAGGATTTTTGAGCAATTTCTTTCAATTGAAACAGAGTATTCTGCCACTGGAACTGGTATTGGACTCTTTATTAGTCGTCAGATTATATCTGCTCATGATGGCATTATTACTGCTCATAGTGATGGAATAGGACATGGTGCTAAATTTACCATAATATTGCCAATAAAAATTCCATAAGAAAAGGACAAGATCCTATTATGAAAGAAAAAGCAAGAAAAACCCAAGAATTATACGAGACGATCAAGGAAGCATTATCTAAAAAAAGTTGGGATCAAATTAATTCAAATTTGTTAGAAAAGAGACTTCAGTGGTATGAAAAGTATAAGAATAATTTAAATTTGAAAGGTTCTGATGTTAGGAAGGCATATACTCTTCTATTAATTGAATATCTAAAAATCCCCCCAGGTGAAGTACCAATAGTCCACGAGGAAAAAAATAAGATTATATGGAGATCATATAATTCGTGTTCTGTCTTAGAAGCTTGTAAAAAAGGTGTGTTTGATACTAGAATAGTCTGTAAAAACGGTTGGGAACAATCGACTCAATTATTAATTTCGAAGATAAACCCCTGCTTAGTTTTCTCGAGAAATTATGAAAAAATAAGACCTTATACTCCTTATTGTGAAGAGGGGATTGAGTTACTAATTGATAATGATTTTAGCAATAAAAAGAGCTCTAAGACGTTTTAATAAATCAAAAGTTTCTTCATTTTTTATCTGAATATATATCAACCTATCCTAAGATATATATCAGACAGTAATGAATTGACTTACTGAATTTCAAAAGCTTTTGCAATCGAAAAGTGGAACTATTTTTGTAGACTAAGTCTGACACTGCAAAAAAAAAGAGTATAAAGCTAAGAGAGATATTAAACTGGATAAGAATTCATATTGGATAACAATTGAAGTTAGGAGATTTAACTGATAATACCAGTAATCAATCTTGAGGAAAAAATAAGAGGAATTGAAAAGCCGTGGAGGCCTATTGAGATTTTACAGGTAAATGATCAAGTAGTTAGATTAGCAATGTTCAGGGGCTCTTATCCCATGCATAAACATACCAATGAAGATGAATTATTCTATGTTTTCATAGGTAAAATCACCATCAATCTGGAACAGGATAAGAAAATTACCCTGAATCAGGGAGAAATGGCTATGATCCCGAGGGGGATGAATCATAGTCCCTTCAGTGAAGGGGACAGCTTTGTTTTAATGTTTGAGCCATTAAGACTGAAAAGTAGCGGTGATTAACTAATTCTATTAATTAGTAGTCATAGATGAATCATAAAAGATTCGGAGAGCAGTGTTAGGATAAAGAAATTCATATCCTAATCTATTGAACCAGAGAAGGTAGATTAACGATTTTTCCAGTTTGACGATCGAAAATGGTTTCACGGGGTTCAAGAACGAAAATTTTCTTCGGACATTTTTCAACACAAAGTCCACATCCTAAACACTGTTCTTGATCTACTTGAGGGCCTGCTTCTAGTATTGTAATTGCCTTTTTATAACAAGTTTGGGCAGGAATTGATAAAAGAAACTAATTTTCGATTTTAATGAAAGAATATCTTTTTAATAGTGAGTATAATAAGAATAAAGAAAGCATAAAAAACTAATCTCAGAATGAGGTACAACCTATAACATTCAGTTGAGCACACACCAATAGAATTAATATTTCAATCTGAATGGGTATATATGAGGGACTTAATTAGATTAGATATGGTATTAGTTTTACGAAGCACTATCAAACCTTTTTAACAGACAAAAAGCCATTGAAAAGCATATGCTTCGAACCATCCAATGTCCTTTACCATATGACGATACGTTAGTTCAGACCATTAAAGTCTATAATCAAGTTGTCCAGTATGTATTGGATGTTGGGTGGGAGATTCGTGATTATAATAAAATGCGGTTGCATCACAAAACGTACTACAAGATTCGCCAGAAGTACCCAATGCTTCAATCTTCACTAGTTCAATGTGCGCGTGATCAGGCTTCTGTCTTGTTGAAAATAGCAAAAAACAGAGATTTCCGATGTAAAAAACCTGTTAAAAGTGTGTTTGGTTCGATTAACTATAATCATCGGACATTCACTATTTTTTGGGAAAAGAAAGAACTTTCAATCTGTACTATCGAAAAGCGACGACGATACCCGTTAAAAATTCCCCCTTATTTTCACCAGTATCTATCAGGTAAAATTAAGTCTCTCACACTAAGCTGTAACCGCAAAAAACGTTTGAGAGCTAATTTTGTCATTGAGCTACCTGATCATCCTGCAGGTGAATCTAGGGACTTTTTAGGGGTGGATATGGGAGAACGGCGTTTTGCCGTGTGTTCTGACATTACTTTTTATCCGACAAAGCATATTAAACAGACGAAATATAAATATCAGAGATTACGACAAGAATTGCAGGCCAAAGGCACTCGATCCTCCAAACGGAAATTGAAACACCTCAGTGGACGAGAAAGACGGTTTATGGCTAATGAAAATCGGAAAATTGCAAAATGGATTCTCAGGAAAAAGGTTGATACAATAGTTATTGAACAGCTGACTGGAATAAAAGCGAATATGAAAAAAAGCAGACGATTTAATAAAAAAACGCGAAAACGACTAAATAATTGGGCTTATTACCAGCTCCAGCTGTTCCTGATTGAACGAGCTGAAAAAACGGGGAAATTAATCTTAATAGTTCCCCCAGAATATACTTCACAACGCTGCTCAAGATGTGGGGATGTCGCAAAAAAGAATCGTATCTCCCAGTCCATCTTTCGCTGTAAAAACTGTGGTTTTGAACTAAATGCTGATTTAAACGCCAGTCGTAACCTATTCGCGTTTGGTATAGCCGTTCGCGAGAGGGCTTCTGTCAATAGTCCAAATGTAGCGATTTCTCCTCCCAAGTTGTCTATCAAACTGGTAGATAAGCCGTCACACTCGGTGTTTGGAGGAGCTGATCAGTTACAAGCCCTTGAATTCATTCAGGGGTAATTGACAAATTGTCTTTTTGGAAATCCCCAGGGTTTTTCTTTTTCAGAAATATTGTCAATGGTACCATATAAGATTCCCATATCAATATGCCAATCCCAAAATCTCTGTATTCTATTTAAAGTTCCTAAGCGATGATTTGA
>JBHLKC010000170.1:0-7123 GCA_048887065.1 Candidatus Hodarchaeota archaeon
ATCTCTAATATAGAAGAAAAATTTATGCCTTTAATTCTAATCACAATATCTATCGGAATTTCTTTAATAGTCAAAATTATCTACGGAATTTTGCTGGTTACAAATCCTCTCTCGGTTAGTAGTGGTTTGTTTCTAGGATTTATTGCTATATTTTCGGTTATATTCGGCAAAATATTCTTTAATGAAAAAATTACTAACCACCAGGGAATTGGAGTAGTTTTAATTGCTTTTGGAATAATTATTTTGGTGTAATTTTTGAAATCCAATAAAATTGAACATGCAGGTACTTTCTGGATACCTTTGTTTTTGGCTGTTTTAATATTCTGCATCGCAGAGGTTTTGTTAAAATGGGGAAATATTGAGATAAATAGTACGACATCAGCTCTTTTCAAAGGAGAACTTTGGTTTAGATTTCTTACAAACATTTCAATAGTTATTGCTTTTGTACTTTCACTAATATCGAAGCTGATTATGGGATATATACTTTCTAAAAACCCACTGGGATTTTCAGAAGGACTTTTTCTTGGACTTTCAGCATTAACATTATTTACTCTCGGTATTGTTTTTTTTTATGAATTATTGAATATACAAAAGGCTAGTGCGATATGCATAATAGCCATTGGGATCTTTTTACTTTATTCAAGAGAAAATCCAACTCATAAGAATCTAAAGAAAAAGGGCAATTAATTACACCAAGAAAAATAGAGAATAAAAATAGAGAATTATTCTACTAAAAATAAACGGGTCATTAGTGTGAGTATTACCATACCTGCTTTTAATGGTGAAACTTTTGATGTTCCATAATTGCGTAGGTGAAAAAAACTAGGGACTTCTCGAATTTTCCCTCCTTTCTTATGTGTTTTTATGCAAATCTCCATATCAATTGAAATCCCATCATGTTTTAAATCGAGAGATTGGGCAAAATCTCTACGTAACATTTTTACACCATTCAATCCATCAGATATTGGTACTCCAAACATTAATCTTGCAATGATATTAAATATTTGATTTCCTAACTTTCTCCAAGGTGCTGACGTTTGATATGTTCCTTTAAACCGTGATCCAACAACAAGGTCAACATCGTTGCGAAGACCTTGAATTAAAAGTTCTATTTCCTTCGGGTGTTGGTTTCCGTCTGCTCCAAAAATTATAATTGCATCGTTTCTGACATGATGGACCCCAGATCTTATTGCATTGCCTAATCCCTTTCCTTTTTGCTTAAAAACTAGAGCACCTTCTTTTTTAGCCTTTAAAACTGTATTATCAGTCGAATTTCCATCAATTACAAGTATTTTGACATTTTTAATCCATTTTTTTGCATAAAATCTGCATGCTTGTATGATTTGACTTATAGTTCCTTCTTCATTTAATGTTGGGATGATTATTGTCACAGAATGAGGTTTTTTTCTTTTAAACCGAAATTCATGGGTTTTTTTAACCAATTATTGATCTCCTCTGCAAAACCCAATTATTACAATGAAGTGGGATAAATATCTATGATTTAAGGAATTTTTCCAAAATTTATGAATGTAATTATTTAGATTTGACCTATTACTAAAGGAACTAGGTACTTTTCTACATGGGTATCCAATTAATTGATATTAATGTAGCAATTTTTATTATTCTAGAATCAAACAAAGTTTTCAATCTCTTGGAATTCCTACTTCTGGATCTATGAATCAATAAATTCAGCTCAATTGAGATGAGGTAAATTTGGACGTAGAGAATAAGACACTACGAATTTGTTCTAAAGAGCTGTTTGCAACACTTTGTACATTTGCATTCTTCATGTGTAATATATTATATCCAGTATGGATTCTTCCTGGGAATCCATGGATTTCCATTTTTCTATTATTTTCTTTTGTAATATTCACTGGTATCATATTCGCTATTAGCTATTCGATATTCCCGCATCATGAGCTATATCTTTCAAAAAAGAATTTTCACTCTCTAATAGGCTTCATGTCCACGTGGCTTCGTAATAAACGAAAGGTACTCATTTTTCTGATTGGAGGATATTTCTTTTATTTTATTTTTATGCTTCCATCGTTATTAGCAGATTTCACCCCATCTGGAGATGCTGGTGCTCACGTTTATCGGATTATATTCTTTTTGGATGTATTCATGCTTTCTGGAAAAAATAGATGGCTTTTCTCTAACCTTTGGTTAATTGTATTAACAATAATTGTATTGTTATTCTTTATAATAATTGTTTTGAGTTCTTTCAATGTTATTCCTCGGTTAAAGAAATTCTCTTCAGAAAAACAACCTCAATTCATAATATGTATAATTTCTCTTTTATTCTTCATTATAGTGATCATCTTGTTACTGACTGATTTTTATTATAATTCTACAAGCTTGACAGAACTCAATAGACGTGGATTACTTGTTAGATACCCCCCCATCGCTCATTCGATCGGAATGATAATTCTCAGTATTTTTCCTTGGCAAACTCTTCCTTTAAAAATGGTAATATTCATTATCATGATTCTTGCTAGTTTTTTCCTTCGTAGTATCTTTTTAGAGCTGTTAGAATCTTTTCATTACGAGAAAACTTATTTAACTGAATTTTTTAGCTTTTCATGTATTTTTTCGTTTCTTTTCTTCCCAATAGTTATTCAATATAGTACATTCTTCTACTTAGCTTCAGGGCTAGCTTTTTTCCTGTTATTAACTACTTGGTTGTTAATTCGCTTCCTGAAAACAAAAAAAGATGAATACCTATTCACATTGATTATCACAGCTGGTGTCTCGGTAATGTGGGAAAGAGCAATCTTATTCCATATCTTAGGGGTTTTAATTATTTTGATTTTCTACATCCTGATACATCGCAGGAGTATTCAGAAGAAAAACATTCTTAACTATATTTTCTGTGCCATTGTTTCAATGATTATTTTTTTTCCAATAAATATTCTTGCTTTATATCCAGAATTTAAGGAAACAGCGGCCAGCTCTGCGCTACGAAGTTTTTCTGATTTTGACTTTGCTAATTTGGTGAAAAGTCAACTCTTTGATTATTTAATAAGGGCAGAAATTGAAATGGGGGTTATTGGTTGGCTTTGCTATGCTGGATTAGCACTTCTTTTTATTTTAGCCCTAATGAAAAAGGATTTAGCTCTAAGCTCGATTTTTATTTTGTTTTGCGTATCATACGTACCCTACATAATGGATACCGCATGGAAACATGAAGTAGATCGCTTCATGATTCCTATATTAGGCCTATTAAGTGTCAGTTTGTATTTAATTCTCTTTTGGTTAGTAAATGGGCTAACAAATTCCTCTATTTATGTACAATCAATAATTAAAGTTACTTGGTACCAAAATAAGGCTGTTTCCCAAGGTATAATCAAAGTAATCATTTCGGGGTGTTTAATTGGGGTACTTCTCCTGACTGGAATAACAACTGCTATCCATGCTCAGAATAAGCTACTTTATGAGAGCTACCTTCCTTTAAGTTCGATGAGTGCTTATCTCAAAGAAATAACCACCGAAAATGATATCATTTATTATAATGCTCTAGTAACTCCGTTATGGTTCTATTTCAATACATACGATGTTAAAGCGAAAATTACTCAGAAAGTCTGGACTGAGGTACCAAACCAAACTGTAGAAAATATGTTAATCTATTTCGTAGACACAAATGTTACTTATTTCATTTTTTCAGATCCCGATTCATGGTTATGTGGATTGTTTAATCCTAGTATGGTTCAAGAATTGATTGATTATCCCCATACTGGGAATTATAGCTTATTAACTGAAAAAAAGGCTGGTAGAAACTCTTTATATCTTTGGAAGGTTCTCTAGATTCCGTAGCACGATTTCCTAGAAGGGGATTATTAGAATAATAGTCTTATCTCAAAATTGATATTATTTCTCTTTTTATGAATTTTATATATTTCCAATTATCTTTGCAGGATTTCCAGCTACAATGGAATTTTTGGGTACAGATTTTGTCACGACACTCCCAGCACCAACAATAGAGTTTTCTCCAATTTCAATTCCACATAAAATAGTCGATCCTGATCCTATTGAGGCACCTTTCCTAACAATAGTGGGTTCTAATACCCAATCTTCTTCTTTCTGAAGTGTTCCGTCAGGACGAGTTGATCTAGGGTATCTATCATTAATAAAACATACCCCATGACCGATAAACGCTTTGTCTTCGATTGTGACCCCTTCGCAAATAAATGTGTGACTTTGTATTTTCACATCGGTACCAATCCCAACTCCTTTCTGGATCTCTACAAACGTTCCGATCTTAGAGTTATCAGCGATATTGCATCCGTATAGATTTACGAAATCGTAAATTTTTACATTTTCCCCTACTTTCACATTAATTATTGTTTGTTTCTCATTTTTCACATTTAAAGTTCTCATTTGCGTCATTTACTATACCTGGTATATATATTAGGCCTTTCTACCAGGCCTTTCTACCCATTTTATTAACGAAGAAATCAAAGAATATTGGTTTAAACATTTGGAACCATGATATTATTGGTTTCATCTTTGAATATCCTATTTTAGAATGATAGATTTTTTTAACAGGGACTTCAGCATATTTAGCATATCTCAATGCCTGTAATACTAAGTATGTTTCAAATTCGTATCTGTCCATTCCATTATTGTCTAAATCTAAAGTTGAGGCAAATCTACTGGACATGGCCCGATAACCATTTGAAGCGTCTGTAATGAGTTTCTTTGAATAAAATGAGATAAATTTAGTATACATTTTTGTTGTGATAAGTCTGAATTTTGGATATGAGCTAGAATCTTCTTTAATATATCTAGATCCTTGAATGAAATCGTAACCTTCCTTTATTTTTTCAATGAATTTAGGAATTTCCAATGGATCATCTTGGGCGTCACCAGCCATTATGAGAATAATTTCAAAACCTTTATATAAAGCATACTTCATACCTGTTTTTATAGCTGCCCCAACTCCTTGGTTCCTTCTATGAACAATGACTGTCGCGCCTGATTGACTTGCTTCACCCCTTGTTTGATCATTTGAACAATCATCAACAACTAGAACTTCTGTTACAAAATCTCTAGCTTGTTGAGACACTTTACCAATCTTTCCTTCTTCATTATAAGCTGGTAAGATTAACAAAGACTTCAAGGGAATTTTCTTCCAATCAATTTTTTTAATGATTAACTTCCCCTAATTCAACTGTAATACTTGATTTGTAATGAATTTGACTTTGTATTAAACAATCCTTCTATATTGAGCGATTATATAAATGAATATTAGTTATTTTTTTGATTGAGGTATATTTTAATGAGAATTTTAAATCTAATTTACGCTATAAATCAATTATAATAAATTAACTTAAACTTGTTCAATTAATGATGCATCATATATAATATTTCTCAAGAAGGGCAAAGGTTTATTTTACTTTTATGTGAGTTAAGAATTATTTTTAGACTAGAAAGAAAATATTCGGAAATGCCTAAAAAATTCCCAAATTAAGGATTAAATTCAAGGAAATGCACAAATTGGTGAATATGGCTGTTGCTGGAGCAGGGTATTGGGGAAAAAACCATCTTAGAATCCTTAATGAACTTGGGACAGCAAATCTGGTTTGCACGATAGAAAAAGATCTCCCTAGAGCAAAACAATTCTCTAGAATGTACCATATTGATTATGAAACTTCTTTTGACTCTGCAATGACAAGAAAGGATATCGATGGAATTATAATAGCTACTCCAAATAGTACGCATTTTCAGTTAGCATCAAAGGCTATAGAACACGGAAAACATGTTCTTGTAGAAAAACCTATGTGCCTATCATCGGGAGAAACAGCCAAGCTGATAGATCTGGCTGAGGAAAATTCAGTTGTACTGATGGCTGGTCATACTTTCAGTTTTAATTCAGCGGTTTTAAAATTGAAAGAAATTATTGATAAGGGGGAACTAGGAGACATTTATTTTATTTTATGCTCGCGCTTAGGTATATTTCCGCCTCGCCCAGATTCGGGAGTAATTCTTGATTTAGCAATTCATGATATTGATATTGTTAGTCTTTTAGTAGACAGACAGCTTCCGATTACTGTTACAGCAACAGGAAAATCATATTTAAGGCAATTGTTTGAGGAAATTGCGTTTATAACACTTGAACATGAAAACGATGTTGTAGCTAATCTTACTTCTAGTTGGTTGACTCCTGCAAAAATAAGAAGTTGCTGGATTTCAGGAACTGAACGTACTGCTTATATAGACCTACGTCCTCAAACTATTGAAATTTTTGAACAAAAGATTGATAAAGTGCCTAATTCTGAAAATAATGGTTTGTATGATCTTATCACAAAAGAAGGAATGAGCTATAAACCCTTAATAAAAGCTAAAGAGCCTCTCAAAGAAGAAGATGCTCATTTTATAGAATGCATTAAAAATGGAAATAAGCCAAAGGTGGATGGAGAAATCGCCCTAAAGACTGTACTTGTTGCAGAAGCAGCAATGGATTCTCTTCGAAATAGAAAACAGATTGAAATGGATAATTTTGTCAATGAGTACCATTCCTATTTGAGGCACTCTTGAGGATGACAAATTTAGAATTGATTCCTTTCGTTGATCTAGGGAGAATGCATTCTTCAATCGCGAATGATTTACTTAAAGTAACTGAGGAAATTCTTGGATCTTCTCAATTTATTCTTGGGGAAAACCTTATAGAATTTGAAAAAAAGTTTTCAAGTTATGTGGGAAGTAAATACGGGGCAGGTGTGGCCTCGGGGGCAGATGCCCTATTTTTAACGTTAAAAGCTATGGGGATAAAATCAGGAGATGAAGTGGCAACTGTAAATAACACATTTAATGCAACAGTTGACGCTATAATACGATCTGGAGCTACTCCTCAAATAGTTGACGTGAATGATGACGATTTATTAATAAATTTGCAATCACTTGAAAATAATGTGTCAAAAAAAACCAAAGCAATTATTCCTGTTCACCTATATGGAAATCCTGTAAATATGACATTATTAGAGGAATTTCGGGAGAGTGTTAATAATGATATTAAGATAATTCAGGATGCCGCTCAAGCACATGGCGCAAAATTGGATGGAAAATCCCTAGGAGAATTTAGTGATGCCTTGTGCTATAGTTTTTATCCATCAAAGAATCTAGG
>JBHLKC010000171.1:0-7041 GCA_048887065.1 Candidatus Hodarchaeota archaeon
ATGATCAATGCACCTGAAAAAGTTGGAGGAATCTTATTCTTTCTATTACGCCATGCTGAAGCTTTAGATGATAAAAATAAGATTGAGCAAATTCAAAAATATGTAATGGATCTGGGGATAAAACTTAAAAAGTACAAGAAAGCATATAACGAGCTAGTAGAACGTCAAAAGATAAGAATTAAAGCAGAAATGGAAATTGAACCTGTAATTGAAGTGACAGAAGAAATAGAGCCACTTCCTGAATTAGTGGACACATCAGAAATTATTCCTCCTATGCCAGAGATTCGACCTGAAGAAGTTACCCAAGAAATGGTACATGAAGTAATTGATGAAGAAGTTGTAAATGTTATCAAAACATTTGAACAAGATCTCCCTGAACAGGTTCGACCTGAATTTACTGAACCATCTCCTGATGAAATTCCCATAATACCAGATCTTTCACAATTAACAGAATCTGTTGAACAGATCGAAGAAGAAATCCCAAGTGAAACTGTTCTTGAACCCCCGCAGCCTGAAATAGAAACTAAAGAAGATTTAGTTACCCCTGCTGAAGATGCATTGTTAGAAACTTCTATTCCTGAAGAGATAACCGTTCAGAAGAAAGGAGCACTTTCTGATGAGGAGGTCGCATCATTATTTTCATTAGAACCCTCTGTTCCGAAGGAATCTCCTCTTAGTGAAGTTGATATACCTTTAGGGGAACCAATTCCTTCAGATAAGACTCTTGATGAAGAAAGAGTTGAATTATCAGAAAAAGAAATACAAGACCTCTTCAGTACAGGTTTACAAACATATCCTGAAGAAGAAATACAATCAGAAACCACAGAAATAATAGAGGATACTTCTGTTGAAGATAAATGGGAAGTAGATGCTTTTGGACGTTTATGGAAGAAGGATGATACACCTCCTTCCTCTGAAGATCAAGTTCCTGAGACTCCCGATATGAGTATCCTAGAGGCATTCCTTAAAGAAGAAGAGGAAAGAAAAGGTATACCTCCTTCAGAAGTTGCTCCGAGCGAACCTTTAAGCGCAACTCAAATTGATCTTAATCAGGCAACCAAGATACAGACCAAGGCTATTGTTAAAGATCTTAAAGTTGAAGAGGATACCTCAAAACCCAGTGTTTTTGATGAAAAGCTCCCATCTTCGCTTTCTTCAGTTGTTGATTCGTTAGCAGAGGATGAACAGTCTGAAGATGTTGATATCTTTGGGGTACCTGAAGTTTCATATGAAGAACTCGCTCCACAGGAGGTTTCTCCCGAAAAACCAAAAGAACCTCAAGTTCAACCTCCTGATCTTGCAGATTTGTTCTCGGATGCCCTTTCCGAATTAAGCTCAATTGGTGGAGAATCAGGGGAAAGTGCTGTTGACACAAAAAAAGATAAGAAAAAGAAATGATATATTTATTATTCTTTTCTTTTTCCTCCATATTTTTCAGGATCATATAGGGGAAAATTCCCAATTATTGCATCATGAAGTTTCCCTCTTACTTCAAATTGAATTATAGTACCTGGTTCTTTGAACTCTGGATTAATATATCCCATTCCGATCCCAAGGTTTAGTAATGGAGAGAAACCTCCAGATGATATGAAACCTATTTCTATACCATTTTTGAATAGCTTGAAACCTGAACGTGGAGAAGGTCCCTTTTTCTGTGCAATAAATCCAATACGAACATGAGAAGGTTCATTGTTCTGATAAATTTCCAATTGAGCTTTACCAATGAAGAAAGACTTATCCATATGTACAAATGGTGGGAAAAAAAGGGTTGCTTCAATAGGATTTTTAAATTCATCTATATCGTTCCCATAGAGTGAATAACCAGCTTCTAATCGAAGAGAATCTCTAGCGCCAAGTCCGCAGGGTTTAATTCCGAATTTCTTACCAGCTTCTAACAAATGTTCCCAAACTTTCAGTGCTTTGATCGGATCTTTCACAGAGGTATCCAGGATTATTATTTCAAACCCAGTCTCTCCAGTATAACCTGTTCCAGAAACTATCACTTCAACATCATTTAATGAACTAGAAATAACTCCCCATGGTGAAGGAGGTTCAAAATGTTCATTTCCTGCTTTTATAAGTACTTCACGAGCATTTGGACCTTGGAGTGCATACATTGCCGAATTTTTCGAGATATTAGTAAATTTAATATCTACATCTATGTACTGACTGAGGATTGATTTTAGAGTCTTCACCCATAATTCAATTTTTAGGAGGTTACCAGCATTCCATACTAATAACCATTTATTCTTTTTAATTCTTTCAAAAACTAAATCGTCTCGAAAACCTCCTTGTTCATTTAACATGAAGGTATATGCTGCTTTGCCAACAACAGTCCTGGAAAGATCTCTAGGGACAAGAAGATTCAAGAAATTTTCTGAATCTTTTCCTTCTATCCACATTCGACCCATGTGAGAAACATCAAAAAGGCCAACAGCATTTCTTACAGCCATATGTTCTTCTTTAATTGATGAAAACATTACAGGCATTTTAAAACCTGCAAATTCAACCAAATCACCATTCTTTGCGTGCCATTCATAAAGTTGAGTTTCCATGGTACATCACTACTTTTACATAATTATTTTGGACATCTTGAGAATTTTTTTAATATTTTAGCAATTTTTATCTTAATGACACCAATCTTTGTGGTGAGTACTAAATGCTTAGTGATCCTGAATTTATAAAGATTAGATCTATTTTATTAAAACATCATGATTACTGGAGTAAAGCAATACCCCTAATAGCTAGTGAAAATGTAACAAGTCCTGCAGTTCGGGAAGCTGCAATATCTGATCTTGTCCATAGGTATGCTGAGGGTTGGATAGGTGAGCGAGTTTACCCAGGTAACCAATATTTTGATGAAATCGAAGACCTTTGTTTAAAGCTGCTTAAAGAATTATTTGATGCTCCTTTTATAGACGCGAGACCGATCTCTGGTGTTGTAGCAAATCTTACCGTTTATACAGCCTTTGCTCAAGCCAATGATAAAATGATGGCAATATCTATACCAGTAGGAGGGCATATATCTTCAGGTCCTTTAAAAGCTACAACAGGAGCATTCATTGGTGGAACAGCTGGAGCTGTAAGTCGTTTAGACGTAAGTTACATACCTTTTGATCGTTATGGTTTAAATATTGATGTTGATGAAGCTATTAAAGCTATTCGAGAAAGTAAACCGAGAATTGTGCAATTAGGAGCAAGTGTTTTCTTATTTCCCCATCCAGTAAAAGAATTGACACCTATTGCTCATGAAGTCGGAGCACACGTTAATTATGATGCTGCTCATGTTGCAGGTTTAATTGCTGGAAAACAGTTTCAGGATCCGTTACGGGAGGGTGCTGATACTATGACAACATCTACTCACAAAACCTTTCCAGGGCCTCAAAAAGGAATTGTCATTGCTTCCAGAGATGAGCTTGTAGAGAAAATTAAAGCTGCAGCTTTCCCAGGTATGACTTCTAACCATCATTTAATGCATGTAGCAGGTCTTGCTGTAGCTGCAGCAGAATTTAAGAAATATGGGGAAGCTTATTCTAAGCAAATTATTAAGAATGCTAAAGCGTTAGGTCAGGCATTATATGAAAGAGGATTTCAAGTAGTCTGTCCAGAAAAAGGATTTACTGAATCACATACACTATTAGTAGATATCAGCAATTTCCAATCCTCTATAGGATTAGGAGCTGATGTCGAACAAAGATTAGAAAAGGCTCATATTGTAGCCAATCGCAACCTCCTTCCTTGGGATATAATAGAAAAGCGAAATTACAGAAATCCTGGTGGAATTCGTATTGGATCACAAGAAATTACTAGGTTAGGGATGAAAGAAAATGAAATGGAAGTTATCGCTGATTTTTTCAAATCTATTCTAATCGATTTAAAGAATCCCACCGAGGTTGCTAGTGAGGTTTCTGAGTTCAGGAAAGACTTTCAAACTATTCATTATGGATTTGAATCCTCTTGGAAAGCCTATGAATACATCAAGATTGCTTAAGAATCTTAATTTTCTAGTTTTATAATATTAATAAAATATTGTTGAGAACTAGTATAGAATAAACACTTATCTTCTTATTTCCAATCGTTTGATGAAATCCATCCTTCGACTGTTTCTTTAAGGGTCTGCCAAGGATTACTTGAGTTGAGCGTGAAAGCTTTTGAAGGCGCCCAATAACTAGAAATATTACCTTCTGCGTCCGGATCAGCTCTCCTTCGTTTTTGCCAGCGTTGGATAACGACCACTCTTTTATTGGCATCGTCAACATTTTGAACCAGTAACACAGCCGTCCACCATCTTCCTCTTCTAGAAATAGTCTTACCTTTAATGAGATGATAGTATTCTGAATGATAAGGGAATGATTCATCCTCTTGCTCTTTTACCATGATTCATTTCTCACATTGTGGCTGATATGGGGTTCAATGAGTTTCTCTCTTAAAAATACTCCCTAAACTCTATCATAAAGGGCCGCAGGAGGTATGTTTTTAAGTGATGTATGACATCCACTTTAGTATCATAGACTGAAATTAGGAGTAGATTAACTTTTGAGTGACTATGAAACATATATTCATTATGGACGCCTTGTGGTTATTCTTCAGTTTCTTTTAATACCAATTTATTTCTACTTGCTTTCATTCACTTTTGTAGGTGGAGTAATTTGGTTTTTAAACACTCCAGAATTACAAATCATATCAGATTTCATTGTATATATTATTGGCCCTATAATAATGTCCGTACCATTCCTTATGTGGACCTATGGTCATAGATATCAAATTTCCGACGCTTATGAGACTTTTGGAAGAGAGGTCTGGCGTTTACCAACAACTATTAAAGCTTTTTACGGTCTTAATTTTGTCATTGGTCTGATTTATCTTTTTCCACTGATTTCTCCAATTATTTCATTAGCTGGAGGTTACTTCATAGCGGTTTACCTTTTAGGTTGGCGTGAGGAAGGAGAACGCTTCTCAAATCAACGAAGAACCATTATTTTGACTTTTTTATATCTCCCTCTCCCTCTATTGGTTGTCCTAGGATTCTATTTTGGTTATGACATTGCAAGTGGACAATATGGTGTTCTGAATTTCTTTCTACGCTTGATAGAGATTTGGACCAAAAATATCGATTTTTTATATACATCAGCTTTAATTTTGGCTGATGCTGCGACCGTAGGGGGAGTTCTATATCTAATTTATGAAGGTGCACAGCAAGTAGACCATACTGTAACAATTCCCGAACTTCCAATTACTTTAATTTCTGCTGTATGTTTTATAATTTTAGAATCATTATTCATTATTTTTTCAAGCTTTGGCCCCTTTCTAGGCTATATTCATATCGGTGCGGTATTGATTGGTATTTTAATGCTAGTGATACGGTATGGCAAAGGATTAACAACAAGTAAAGACACGAGTATTGTAGGTTGGTTAACTCTGGTATTTTTCCAAATAGTTAACTTTGCCCAGGAAGAACTACGAGCCATTAGTCGGTCAACAGCAATTTTATTAGCATTTACAATTTTCTTCTTCTTGTTTTGGATAGCCTATCGTCATGCAGGAAAACGCTACTAACATGAAAAACAAGCCAAATTCTTTTAATTCCCCTTCTTTTCTCCTTCTAACAAGTAATTTTGTCATTAAAATTCTTCATGAGAGAGTAATGAAATGAGTTCACGTGAAGATGTTCCACTTAGCCATCAATTTCAACTTAGATTGACTATCGAACAATGGATGGCAACAGAGTTCGAGAGAGTAACTATTCAATATGAGGAACTCCTAGATGTGATTGATCGCGTTCGATTTTTTGGAGTTAATGGTTTGGTCCAGCGTGAAAATAGAAAGATCAGTCCATTTTCCTTTCAATTAATTTCAGAAGAAGGTGAAAAATTCCTCGTAATTGCTTTTTCTATTCCAATTTTTCAATCATTGGATTCAATGGCTTTACAAACTGGGATGGAATATTTTGCTTCAGTATTAAAATTTACACTTTGTAGAGAAAGACCTGTTCACGAGGCAGAAGTTACAGCATTTGAAGACATTAAACGACTCCTACCAATTCATTATCAAAATCAAGAAATTGTTCCTTATGAGGATTTTACTGAAAAAATAGAAGTTCAACTCAAGATGAAAGTAAGAATGGGTCTACAAATCATCCCTATTTCATCGATTAACGAAAAAATCAAAGCAGAAAAAATGGGTCACTTGAAAGAACTGCGTAAAGTGAAGAGATCTCTTGCTAACATCCAATCGAATCTAAGAGAGTATTCTCAACATATTACACAGAAATTTAGAATAAATGTAGAAAATTACCTTTTCCAAACGAGTTTGGAAAGTCGATTTGAGCCTAGTTATATTCCAATTTTTTCATTAAATTCTTCGAATCAGTTTATCGAATTATTTTCATTATTAATCATTACTGAAGAGGTAATAAATCGAATAAGTGATCGTGAGCTCGAAATAATGTTAGCACATGAAATTATTTTTGACATTTTAAAAAATAAATTTTCTCGTGGAATTCTTGAAAGAGAGATATTTCAAATTTTATCAGAAAATGGTAAAAATGATCCTGAATACCTCATTGGGAAAGAGTTAGGTAAATTTTTTGATTCTGAAGAAATTAAAGAAGCTCAAAAGAATATCAAAGCTGTAGTTGAAGCTCTATTAGCTGAAGGTTATCCTGTTTTACATCTTGACTAATAATTTCTTCATTAGCCGATTTAATCACCGATAGATTGTTTCTAATGTGATTATGCTTCGATTGATTTCTCTTCTGGAAAACACAATAAGAGTTAAAGATATATATAAAAAAGGGTGAGGCAGTCCTGTTGTCCCGTGTAGGAATATTCATAAAGATTTACTAGGTTGATACTTCGTATGAAAAAGGTAATGGCACAAATTACAATCATATTACTTATAATAGCAATTTTCAATAAAAATCCTAACTTTATAATCCCTATTAATGTCCAAGCATTACCTAGTAATGATGATTCTGGAACTAAATTAATAATTGTTGAAAAAGTGAACCTAGAGGTTAAGAAAGGCAATCAATTTGTCATT
>JBHLKC010000172.1:0-7032 GCA_048887065.1 Candidatus Hodarchaeota archaeon
AAAGTGGATCTAAATGAGTTCTCTAGAAAAAAGATTGGATAATTTCGTAAATGATATTGTGAAAAGAGATAAGAGTATCTATAATGCAACTTTGGCACTTTCTTCAGACAAGACTTCTTTCGAGTGGTCTGGTGCAGCAGGTATTGCTGTAAAAGAAGAGGAAATTGAAATAACTCCTGAAACACCTTTTTTTATCGCTAGTATCACCAAATTATTTACAGCTGTCCTAGTTATGAAGTTATTTGAAGAAAAAAAAATAAGATTGGATGATAAGATCACTGATTATTTACCCGATTCGCTTTTAAAAGGCATCCACATCTATAAAGGCGTTGATTATACAAGTTCAATTACTATTAAACACTTGCTGAGTCACACATCAGGTATTGCGGATTATTTCATGGAAAAAACAGAAGGGGGGATGAATTTCTTTGATACGATATTAAAATTTCCCAAAAAGAAGTACACAGTAGATGATACGATAGCTATAGCACGAGAACAGCTCGAGCCTAACTTTAAACCAGGTACAAAAGCTAAATATTCCGATACCAATTATCAATTGCTAGGAAAGATCGTGGAAAAAGTAACTGGTAAAGAATTACATGAGGTTTATCACGAATATCTTCTTTCACCTTTAGAATTAGAAAACACCTGGTTATTTACGCGATCAGAGCCAATTAAAGAATCTAAACACCCAGTTGCCGAGTTTTACTATAATGATCAGGTTGTTTCCTATAATAAGCCATTAGAAACGTCTTGGGCTGATGGTGGTTTAATCTCCACGACTGAAGACTGCTTAACTTTTCTCCGAGCAGTATTCACAGGAAGAATCATTGACAAACAGGCTACCCTCCCATTGATGCACGATTGGAAAGGAATCGGTTTTCCATTGCGATATGGTTTTGGAACAATGAGGATTGAATTACCACGGTTTATGACCATGTTTAGAAAGATGCCACCAGTAATAGGTCATCTCGGATCTACTGGAACTTTTTTGTTGCAAGCAAGTGATATGGAGTTATATCTGGTTGGAGCGATAAATCAAGCGAATTCTCAATCAAAACCAGTTAGACTAGTTTTCAAGTTGTTAAACTTATTAAGAAAAGATTTCTCATAAATATCAATTAAATGCGGAGAAGAGGTCAACATCTTTCGAGATTTCTGATGTCATATAACCAAACCAGTAGGCTAAAGAGCTTGTGATTAAACAAATACTAATGATCCAGAATTTTTGCTTTTCCATAACTATCCCTCGTTATTAATTTGTTAATTGGAAATTCTTCTTATGTATGATAAACTGTTTTCATATAAATCGCAGAAATAGCGTTGGTATTACACACGAACCTCCGTATATTCTAACTCAGCTTTAAAAAAAATCTAAAAGAAGGAATTATCAATAAAGAATTAGTTGTTAATCATTTGTAAGTGAAAAGATGATTCATCACATTTCATGAATATCCTATTTTTTTTAAGAATCAAAGCACTTATATATAAATTGATATCTTATAAGAGTGACCTGAAATGAATGTAAGTCTTGATAAAGAAGTAGCAGAAGAATTAATCACATTTAAATTAAGGAGAATTCAAGAGCTGATACGTTCTATTTTAAATCATTGGAATGAAAGTACACCTGAATCTTTTATTAATAAAGCTCGTGATGGGACTTATCCAGAGGCTGAAAATGATGCAATTGAACTGCGTCAATTACTTCTTGAAGAAGAGAAACTAAGGAATCTTCTTGAGAATTTGCCTTAGGAGGGTTAACAGTTACAGCTGAAGAGAATATATTGTTAGCTAGACACATCATCGTTGATGAATTACTCCACGAAATCAAAGAAATCATTATTGATGACGAACGACCACGTCTTGAGATCACTTTCCTAAAAGGATTTAAGGTCTATATCAGATATAATGATTTTGGGGAGTATTCCTATCAAATTACTTTTTCCCAAAAAGAAGTAGATAGGATAAGATATGATAATTTTGATAATAAATGGCCTGTATCAACACAACCTAATCATCTACATCCAAAAGGAGATATAAAAGCCATTGATAGCCCAATGACAGGAGATCCTCAACACGACATTCCCTTGTTGATTCAAAACGATATTAAGCCCATCATTGAATGAATCTGTCAATTAGAATTGTACAAATATCCATATTCAACAGATTATTTAATTATTAGAAACTAGAAGATTATTAACGAGATATTTCGTTGGTTATTGCACATCTGCTATATAGGTTATTTTTTCTGGACCTCTGATACAAACATTGGCTAATTTTAATAATTCTGTTCCAATAATTGTTTCAAATCCCTCATCTTTAGGAGCAAAGCCCTCAGTAAGTAACCATCGGCCAAAAATTTTGACACGAACAAGAAATACATCACAAGGAATCTCAATATTACCAGAACCCAGTGAATCCTGTCGGTCAGGGTCACCTATAACGAATAATAAATCTCGTATGTCTCTTGATAGAAGCAATCCCTTTTCATATCCAGTGTCTATTATAGCATCTGTAACTATCGACCGATTCATCCCCTCTCTATGAATTTTAAGAGACAATACAGGAATCATTATTCCTGATTCGATTTCTTTGAAAACATATTCATTTGTAATTCTTAAATCGCATCTCACCATATCAAGTCCCACCTGGTATTTCATCACTCCAAGAGATATTACGTTCTTTTAACTGCTTCTTATAGGGATAGTGCCATTTTTTCCTTCCTTCATGTGGTGCTTTTATTACTTCAGATTTTAATGATAAGCCATCTATTCTTGACATATAATCATTTTTTAATCTATATTTACGGTGGGAGGCTTTTCCAATGCTTTCAATTATTCCGACTTCTTCACAAGCTCTTAAAAATCCTGATAGTCTATTACGGTCTAGTTCAGTAGCTATTTGAGTCATTTCTAAGATCGTACTTTCATGAACTTGCTCTAAATGGGAGATGATTTTTGTTAGTATTGACATTTTGTTTTTATTTAATTCACTAATTAATTCATTAATTAATGTTTCCTATTTAGATAGTGAGAAAATTTTTCCTTTGATTGTGAAGTTTATTATACAAACGTTGGATAGGTCAATGAAAATACGTATATTGGTAGGTATAATGTCGTTTAACTTCAGATGGAGCGTAAACGCTCTAATGTCTGATTTTAAGTTCATTTTTTGAAAGAAAAATCATAAATCTGATCTTTGTTCGATTGGTTGGAGGATTATATCTTCTTCTTCACCTTTCCTCTTCTGATTTGCAAAAAAACGGCAATTAAAATGGCTGTCATAAACAAAAATCCCGGAGTCCTATCAGTTGTGTCATCAATTGTGTCATCTGTTGTCTCATCAGTCGTTGTTGTTTCATGACTAATTACTGTAAATATAACTGTATCCTGTGCTGTATTTCCACTTTCATCGGTCACAATAATTGTAATATTGTAGTCACCTTTTAATAATCCATCTGGGATATCATACATGATTGTACTTCCGTCTGTCCATGCAGTTACCGACACTACTATGTTCCCATTTAGTTCAACAGTATAAGTGGCGGGATATAAGTCTGTAGCGATCCAAGTAACGCTCAGGTCCGAGTATCCTTCATAGGCGTTGAAATCTTCTGGAATATTGGTAAATTGGGGTATATAATAATCAATATCAACTGTTATCGTATTTACCAAAGGAAAATGATCTATTCCATTTCCATTCCCACTAATCTCATATGGGTCATTCCAAATTTTACCATCATTTGTGGCACTGGGGTAATTGTTGATATAATCCATGCCCCAATAATTCCCCGTAACACCATTATCCCATTGATTATTTATACTACCATCATCTTCAAAAGCTTGGCCATTAATATTTCCATAAATGTCATTAAAATAAATTGTATTGGTGCTGCTTGAATATTCAAGAGAGATTCCAAATCCAGTGTTATAACTGACATTATTCCCCGAAAGAGTGTTACTGCTTGAAGTAACCAGATAGATTCCATCACCAGTGTTATAACTGACATTATTCCCCGAAAGAGTGTTCCACCTTGAAGCATCCAGAAAGATTCCATCATTACAATTTCGTATTGTATTTTCTGAAATTAAACAATCGTATGAATAAAGAGCAGTGATTCCAATAGAATTGTTATCTACAGTATTCCTGAAAATGTTATTTTCGCGTGAAGAAGATAGATAAATTCCTGATTCGTTGTTATAACTTATAATATTTCTGGAAAGGGTGTTGTTATCCGAACTATCCAGATAGATTCCCGATGCATTGTTATAATTTATAAAATTCTCCGAAAAACTGCTGTTAATCGAATACTGAGCCATTGAGATTCCATGAACATTGTTATAGCCAGCAATATTCCCCAAAAGAATGGTGTTGTCTGTATTACCCAGAGAGATTCCAGATTGATTATTATAATTTGCGGTATTTCCGTAAAGAGTGTGGTTTGCCCCCCTCAGAGAGATTCCAGAATTATTGTTATAACCTGCAATATTCCCTGAAAGAGTGTTGATCGAACCACTTAGACAAAGTCCATGGTCATTGTTATAATTCGCACTATTCCCCAAAAGAGTGACATTGTCTGTATAGCTCGTATAGATTCCATCACCAGTGTTATAGCTTGCATTATTTCCCGAAAGAATGGTGTTGTGACAAAAGGGATTCATAGAGATTCCATCACCAGTGTTATAACTGACATTATTTCTGGAAAGATTGCACTCGCCTGAAATATAGAGAGAAATTCCTTTATCACCGTTATAGGTTGCAATATTTCCTGAAAGATTGCTATTGCTCACATAAGACAGAGTAATTCCAGAACCAGTGTTATAACTGACATTATTCCCTGAAAGATCGCTGTTACTAGAAAGAAACACATCGATCCCACCTAGACAATCAATTATTGTATTTTCAGAAATTGAACAATTGTGTGAATCAAGAATAATAATTCCAATAGATGTCCCAGAAATTGAAAGTCCTTCAATTAATGAATCATTACAGTTTACGAAAATCACTTGCCCTACATCGCTCATCCCTGAAAGCTGAACTCCTTGATTGTTTTCATAATATAAAACTGGTTTGCCATATATTTTATTACTAGAATCAATCTTATTGTCAAAACTGCCCCAAAGCATTAAACCTGTATTATCCATGATATTTCCTGATAGCGTATTGTTGTTGCTAAAGCGATACAGATAGATTGCACTATTCCTATTATAACTTGCGTTATTTCCGGAAAGCGTGTTATTCTTTGAACGATCTAGAAGGATTCCATTAGAATTGTTATTTGCATCATTACCTTCCAGAGTGTTGTTGTTCGAACGATCAAGAGAGATACCATCACCATTATTGTAACTTGCTGTATTCCCAGATAGAGTGTTGTTCGATCCACTCAGGAAGATTCCTGCTTCATTATTATAACTCGCATTATTCCTGGAAAGAGTGTTATTGGTCGAAGAATCCAGAGCAATTCCATACCGATTATTGCTTAGGAAATTATTGCTAATATTTACGTTTGTAGCATTATATAAATAAATACCATTGTTACCATTCGAACTCCCACCTTCAACCGTGCAATTCCTGATTATCAGATAGGCTTCCGTGGATCGAATCTCGATACCCTGCGCTGTACTGGCATTAATGATAAAATCTTCAATAATATAAGGGGTTGCATAGGTACCATCTCCAGTTAGACCTTCATCCCCAATAAAGGTTGCCAATGCGTTATTCCCATCAATAGAAATTGGAGCATGGTCTCCAGAATTCTCTTCAACTCTTAAATTATTTTCATTTATTGCACTAAGGCCTGAAAGCCAACTATTCAATCCAAGTAACAGAACTGTTAGAATGGTTAACAATAAGAATTTAGAACGTTTCAATATCATTTCGCATCCTTTCTCTAGGAATTACAATTTTAAGCAATTATCCAGTATAGGATAGCAATAAATACAGAAATCAAATGATCTGGTATAAAAAGTTTTCAATGAATAATTAATGAGTCAATTTCTATTGTTGACTCATTTTACACTTTTTTTTTAAAAAAAATTTCCTTTCTGATCTTAGATTCATGCATTTATTTGATTCATGACTAATTAACACTTAACTAATTTGATTTGTAGTGATCGTTGGATATTTCAATCAATTTAAGTAAATACGTACGAAAAATACCAATATTACTTTCATTAACTTACAAGCTTGATATTTCAAAAAATTTTACGGAAGAAGCTACCAATATCGTTGGAATGAAAGAATTTTCATAGGATTCTTCCATTTCAATGTCTTTGTTCGTTGGTATTACACACGAACCTCCGTATGTTTATCCAATATGAATCCCTGATTGTAGAGAACAATATTGATCTGACCTCATTTTTCAAATTTATGGAAATTATCGACACCATTAATCCTGAAAATATTCAAATCCTCAAGGAATTGCAAGAAACTTTAAAATTTGAATCATTACCATGAGAAGATCAGAGCTGGACACTTTCATAGGGTCCCTAAAAAAATCCCTTTCTTCTAGAATCAATATTCTCTCCCTTATTCATATAAAGTTATTTTGTATCACATTAAGTCATTTTAGGTTAAGAATATGTCGGAATCAAACCACCAAATAAATTCTGGTGAAGAATCGAATTAGATAAATGGGCGAATTTAATAGAAAGAAATGCCCTTCTCAGAGATTGAATCGAACAAGCTTAAATTAAAAATTATCTTAAAGAAGCCCAGGAGATTGTACGATTTTGAAGGTGAGTGTTAATTCAGATCAAAGAGTTAGATCATTTTTATGATAGAAATATATTGTTGAAATCGAAGAGGGGTAGTGGAGAGGATCTGTTTTCCATTCTCTAATGCTAAGGATTTTATTTTGTCAAAAATATCCAAAAAATCATTCAATGACAAAATGCGAATATCTCAAGAAGTTCCGTAATATTAGTGCTTAAAAGGAAGAATAGAGAAGGATATGGTTAGTCATGTCTGTTAAAGAAAGTGGATTTTACCATGAATGAATCAAAAGAAAATAGAGAAAAGAATAAATTTTGG
>JBHLKC010000173.1:0-7031 GCA_048887065.1 Candidatus Hodarchaeota archaeon
GTAAAGAAGATAATGATGTTAAATGGTTAAATGCTGAATATCTCGAATCCAACCTCAAAGATTGTGAGCTTTTGGTAACACATGGAGGCCATTTTATGTGGGTAGGAGAAGACATGGATAAAATAAAATCAAAGCGAATTGAATTTTTAAAATCAATAAATTTTGAGTAACGCTCTATCCTATATATCCCAATATAGAGGATATTTACTAGAGAGGGAACGATATAATTTGGAAAATAGGCTTAGAAGAAGTGCTGGGCATATTTCAAAGTATATAAAACGAAAATACATCTCAGTAGAGCAAAAAAGTAGTGCGAATTAAAAAAGGAATGAGGAGGAGGAAAAAATCTAGGGTCAAGCACTAAATGTTTACTTACACTAATACATCCTTAAACAAGTAATTGAGCTCTGTACAAATGTTAGTACGGTAAGAGACGATAGAAAAACTTAAAAAACCGAGTGTAAAAGAGAATAATTTGTTATTTCTCGTTTAAAGAAGATAGAACATAATACTACTAATGATAGGAACAATAATTGTTTGGAGAGAATGAAAAATGCAATCCTCATCTTTTGTAAATAATTTGGGAAACAGAATTCGTGATGCTTTACCATCTACCCGTCTTGTCTCGATCGATTTTACTAGAGGCTTAGTTATGATTCTAATGGCACTTGATCATGCCTCTTTTATAAATCCATATCATGTGGGCGGTGAAGGATTCTTTGGGAATCGACCCGAGTACCCGGATATCATAACCTTTCTTACCAGATTTGTGACACATTTCTGTGCACCAGCGTTTTTATTCTTAGCTGGAACGGCTATCACATTAAGTACAGTCAGACATCAAGAAAAAGGGGAGACTCAAAAGGCAATAAGTCAGCATCTTATCATTCGTGGGTTAATCCTCCTATTAATTGAATGGATATTAATATCGACGTTATTCAATATTAGCTTTGGAGCTGTTCAGCTCTACTTTGGGATTCTTGCCTGCATTGGGATAGGTATGATCCTGTTTGCGTTTGCTCATCGTTTACCCAGCTCTGTTCTTATAATCTTCTCAGTAGGTATAATCCTATTGTCACCATTTCTGATGATGCTTCAATCATCAGCTCCAATCATTGATTTTGAAACCGAGACCAATGAAATCGTGCGATTTCTCGCCGTCGCCCTGTTTTTGCCTATGCAATTTGAAGGAAAATTGTATGGGATTTATCCATTGATACCATGGCTAGGCGTCATGGGATTAGGGGTTGTTTTTGGTCGTTGGTTAATTCAACAACAAGAAATTTCGAGTTCAGACAGGAAAATAGCAGAACGATTAGGGATTGTTGGGGGATTATGTTTAGTAATATTCTTTATATTAAGGTTTGCTAGTTTGTTTGGTGTTCCAACCTGGCCAATGAATTATCTCGCTCCCGAGAGCTTAGCACTTGACTCTTTTTTTCTCATTGCTAAATATCCTCCAAGTATTGTCTTTCTCCTCTGGAGTTTAGGTGGTACTTTAATTTTCTTGGCACTAGGTTTTCTCTTCCAAGATAATTCGCGTTTTAGGTCGTTAATGACACCAGTATTGCTTTTCGGAGCAACTGCTCTGTTTTTCTATTGTGTCCACATGACATTGTTTGTAAGCGGGTTTATCTTCGTTCGGACTGTGATTCCTACTTATGACCCAGGAGTTTTAGAGGCGTTGATCGTTTCCTTAATATGGTGGATAATCGTCTTACTCGTTTTAATCCCCATTTGCTTATGGTTTCGGGGTATGAAAAGTCGGTATCCTACATCCGTGCTGAAATATATCTGAAAGTGTGGATTAATTAAATTGCCTAATCGGAAACAAAGATCCTCGGTCTTCTCTCTTTTTTTCCCGTTCACTTTTTTTCCTATTGATGGAAAATTGCTATTCCCTAAGTAGAATGTTGCATAACTAATTTATAAGGCGAAAACTATCCAAATGGTACTGTTTTATCTGCCCAATTATACTAAGGGGCGTTTTTTTGATGTAGAATAATTGTAGTATTTTAGTTGCGTTCTAACGTTAGAACGTATAATACTAACGTTCGAATCAATCATTCTGGTAAAAAACCTTTTATAGTTGAATTTTCGCAAGAATGGTATCTCGAAAATACAGTAATGATATAATATCTACTCTGAAGTTTCTAATTTGTACAATTGGAAAGTTACGTCAAAATTATGTTAAAAATGGTGGATAAATATGAAAATACGATTGAATATGAATAAACAATTGCTGATAATGTTGCTTTTCGGTATTTTGTTGTTGTGTTCACCCACTCGTGTTTCTGCATCAATAGTCTGGGAAGAAGATTTTGAATCTGGGGATTTGGATGACTGGGAATTTTTTGGTGCTGAAGGACATATAACCTTTGGTGAACCCTTTGATCCAAATTTTACTATAGTCGATGGTGCTTTAGTGGTACCTCATATCCCCGATTGGTCTAATGTTACAATAGCTTTTCATAACAGCACTGTGGCTACTGGTACCTGGAGCTTCGATCTGTTTTTCCCTCCAGATCTAAAATACGCTTTCGCTATCACATTTATGTTTTCTAGCTCTGATGGTGATTATTTTCCTACCGTTGGAATGGATGAGGATGAATATTTAACAAAAATGACAGGGTATGGACTGATCTTTCGAGGAGATATAAAGCAAATATATCTGGTATCATACTCAGCTTGTCCAGCTAGTGAATTGAATGTTAGTGAGGCAAAATTATTTTCTTCGCCTCTCTCTGGGTATCATCATTTTGACATCACTCGTAACACAACAGGCCAATTCTATGTTTATCACAATTATGATTATAATTCTCCAATTATTAGTTATCAGTGTAGCTTTACATCATCTAGTGAGAAATTTGGTATAACTTCTTTCATTGGTTCAACTTGGCTCGACAATATAACTGTAAGTGACACGGTAGATATCCCTGAACCCGATGGATCTACCACAACAACTACCACTACTACCGAGAATGGAACTCCTGGCTTCTCTAATCTTCTGTTACTTTCTAGCTCTATTACACTAGTTTATTTATATCGCCGTCGAAAAAAAAGAAGTATATAGATCTGAAAAAATATATGAGATAAGAGCCTTATAAGTATTCGTTTAGTAATTAAACTGCTTTCTAACGTTAGAACGTGTGATAATAACGTTAGCACGGTTTATTTTGATGGAAAACCTTTTTTAGGAGTATTTTCAAAGAAGGACTATAGATAATAATCTCCACAATGGGATCTAGTTTGAAAAATTGGAAGGTTTTTATCTTAGTAACCATGTTGGTTTTCACTACTACTACTATTCAATTCTCCTGGTTAGATGTTACGATTCCCTCTGCTAAATCATCAATAACATTCCCTACTCCTGCTAATGCCATTCCTGATACTCCCCCTTCTACATTACGGATATTGAGTCTCAATTATCCTTACTTTCGATCATTTGACCCAATCGTTAGTAGCGATGCATTACTTTCACTTATCTATGATTCATTAGTTGACATCGATCCCGATACTGGTGAAGTTCTCCCCGCACTTGCAAGGCAATGGGTAGTCACCAACGACAGTAAACATTGGACATTTTACTTACGTGAGAATATCTTTTTTCATGATGGTACACCATTTGATGCGTATGCTGTCGAACATTTCTTTATCCTGTTGATGAACACCTCCGAATCAGGACCAAATTATGATACGTTATTTGTCGACTCAGTTGAAGTTCTAGATGAATTTATTGTTAGAATAAACCTCTCCCAACCTTTTTCTACGTTTATCTATCGTATACCGTTTATACCGCATCCTCTTTACAATAAAGTGCTTCAACTCCCTTCGTATAATGTTTCATATCAATATTTACCTTTTGGTACTGGTCCCTATATTCTAGATCAGCTTGATTTCTCCAATCCAAATCAACTTGTTTATCTTTTTAATCGAAATCCTTCCCATTTTCGTGGTTTTCCTCCCTTTGAAACCATTGAACTGATCTTATACTCAGATTATTCGGATTTTGTAACTGCAATGTATGCAAACCAGGGAGATATTACGAGGTTTTATGTTGATCCTGAGGGTTTTAACGACAGTCACTGGCAAATATCCCCAAGAGGAGGATTGATAGAACTTTGTTGGATCAATCAAGATTGTGAAGAACTTAGAAATGTTAATGTTCGGTTAGCATTAAATTATGCAATAAATAAATCTGCCTATACTAGAATTATTTACAATAATACTGAATTTACCCCTTATACTGGCCTACAAATTATTCTAGACAGCCAACCAGCTACTACTGTAATGTCGATTAATAGTAGATATTACAAGCAATTTGTTGAATCAAATGGAACTACTTTAGGCTATTCCTATGATCCACAACTTGCTGAAGAGCTCCTTGATGAAGCAGGTTATGAGCGAGGGGGCGATGGCTATCGATTTGATCTCGTGCTAAAAGCAGCTCCTTATAGATCAGAAAGAACAGAGTTCATAAGTTCCTATTTAGATGCTGTTGGAATTCGCTGTAATATCTCCTTACCTGATTCTTGGCTTCAGGATTTCCATGAGGGAAATTATGATTTATTTGATGCGGCAATTGAAGAAGGTGATGCTACATTTTACGACCTACTACATTCTAGTGGTGTTTTAAATATTGGTAACTTTACATCCGATCTACTAGATGATTATACATTATTGGAACAACAATCCCCTGTCCCTCAAGAAAGGGAATATTATTACAATAAAATTATAGGAATTTCCCAGGAATTAAGTCCTTATCTCCTGCTTTTAGATGCACAAAAAGGTTCTCTAATGGTAAAAGAAATAGCCCATTTAGTGAATTTTACTACTGATCGTTTTATTTTTAATTATACAACTTCTGGCTTTCCTAATATAAGATTTTCCGTACATAACCATTTTTCTGATGTAGATAAAGAATTTTACGTTCGATCTATGGATAATATTGAGTTTTGCAATCAATCTATTTATTTTCCGTTTACAGATACAATTTTATATTCAAAACAGAAGCTATTGGTCACTATCCAGTTATCCAATAATTTACAATCATTTATTCCAGATACTGATCTTACAGGTATTTTTTTCAAAATAGTTGTCGATAATGCTTCGGTGGAATACTATGCCCGATGTTATTATGATTCTGAAGATTTATCCAGCAGTCCTATTGCTTCACAACGTTGGGAAGAAGGTGTTATTGTGGCAGCTGATTCCAATCTGCAGTTTGTTGAAATTAAAGCCAGAGGAGATATTATCATCTATTTAATGCAAACAGAGGGAGGAATTATTACGGTTTTCACACGACCACTCTTACCCGTGATTACCTATAGATTTGTCCCTTCGATTGTAATAATTTCATCTTTAATGATTATTTTCCTTAGTTTAATCCTAATTAAGAATCAAAAACAAGCAAACATGCTAAGAAAGTTGAATGATTAGTTATGACGACTAATAAAGACCAAGTAGAGGAAGAAAAAGAGAGGAATTCCCAAGAAAGAGTTATCGAGGTTGTCTCTAAGGAACGTATCATTTCAAGAGAAAAACGGATGTTAATTCCTAGAAAGACTTTGGATAAGTTTGATGACAATGATTTCTTGCAAGGCAAGACTCTACAGGTATATTGGTTTCTACTAGAAAGTAAACAAGCAGGTATACGAGAGATCCAAAAAGGCCTAAATTTTTCTTCTTCTGGACTAGTAGCTTATCAAATTAATAAATTAGTTAATGCGGGTCTTATAGCTAAGGATGAAACAACTGATAAATACTTTGTTAATCAAAGAGTTCAACCTGGTATGTTATCCTTTTATATCAAATTCGGTACCTATCTTATTCCACGAGTTTCTTTGTATCTAATCGTTTTTGTAATGGGATTTGTCCTTTTTGTGATTTGTTCTCTACTCTTTGGAGATGAATTTATTACTCAATTAGGTAGTATTTTGTTCTTAATTCTATTAGTTATTGGCTCTCTAGCCTTTAGTTATGAGTCAACAAAAATCTGGAAATTAAAACCTAGTTATAAGACAGAAAATAATGAGATGGATTCTAAAAAGGATAGAGATTAATTCGATTGATAAAATGAATTGATATTACTCTGTACTCGGAAACGAAGGCTCTTGGTCTTCTCTCTTTTTTTCCCGTTCCACTTTTTTCTCCCAATGACTGAGAATTTCTTTTTCAGCAGCTCCTATCCTCCAAAGTTTTCTCCTTAATTTTATGTATAAAGAGTTCTACACCGTTATTACCGATTAGTCTTGACTATAAGATGGGAATAATAGAAGGAAATTTGCGAAGTTAATATACTGGTTCTAGTTGATGAAGAATTTTATCTGATAGATTTTGTGGAAGGTTGGAGTCATCTGGAAAACGTCATCTTAGACATCAATTCTTGGTAAACTCGAAGTTTTTATATTCCGCTACTTCTTCAGGAGGCCACCCTTTTGGTGTTTGATAATCACGATAGAATCTAAAAGTGCACATGGTTCCACCAATCGCTAGATTTTGAGTTCTATTAAAACCGAGTTTAATCCCTCTGTACATAGCATAATCGCATAAGCAAAGGTAAGGTGCTAATTCTAAAGCATTTTGATGTTTGAGAAAATGTAAACCTGCACAATTAGTGTAATTGAAACCAAAAATGAGATTCTTTTTATCGCCTTCAACAAATGTGCAATGATAATCCTCAGGATCAACGTTATTTTCCCGTTCCTTTAATGTTTTTTTAAACCTTTTATGCATTAATGAAGAGAAATAAAGACGACGCATTAAAAACTTTCTAATAGGACTTAAACTCGAATAGAAAACCTCTGATATTTCATACAATATTTGCCCTACTGTTCTTAATTCAACGCCTTCCGCTTTTAAAACCCGATAAAATGCTAATGAAAGCGCTGTATTAACCAAATGTCTTGAAAATACATTGAATTTCTTCATCCCAAAATCTGGAATATCAGGTAATAATTCTTCAAATTGTTTTTGTGTCTTTAACTTCATTTCAGGGATCTTTTCGGGACGATAATATTTCAGAAACACTT
>JBHLKC010000174.1:0-7008 GCA_048887065.1 Candidatus Hodarchaeota archaeon
GCAATTGGGAAAGAAGAAACACCTTTAGATGAAGCTATTTACAACTCCGTTCAGCTTTGTGATATTGACCTTCGTAAGGAACTTTATCAGAATATAGTACTTTCAGGCGGTTCAACCATGTTCCCAGGTTTAAAAGAGCGATTACATAAAGAACTCACTGAACTAGTTCCAGAGAATGTTGAGATCCGTATTGTTGCTCCCCCCGAACGTCGTTACTCAGTCTGGATTGGAGGCTCGATTCTTTCATCTCTAAAGACCTTCCAGAGACTATGGGTTTCTAGAAAAGAGTACCAAGAACAAGGTCCTGGTGTTATTAAACGGGCCATCTGAGTTCCACTCTTCCCCACTTTCCAACCTTCTTTTTTTTCTTTTTTTCAGTTAAATAAAGAAATAAAATTATCTTTAGTAATTCTATTTTATTCTCATCACGGTATATTACTAATCCAAGACTCAAATTGACTAATTAAGGGCACTTCGTCTTTAAATTCTTGCTCCAAAGTAAAAATCATTTGTTCTAGGGCTTTTTGCAATCGAGTATAATCCCCTGCTTCTAACACACGTTCAAGCAATTGAATCAAGGTTTTAATCCGTGTGCGAATTAATTCTCTTTCTTCTTTACTCCGTGATGTAACAAGGTAGGAATCTAAAAATCTCGTGAGTTGTTCTCTTATCTTTTCTCCTTCATTAATTATTAGTAATTTTCGTGTAAGAATGGCATCGATGGCAATAGCTATGTTTGCTACAATTGTTTCTTTATTTTGAACTGGTTTGCCTTGATAGGTTTCAAAATACTCCTGAAAAACTGCTTGTATTTGACGTATATCAATCCAAGCATTCTCAAAGAGAAAACTTGGAACGAGGACAGCAATTAAATTGATATCAAAGCCCCCTCGACTCGTCTCCGAAACTTCATAAAGAACCGTTGAAATCGAGACTAACTCATATTCAGGAAAGGGAATAGTAGCAAGCATTTTTGAATAAGAAATGTTTGCAGGACGACTAGAAAACGCAGACATACCTCGTAGGGAAACACTAAACTGTATTTCATCAGATAGATTTATAGGAGTCCAAGCAATTGGTAGGGCACCTTTAGTATCTTCAAACTTGGTCCATAAAACACCCTTAAGAATGTGGTAACTGGAAGACATAGACACTATATCCCTAAAAGTATCAAATAAATCAATTTTTCAGTCATTATGATTGGATAATTTTCAAGTAATTAAAGAATTCTGTTCAACACAATGTTTCTATAATCTGTCTCAAGGTCAAAGAGGCAAGCTTAGGAATTTGATTTCTTCACAATGAGATCATTAACTAATTTACAGATCTCCAAAATCTTTGGATCAGTCAGGGAATAATACACTTCATTCGCTTTTCGTTGACAGGTTACGATTCCCTTATCTCGAAGTACACGTAAATGTTGCGATATGAACGGTTGAGGACGTTTTGTTTCTACTTCAATATCTCCGACCTTCTTCGGGCCATTTTTAAGTACTTGTATGATTTTCAGTCGAAAAGGATGAGTTAATGACTGACAGAGTTCAGCTTGAAGAGTAAATTCTTTATTTTCCTCATCAATGGTTTTCAAATTTGAGTTCGTTGTCATATGATCCTCAGGGGGAATATATGAACAACCATATATAAGATATTTTCGAATATTCAAACAACGGAATATTTATAAAGAACCGTCAATTGACTCCAAATAAATAAATTAGGAGATATAATGATGTCTGAAAGCCAAATACGAATCGAAGATAAGATTTTAAATGAAGTTAAACAGATGTTTGATGGATTAACCTCAGATGTAACACTTCACATGTTTACGAACAAAGAGCATTGTTTATTGTGTAATGAAACCCTTAATTTAGCAGAACAAGTAGCAAATCAGTCGGAAAGAGTTAATCTAGAGCATTGTGAATGTGATATAAATAGCGAAAAAGCGCAAAAATGGAAAATCGAAAGACATCCAGCCATTGTAGTTGAAGGTTTGGGAAAAGGTTTGATTAGATTTTTTGGTATACCTTCTGGGTACGAATTTGGTAGCTTAATTGAAAGTATCATTATGTCAGGTAAAGAAAGACCTCTAGACCTTGACCCAGATGTTGTAAAGGAAATAGAACAGATAGATCAACCTTTACATCTTCAAGTTTTTGTCACACCAACTTGTCCTTATTGTCCCCGTGCAGTTTTAACTGCTTTTAAATTTGCAATGATAAATGAGAATATTACTGCGGATATGATCGAAGCAACTGAGTTTCAGGAATTATCAATGAAACATCGAGTACAAGGAGTACCGAAAACTGTTATCAATGAAAAATGGGATGTTGTTGGAGCTGTTCCTGAACAGATGTTATTAAAAAAAATAAATGAGGCGCTGAAACCAGATATAGCATATGCATAAAAGAGTTTAACTATACAATAATTCAAGTTTAGAGCTGAGAATTGTATGTTAGAGCGATTCACTGAAAATTTTTATCTTACTGGTAATTCATTTAATGAGTTTCTAGGAAATGCTACTGAAGATGAAAAGAAACGATACCAAAAGTATTACGATAGGAGTGAAAAAAATTTTTCCCCTGAAGACTACAAAATTGACCTTGAACACCCTATAAACCTTCTAGTTGTTGGAACTACTTGGTGTTGGGATTCACAAACACATATTCCTATCCTTGTAAGAATAGCTGAACATAATACCAAGATTAATCTGCGAATATTCAATAAAGATCAATATCCATTTCTAATCAGTAAAATCAATGGGGGAGAGAAAGTTCCTCAAATATTGGTTTTGACTCAGGACTTTTATTATCTTGATCGCTGGGTTGAGCGTTCAACTCTAGCATATCAACTAGTGGCAGAGCTTCGTAAGAATATAGGATGGGGTGAGGACAAATCAAAAGAATTTACTAAAGAATTCCGCAAACAATTCCTTAAGAATCAGAGAAAAATGGAGGAAGCATTTATTCAAGAGATACGAACTTTGTTAACACGGACAGATGCCATCCAAGGAACAACTACGCGCCTCCATGAAACTGATCAATCAACCTAATTGTAAAGCTTGGTAGAATTTAAAAAAACCCAGGGAGAGAGATTTAACACTTTATTTATTCACTGCAAAATCATCTTTTCCAATTATTCTTAGAATTCAAGATTCCATAATAGTACTGGAACTAATATACTGGAATATCAGGTGATTTTTGAAGGTTATAAATAGCAGTAATATTAAGCATAAGGACCTCACAGAGAACTGATAACTATAACCTAATATTTGAAAAAAAAGCATATAATTCTAAGTTTATTAGTATCAATCAATGATTTCCAGATATAAATAAGATAATAGCACCAATAATAATCTTTCGAGATGCATTGGTTTGAAGAAACGTGTTATTGAATGGAACATTCCTTTAGCTGAAATTTCCAAGGCTTCTAGTCACGAAAAAAGCGTACGGCATGGACATCCAAGTACTCTTCACCTTTGGTGGGCACGACGACCGTTAGCATCTTCTCGAGCTACCACTTTTGCAGCCTTAATAGACCTACCTTCGTCATTACGAGGAAAACAAGAAATACACCAATTGATAAAAGATATTTCCCCTTGGAATGTTGTGAAAGAAGGTTTAAGTCCAATTATTCGGCAAGCTCAACAGATCTTAAAAGAAAAATGGGAAAAAACTCCTCCAAAAGTAATTGATCCGTTTTCTGGTGGAGGATCAATTCCACTTGAAGCTTTAAGATTAGGGTGTGAAACTTATGCTTGTGATTTGAACCCAGTAGCTGTTTTAATAGGAAAAGCAACCCTAGAATGGCCACAAAAGATTGCTAATTCAGATTTAGCGAACTATGTAGAAAGATGGGCGAACAAGATTAATGACGCTGTAAAGACAGAGATTGAGCAATTTTATCCTTCAGATTCAGATGGTAAGATTCCCGTAGGATATCTTTGGGCTAGAAAGATTACATGCCCAAATCCGATTTGTAAGGCTGAAATCCCTCTAATTAAGCATTTCTGGTTGGCAAGGAAGAAAAACCGATCTATTGCTTATAAACCTATTATTAATGAACTAAAGAAAACAATTACTTTTGAAATCCAAGAGAATCAAGAGATTGATTTTGATCCTTCCATTGGAACAATTTCTCGCGGGAGAGCTCGATGTCTGATCTGCAATCAGGTAGTATTAGCTGTAAAAATACGTGAAATAGCTCAACAAGGAAAAATGCACCAAAGAATGACTGTAGTAATTCTACGTTCACCAAATCGAAAGAATAAATTCTATCGAGTAGCGAATGATCAAGATATTATTATTTACAATCGTGCATCGAATTATCTTTACCACGAATTAGAAAGAAATCAAGTGATGGAATCATTACTGCCTAATGAAGACTTACCACCACCAGGCACATTAGGATTCAGTGTTCAAAATTATGGAATGACTAAATGGAGCGATTTGTTTAACCCGCGACAATTATTAGCTTTGATCACCTTCTTGAAACATATTAGAGGCATGTTTCAACAAATAAAAAATGAGTTTCATGAAATAAAGAAATCTCAACCACATCATCTTGAATTTCCAAAGATAATCATGTCTTATCTATCAATTATTCTAAGCCGATTAGCTGATAAAAACGCTAGTTTAGTTGTTTATAACGCTTATGGGGAGAAAATAGAGCATGTATTTGGTCGAACAGCGCTGCCAATGGCGTGGGACTATGTAGAATTAAACGTTTTTTCTGGCGCAAATGGAGATTGGTTACACCAAGTAGGTTGGGTAACAAGATTTTTAAAAACTAATTGTTGGAAACCTTTTTCTTTATCATCTGTCCATCAAGCATCAGCAACCAAGCTTTCATTTCCAAATGAATATTTTGACGCAGTTCTGACTGATCCACCTTACTACGACAATATCCCTTATTCCGACCTATCTGATTTCTTTTACATATGGTTTAAAAGAGCATTGAGAGAGATATATCCTGATCTTTTCGCAACTCCCCTTTCACCTAAAACAGAAGAAATAGTAGCAAATAAAGGAAGACAGATTAATCCCAAAGCGTTTTTTGAAGAAAATATTAGCCTTGCTTTCAAGGAAATGTATAGGGTCCTTAAGCAAGATGGTATTGCCATTATTGTTTACGCTCATCGCTCAAATGAAGGTTGGGAAACAATGTTAAAGTCGTTAGTTCGATCTGGATTTGTAATTACTGCTTCGTGGCCCATCCATACTGAAATGAAAACACGTTTACGAGCTAGAACCTCTGCTGCATTAGGTTCCTCAATTTATCTTGTGTGTCGTAAGCTTCCACAAAAAGAAATAGGTTATTTAAGAGATATTAGGCATGAAATGGAAAGTCTAGTTCTTAATCGACTTAAACAATTCTGGAATGAAGGGATACGGGGTGGTGACTTTTTTATTTCAGCTATTGGACCAGCAATGGAAATTCTTAGCCAATTCAAACAAATTGAACGATATTCAGGGGAAATTGTGTCTTTTCAAGATCAAATGAAATATATCCGCTCAATTTCAGCTAATTTTCTTATTAATAGTTTATTGGGGGATAAGGAAGCAATTCCCACATTGGATAAACCATCTCAATTCTATTTGGCTTTTCGATGGACATTCCAAAATAACCTTGTAGATTATGGAGAAGCACAGATCCTGGGACAAGCTTGTGGAATTAATCTAGATGAGGAAGTAAAGACAGGTTTAATCAATAAAAAAGGATCTAAAATTGAACTACTAGACGCTCAGAGCCGAACTCATGTTAATAAGGAAGAGAAGAATTTTGTAAACCTTATGCATCAATCAGTTATTGCATGGAAGGAAGGAAATGAGAAAAAACTTGAACAACTATTGAAACAGAATGATAGCTTAAAAAAAGCTGGATTCTGGCGATTTTGCCAAGCTGTAGCTGAGTGTCTGTCAGAAAAAAATATAGAGAAGCAGTTGTTAGAGGGATTACTTGTTTCTAAGTACAGTAAATAAGAACATATAAGCAAGTAACACTCTTCATTGCTTCCTTTAATCACTGCGTGGCTTTAGTGATTCGACAATCTTTTACACGCACAGTTGGAATCCAAGTCGGAATAGATACTTCCCACCACTTTACTTGAACACGATCATTCGCCATGGCATCGATATTAGCAAGTTGACGCAAGAGATTGTCACTAATGCGGAAATTTTTCAATGGAGTGCTCATTTCTCCATTTTCAATCAGAAAAGCAGCATCTCTTGGTATGGTACTGTATTCTGTTGAAATCGGACTAGTGTATCTTGTGTACCAATTACTTGTAACAAATATAGTTGGTTTAGCGTTATTTTCAAGAAGTTCTTCAAATGAATGGTCTCCATTATTAAATACGATATTAGCTGGAGCGGGCGCAAGAAATTTGGTATTTAAACCGATATCAGCTAGTTCACTGTTTCCTGTAGTCTTTGTATCTGACAGCTTGGAGGTAGATGTGTTGTGAATAAAATTAACAAGAACTCCTTCTTTAATAATTGGTGTTGACTGACGAGAGGTACCTTCAATATCAAAAGGAGTCGTTCCTAACCCATCCGTTTTTAATCCATCATCATTCACAGAAACAAATTCTGGTGCTAATTTTTCCCCCATCTTGTCACCTAAAGCACTCATACCCATCAAAACAGCAATGGGATTAGCCATAAAAATTATTTCCTCGAATAAATTTGCAGCAACAGTAGGAGTTAAAATTAGATCAGTTATTCCTGCTCTTGCTTGCTTTACACTCTTTTTTGAAATATCTTCAACAGAGACAAAAGATATACCACCATTTTGAAGAACACGAAATCCAATCCCTTGCCATGGGACTTCAGAACCAGATAATAAATTTCCATTTTAAAGATAAAAAATCGTTCTTTAACCATCAATAAGTCTTGCTTCTGCTTATTCTGCTCCATTCTGTTGAGCATAAACTACCCCAAAATCTGCTAAGTCTTCTGCATGTGACAAGTTAGTTCATTCCTTAAGCGTCAATTAAAATACTTAGATATTGAC
>JBHLKC010000175.1:0-6997 GCA_048887065.1 Candidatus Hodarchaeota archaeon
CTTCCAAAAGATCCATGTGGAAAAACTGTGTCCCCACTCACTAGGATCTTATTCTTTGCTTCCCATAATGAAATTGACCCAGAAGTGTGTCCTGGAGTTTGCATAACTTGAAACTCATATTTGCCAATAATAATTCTGTCTCCTTCTCCGAGTTCATCTGTAATATTTATTGGAGAGCATTCTGATCCGAAGAAAGGAGAAATAAATGAATTTTCCCCTTTTTTTAAATACTGGGCTTCAATTTTTGAGGCATAAATCCTCTTTAAATGAAGTTTAGATTGCAAATCCATAATCCCCCCAACATGATCAAGGTGACCATGAGTCAGTAAAGCTTGATCAATATTTCGTTCTTTAATCACTTTTTCTAATTGTCTTAATGAGTTGAGTTGTGTTCCAAACCCTTGGCTAAATCTGTCTCCTAAGCCGGAATCAATTAGTAAGGACTCCCCATTTGATTCAATAATGAAAACATTGCAATCTAATCCTTGACCGAGCATCCAAGAAATTCCTTGGAATAATTGTTTCATTTGACTATCCTCTCTATTGTTAATCATATCTAAAGTAGGATATTAATATATATTTGTAAAAAGGATTCTGTTTCCACAAATACTTAAAGTGTCCTAAGCTGTTAAACAAAATCTAGGCGTTTCTAACAAAATAGAGCTAAATATGTTGAATAAGACCATTACAGGAAGTGAAATCCAAGAGATGAAATGATAGAAGAGAAAAATTATGATGATGACTTACTGTGAAGAGTTTGCAGGTTCTAGAACCGCTAGACACGATCTATGAAACTAGAATGAGTTACTTTTACTGATGTATAATAAAAACATTGGTCTCAAGGAAGTATATGTACAGTTAGTTTAAGGAAATTAAATATATTTTATGTCTACAGAAAGAGAGGAGTGGAAGACTGCACTCATTGGCTTTAAGACCGCCAATGAGTCTCAGTCAGGAATGAATGAGGAAGTTTATTCATTTGCTCCTTCAACAACAATCATGGTCAAAGTTGACCTGACATTTTCAAGACCACGTATGTTGGTTGTGATTACTTCTTTCAATTTATCCATTGAATCTGCTTCTATTTTGGCAACGATGTCATATACACCGTACACGATCCATGCACCAACGACCCCCTTAGTGTTCTTTAAGTCCTCAAGGACTTCATCCTCACTACCAATTTCAGCATTAACAAGTACAAAGGCTGCGGGCATTTTTTCACCTCTAATTAAACAATGATCTTGTTTGTTACTACTAGTCTTTTTAATTTATGCTCATATTTAATACTTCCTAATAAAATCGAAAATGTCCTGTAAAACCAATAATTCCTCAACAAGGAAATCTCGAAGCACTAACTGAAGGTTCTGTTGTATTAGAAGTCATTACCAATTCTCTTAATAGGAATTGACTGATAATCCGCTTTTGAAATGACATAAATAAGACCAATCCGTTATAGGAGAAAATAGACGTATTATCCCAATGTTAATTCTTCTTATAATTCTCATAAGTTATATTATCTCGAGGATTCTTTAGAATGAATAATCCCTTTGATCACATTTCAGGACATATTCAGATTAAAGGACGAGCTTATTCAGCTAAAGAAGTCATTAGAGGGCTTTTAGAGCAAGGAATTGCCATTACTGAAAGTTCAGAGGGTTTGAAAATAGGGTTTAAGCTCTTTCTCCCTCAATCCGCTTCTCAACAAGCTTTGGAAGAAAACAGTGTTAATGGATGTCCATTCATCTCCCATATATCACAAATTACCTCTCGTCTCGATGATATTTCAACTCGCATTAATCCTCAAGCTAACAGTGCATCTGACAACCACTTTTTCTCTTCGACAACATCCAAAAGCCCTTCCTCCTTTTCTTTTTCTCCCTTTAGTGAACAATCTTTTCAAACAGATCATAGAAAAGAAAAAGAGAAATTCTTTAGTTCAAACGAAAGCTTTCTCGAAAATCGTCAAAAATGTTCATCATGTGGTGCTTCACTCCCCCAAAACGCTTTTTTCTGCAATAAATGTGGTAGTAATGTGAGATCAGGTTAGTATTAAAATTTAAATATTTAAACGAAGTGTCAGAACAATATTAACTTAGTAGACGTTGTTTCCAATCGTATACTTTTTCAACAAGTTCTTCTTTTTTCCCTGCAGAGATTTCCCCAATATTCTTGATATTGCTTGCGTACCTTCCCATTTCATGAAATGCTGGGTGAAATCCAATTCCAGCGGATTGCATTACTTGGTCGCGGAGCCGAGACAAGGCATCAGCAATTTCTTTCCCTTTAGTCATTGTATGAACCTGATTAAGAAATGAATCAAGTAATCGTCCTGCCTTCGAGGTACCACTTATAGCAGAACTTGTAGGTTGTGCGGCTGGTGCAGCTGATACTGTCGGTTGGGGAGCTGGTTGTGCAGAAACTGGTGGACTAGAAGGTTTTACATCCTTGGGGACGGTTTGGCCTCCTAATGATGTATAAAGGCGCTCAATACTTTGTGACATTTTTTCTAACTTAGTAGCAAGGACCTTTGCTGTTTTAGTAACAAGTTCTAAATCGGTTTTAAGCTGCTCCACTTCTTTCAGATCTGTCATTATCAAATCATCCTATTATTTGTTACAGAGAATCTAATTTATCTATTTATTTCTTTTCTTCCAATTATAAATAAATCCATTATAGTGATCATAGTGCTAATAATATTCGTAAAATAAATAAATTGGAACACAAAATAGAAAATTTCTTAATCTATAAATTGGTTTATCCTTCAATTGATTCTAAGGCCTTTATTGCAGGTAAAGGTTTACCCATGAGAAATTGGATCATAGCTTTTCCAGCAGTGCTAATGTACGAGAGATTAATGTCGTATTTTTCAATAATCGAAATGCTATGGCCTCCTCCAGCCAGAGAAAATCCTTTAGAGTTACCCATTGCTTTAAATATCTCTAAAGTCCCCTTTTCAAAAATTTTATCCTCAATCTTTCCCATGGGACCATTATAGACAATAGTAGACGAATTCTTGATGACTTGCACATATTTTTCAATAGTTCGATCACCTATGTCTAGAATTGAGGTATTTAAGGGTAAATCGTTTAGAGAAAAAATCCTTCGCCCTTCCACATTGACTGCAAAATCTATCTGGGTTTTGATTTGTTCCTTAAAATTACTAAGAAGTTTTTCAGCCAGTTTAATAAACTGAAGAAGATTTTTCTTTTCTATAAATTCCATTGTAGGCTTTCCCAACGATTTTCCAGATGCAATAAGAAGAAGTTGAGAAACTAATCCCCCTGTTAGAACTGAATCAGCAATAGTATTTGATAAAACATACTCTGCAACTTTAAATGAATCATCAGGTTTTATTCCCCCTAAAATAAAGGTACATGGTTTTTCAGGATTATCTACTACTCGCTGAAGATTTGTAATTTCTCTTTCCATAATCAAGCCTGGTATTGCTGGTAGTAGTGTTGTAAAGCCAACTAGGCTCATATGAGAACGATGTGCTGCAGAAAACGCGTCATTCACAAAAATATCCCCAACCTTAGTTAAACTCTCGATATAAGGATCTTTTGCATGCTCTTCTGCTGGTTTATTAATTGTTTCGTTTTCAACCATTCGTACGTTTTCTAATACGAGGATGTCTCCCGTATTTAAAGCTTTAATCCGAGTTTCAGCTTCTGGGCCATGAGTGAAACCAAGATAACTAACAGAATAGTCTGTTCCTAAGATTTTCTGAAGCTCTTTAGCATGAAGGTTGAGTTTGCAGAAGTCAGAACTGCCTGGTCGTCCTTGGTGAGCAATTACAACCACTTTGCCGCTATGATCTGCAATATACTTAATTGTTTCAGCATGAGCCTTAATTCTAGTAACATCAAGGAGGTTTTTATTGTCATCTAACGGAGAATTAAAATCAACACGAGTTAAGCAGACTTTTCCCTCTATATCAGTGGTCGAAAGTGATTGCATATTTCAAAGATGTAAAGATTAGTTATTTCAATTTTTCTCTGTTGAATAAAATAAGGCTGAAAACCGACAGTAACATACCAATTGATATTTTTTTTACTACTAATTCTATTTAAAAAGGGAGAATTGATACTGGGATATGATCTTTATTTGAATAATACCTTTTTTTCTGTTGACAATCTTCTGATTTCGTTAAAATCCCTTAATTCAGGGTGAAAATATTCTCAAGAAATTTTTTAGCATTAAGCAAAACACTATAAAAAGCAGTTAATTTTCCAAAAATTTTACAGAATATAATAATAGGTGGAAAAAATTGGCTGGTAAAGGATCTGGTTTTGGAAAAACTATTTTATTTGGGGAACACTTTGTTGTATATGGTGTACCTGCTCTGGCGTCAGCGATAGGTGATGCAACAACTTGTGTTGTGGAATCAAAAGATGGAGCAGGTTATGAGTTAAATGATAACCGTCCAGAAGTGCCTGGATATAAAGAAAAGAAGTTTGATGAGCAAAAGGTTTCTATCAAAAACGTATTGAATTTTATGGCAGTCAATTTAGATGAGAAGGCCTTGAAAATAACATTCGGGGGAGATCTCGTCTGTGCTAGTGGCGTTGGGGCCTCTGCAGCAAGCTGTGTTTCACTCGCAAGAGCTGTTAATGAAGAATTTAGCCTAGGTTGGGATAATGTTAAAATTAATGAAGCAGCTTATGAAGGAGAAAAAGGATATCATGGTACGCCAAGTGGAATTGATAATACAGCCTCTACATTTGGTGGTTTAGTCTATTTTATCAGAAACCTCGAGGATGGCCCTAATACAATAGAATCTATTAAACTCGAAAAACCAATTGAATTGGTAATAGCAAGCTCTGGAATGACTGCAAACACCGCAGAAGTCGTTGCAGACGTTCGAAAAAAGAAAGAAGAGGATCCAGAGTGGTTTGAAGGCGTTATCCAAGAATATCAAGAGGTTGTTAAGGGAGGTCATAAAGCATTAGAAGATATGGATTTAGAGGAGGTTGGTCGTCTAATGGATAAAAATCATGAACTTCTTCAGGAGATCACAGTATCAAATGATGTTTTGGATAAGATGGTCAAACTTGCAAAAGAGAATGGTGCCTTAGGAGCGAAAGTAACTGGAACAGGCCGTGGGGGGAATATTATTGCTTTAACTCCTGGATCTGAGCTTCAAGATAAAGTTTACGATGCATTAAAGGACGCAGGATATTCTGCCTGGAAGACAATAATTGGAGTATAATAGTAAGGTGTAAAAAATGTATTTTCGTGAATATTTAACCAAACTTGACAATAGTGGTTTAATAACAAAAATAAAGAAAGAAGTTAATATTGATATAGAAGCTGCTGCAGTTTTGAAAGCAGCAGAACCGTCCCCAATTCTATTCGAAAGCATACAAGGATATCCAGATTTTCGTGTTGCAGGTAACATTTTTGGCACGAAAGAAAGCATAGCTGATTATTTTGAAATATCTACGGCGCAATTGATACCTAAATTAACAGAAGCTATTGATAATCGAAGTCTACCTGAAGTGATCAGTGGTGCTCCTTGTCAAGAGATTGTAATGGATGGTGTTGATCTTGATAAGCTTCCTATCCTAAAACATAACGAACGGGATGGAGGTCGGTACATTTCTTCAGCTGTTGTAGTCACGAAAGATCCAGAATTTGGCCAAAACTTGGATTTTCATCGGGCAATGCAGTTCGAAAAAAATCGGATGAGTACTCGGATCATCAAAGGAAGAGATTTCTATAAGTTTTTAGAGAGATCAGGTGAAGTGGAGGCAGCATATTGTGTAGGGAATACTCCGAACATTCTCGTAGCAGCTGCAACTTCCGTAAAAACTGGTATCAATGAATTAGAAATTGCTAATGCTCTTGCAAAAACTGAAGTCACGAAAGCAAAAACTCTCGATCTGTTAATTCCCGCAGGATGCGAGGTTGTTCTTGAAGGAAAAGTCTTCATGAAGGATCGGGCAGAAGAGGGCCCGTTCATCGATCTAACTGAGACATATGACATCACGCGCGATGAACCAGTTTTTGAAGTTAAAACAATTACTCATAGAAAAAATCCAATCTGGCAAGCTCTAGTCCCAGGAGCTTTAGAACATAAAGTTCTCATGGGTATGCCACGAGAACCCACTATCTATAAGTCAGTGAATGAAGCAGGAGTAAAATGTCTGGATGTTAACGTAAATCCTGGTGGCTCTTCTTGGCTCCATGCTATAGTTAAAATTGACAAACAGAATGAAGATGATGGAAAAAAGGCAATACATGCTGCTTTCGCGGGTCATAGAAGTTGTAAACATGTTTTCGTAGTAGATAAGGATATTGATATTTATAACCCGTTAGAAGTAGAATGGTCAATGGCTACACGTTTCCAGGCTGAAATAGACTTAGTCGATATAGGAAAGGAACCAGGTTCTAGCTTAGATCCTAGTGCTGAACCAGGTACAAAAATCACAAATAAAGTAGGATTCGATTTTACAGCTCCGCTTGTGACAAAAGGTAAAAGTTTTGCTCGTGCTGAGTTTCCAAAAGTCGATTTGAAAGATTATTTAGGTGAATAAGGAGGAATCAAATTGGAATTAACAGCTGAAGAACAAGATATGGCTGCAGGGAAGTATGGAAATGCCACCCAGAAAGCAATGGAGATCCTAGTTGCTCTGGGAGAAATCTACGGTGCTAAAAGAATGATTGATATCACCTCTGTTCAAATTGCTGGTGTAAGTTATGCTAATCTTAATGAACCAGGCTTAGAGTGGTTAGCTGAAATGGCTAAAGACGGAGAAGTACGAGTTTTTACAACACTTAACCCAGCTGGCATGGATCTTGAAGAATGGAAAAAATTAGCTATTAGTGAAGAATTTGCTAAAAACCAACAACGTGTCGTAGAAGCATTTGGAAAGATGGGGGTTATTACTACATGCAGTTGCACTCCATATCTGTATGGAAACTTACCTCACTATGGCCAACACATTGCTTGGTCTGAAAGCAGCGCTGTATGTTATGCCAACTCAGTATTAGGTGC
>JBHLKC010000176.1:0-6960 GCA_048887065.1 Candidatus Hodarchaeota archaeon
CATAACAAAAGTGTCTTGATGCTTTGCTTTCACAGTGTAAATATATGGAGCAATTACAAGATCTTCTTTCAGTTTATATGGCTCGTAGGACGATCTGTACAAAGTAAAGTCAAAAGTTTTAAATAAATCTGGTAGATTTAGCTGACCAAAAGCCTCTTTGACTTTTAATCGGGTTTGATGATCTGTAATCAATCCCTCTCCTCCCAGAAGGATTGGAATATTTTCAAAATATTTTGTTTTAGGATCAACGCCTGAAAATAACGAGATCAGCATAGAAGATTGAGTAATTTCATCGAATTTTGCGTCTTCTTCGCTTGTCATTCCCTTTCAATCCTGTTACTAGCTCTCTCCTATTTACTACTTTTTATGATAATATTTTCTAGATTGTTATTGAACCTTTACATTCAAAAAAAGCCTAATTAGGATAATCAAATTGTATTTATACTAAAAGGGATATGACTATCCTAATTTTACGTTCTTTAAGCGCTGACTCTGATAAATTGCGAAAAAAGATGTTTAATAGAGTAAATCATATCTTATTAATCTCTATAGCTTTAATATTCCTTTTTATTGATTTTCCTTCTTCTCATATTTAGTTCTGTATTTGAATAAAGTTGGTTCTAAAGTCTCATCGTAGAGTTTACATGTGATGTAAGAGAAACCGCGGTCATCTGGATGGAAATGGATTTCAATCCTTTCAGTAGTTATAACTTCTCTAGCGTCTCTTTCCTCGATATCAGCGCCTAATTCGGCAGCAATCTCTTGAATGAATTTTCTTCCGTCATCCCATGTTGGAATTCGGAATTTTATGCGTTTTACTTTAGTTTCCTCCTAAGTAATGTCATAAATATAACTGGTATTACTATAGCACTCCACGAGAATGGTGAATCAACAGTAGTTGTAGTCTGCTTTGTCCAAGGTGAATAGGGTGGGATCTCACCATCATCCCAATCAGATGAGAATATTAATTTGAAATAATCAGCTACTTTTGTATTTTGGATTACTAGACCTGCTTCACGGTTATTTGTAAATGCATTTTCTCCAAAATTGATTGATGATAACAATGTAACTTTATTATCAATGATTACTAATTTATTGTGCGTGTCTGATAACCAGCCCCCTACACTGCTTGTTGAGTTCCCCATCCATCTAACATTGATCCCTTTACCTATAAGGTACTCAGTAATATCATCAGAATCACTATCTTCATTAACTTGGACGCGAATATTGACCCCTCTTTCATGAGCGTTAACGAGAGATCGTACTATAGGAGACGGATCACTATCCCAGTCAACATTATCATCAAATTGGGTGATATATTGGTTTTGAACTTCAATTGAGGTATTTGCTCTATCTATCCAAGCTTCGTGAATACTTAAAGCGTTATCAGGAGTAAACATCGGAGTTAGTGTCATTTTTTCCTTGATATTAAGGGCTTCAAATGTTGGTGTATAAACAAGGGGAGCTTGAACTTTCAATACTGGATTTGAGATAAAATCTTTCTTTAAACTCATAGACGAAGAAAGCCATTGATCTCCAACATTCACATCTTTGTCCCAAACCTCAGTTTTAAAGAACGCAGCAATATCTGTCGCGTCAAGAACAGCAATACCCATATCACGATTGGCTTCTCCAGATGCATAAGAATCATCCCCAGCCTCTAATTGAGGAGTAACGCTTCTAGGACTCCAATTACCAGAATATATGAACATATGTTTTCCATCAATGATCCAGTACTTTGCGTGGTAATAACCATCCACTTTATCATCGTCTCTAGTTGAATTATATACTGGAATTCCGTTGTCAACTAAAGATTGTGCTGCTGCTTTAGTATCTCTGTTTTCTGTGCTCCCAACTCTTCTATATGATATCAATACTTCTATATTCATGCTAGGCTTTGCTTTCTTCAAATTTATGAGTGTTTCGTTAAAATCAGGACGACTTATTGTGTACATTGAGACGTAAATTGAAGATTGAGCAGTATTGAGATACTGAAAAATTACTTCATCTGCGTTGTCAGGGTTTGCAAATAATGTCACATTATAAGTACCTGTGAAATTGGTGCGTGGGATATTAGTGTGGCTTGGATAATTCGTGAGAATGTCCGATAATTGGTTAACCCTGAGGTCAAATGAGTTTTTACTAAATTCCGATTGTTTTTCATTATTAATTCCTAATTCTATTGTTAAGTCTAGTATTACGAAAGAAAAAATTATAATTACAAATAATGAAACAAGGATACGGTTTGTTTTTACCATTATTATCACTCAACTTATCAGAAAGGAATTTAATCTAGGATTTTGATATCGGTCAATTACTTGTATTATAAACCTGACCATTCAGGATACCTAGGGTTGTAGGAAGTCATCAGAATCTTGAATTTAAACCTCTTAAAATACTTCATGAAGATTGTATTTTTATTCAGAAACTCATGTATTTTCTGGTGATTAGATTGAATATCATTGTTATTCGGGAAAATATTAAAGAATACTAGGAATAAAAAATCACAATAATTTTTAGTATTGAGATTGAAAGGGAAAGGATTTTGATTGCGAGCTAAAAAAAAGAGTTTTTAAAGTCTTAATTCTAATATTAATTGTTACAATATTGTATAATCCTTCTTTGATCGCAGTGGTATCATTAGAGTATGATTGGACAACTGTTATTAGTGGAACCACAACAATACTCGAATCAGTATATTTTATTGATAGTATTAATGGCTGGGTTGTGGGTGGATATGGAACCATACTACGAACAACTAATGGAGGAGAAGATTGGGTTGCACAGACAAGTAACACGAAGAATTGGTTGAAAGATGTGTGGTTCACGGATTCCAACAATGGATGGGTAGTTGGTGGATATGGTACAATATTGTACACAAGTAATGGAGGAACAAGCTGGGTTTTCCAAACATCAGGAATTGATGATCATCTACAGGGAGTATATTTCGTCAATAGAACACATGGATGGGCTGTAGCCTATGGAGGAGCGATAATTGTTACACAAAATGGAGGCCAAACATGGGAAAATCAAACAAGTAATACGATAAAAAATCTTAATGAGTTATACTTCTTCAATGCAACATTGGGATATGTAGTAGGTCGGGATGGTACAATTTTATGGACAATTAATGGAGGAGAACATTGGCAAACAAAAAATATCGAAACTTCAATAGGGTTGAAGGGAATAACATTTTCAAAAAATCTAGGGGTATTAGTCGGGGGATTTGGGACAATCTATTGTAGCAGTGATTATGGAGATAATTGGTATTTAAAAAACACAGGGACATCTGATCATTTAGAAAATTGTGAGATGAGTCCAGAAGGGATGGGTGTTGTAGTAGGAGATTCTGGAACTATATTAATAACAGAAGACTATGGAAATAGCTGGAACATATCATCGAATGACATTAATTATGATCTTAGAGATGTTGTGTTTTTAACAGACGAGGAAACGATACTGATTGTGGGAGATGGTGGTGTAATCACAAAAGGTAAACTTAAAATAGCTACAACAGCTTTGACAACTGATATAAGCGAGGAAATCACTATCTTACTGTTTGGAATACTACTAATTACAGCAATCAGCATAATAGGGTTTTCTGTCGTACAAATAGCAAATAAAAGAAGAAGGATAACGACATACAGACCAACAAGAATATCTTTTCATTGCCAACTTGATAATGAAAGACATCCTGTAAGTGATTCTGGTTATAAATGTCAATCATGTTCGAGGATGGTATGCGCGTCATGTGACCAGCAAAGTGCAATGAGTGGAATGAATAATTGTCCTTATTGTGGTGGTATGTTGGTAAGATTTCAATAAAATTACCTAGTTGGTTGTAGAAACCTTTACACTTCTAAAAAGTATTTATCATTCCTTTTAAAAAGGATTTTCCCCTAATTTTTTAATTCTTCACTTGTGTTATGGGAATTTTTGGAATTTATAAGTGATTTTTCAAAATTCTAAATGTATTATACAAACTTCTACACATAGAGGTCGTTATTCTGAATGAGTCCGATGAAAAAGAATCACAAGAATTAGATTTTTGGCATCATTCGTTAGAGATGATCCAAAAATCAAGGACAAAAAGATATATACTTGAAAACCAAATTAAAGCTATTAAGAAGCTAGAAATCTTTCTTGATACAATAGAAGATAATACCAATTTTGTTCATCCAAAATATCCAGGTCAAATAATAAAGTACAATAGAGAATTCAACACTATTATCATTGAATCATCAGATGATAGGACATTAAGAGAATTACTAGTAAAAACAGGGATTTTTCAAAAAAGAGATATTCATATTGAATCTGGCAATTGGCGCTCACGAACAATAAATTTTCCTCATAATCAGGGATCTGATGGTAAGAGAACGATCAATTTTTTTTATAATTGGTCTTTTTTTATTCAAACTAGACATGAACTATTTATTAATGATTCTTGGAAAAGTGCTGGAAGATCAGGAAATTTAAAAGCTTGTAAGAGAAGGATTTTAATAGAAATCAACTATAAATTATTTGAAAAATACAAAGAAAATGTATTAAAAATTGCTCAAGAAATTGCGAGAATAAATATAAGAAAATGGAAAAATAATTGGCGTAAAGAGTTAAATAGAGGAAAAATATCATTTAATGATTTTAATAGTAGAGAAAAATTTTGGAAAGGAATTTCGAATTTTTCAAATGAAAAAAAATCTTTGTTTAAGAGGCATCAAGAATATTTGATGAAACATAATCTAAAATCACTTGACGAAGTATTAATTAGGTCTTTAATGAATAGAAAAAAACTCACAAATTATAATATCATGAGAGTAGCAAATAGAATTAATAACCAGAAATCAATATATGTATCAAAAGAAAATTGTGAAAAATTAAAAGTAACTGATATATTAGATGCAGAAATTTTAGAGAATGCCCGAAAATATGGAATGGAATTAAACTCTGAGTCAGATTATAAAGCTAAAGGTGCAGCGTCATTTTTTAAATGTCAAATTGATTTTTTCCAGCATTATAATCCCCAAAAAAGCCCTCTGTTATTATTTTTAGGTATTAAAAGAGATTTAATTCCAAAATGTGAAGTAGAAATAGATTGGGGAAATTTAAATGATTATCTAGAGTCAAATTTTGATGTAACTGATTTTTTTGCCCCCGATGTTGTGATAAGAAATAAAGAGAATAACAAAATTCTAGCAATAATCCAATTAAAAGGAAAAAGTCAATTTGAATCGATATCTGGTGGAGGAAGCTCATTTATCCAAATGATTGAGTTAAAAAAAGTAGAATTTGAAACAGAAATAATTGTTGCTTTTGTACATATCAAAATTAAACCCCCTATTAGGAACAATAATGGATTGGTTGTTTATGAGTGGCTTTCATCCAAGGTAAAACCTTGTGAGGACTTTTCGGGTTCTTTCAAAAGAATAAACTTAAGATTAAATAATCTAAGAGAGATAATGTTACGTGAACCTGAATTAGATCCAATTATTCCAAAAAATCTTTGTAGAAGAGATTTTCTAAGTAGAATATATAGTAAAATATTGAATCCCCAATATAGTTATAGTAAAAGAGATTTTAAGCGAGATATTGATATATGCAAAGAAAAGACTCTCATAAGTCAAAAGAGATTTAGTATCTTCGTTAAATCGTTGAATGAAATAAGAAATCTGAATAAGAAGAAGGTTTCAACTTATTTTGAAAAAATAAAAACAGAATTCTGGCCTATTATTGAAAAAATAGGTAAAAATAATGAATTAGAGAGTCCTAGGGCGTTCTATTATGAATGGGAAAAAGGAATTTATCGTAATTTCATTATCAACTTAAGGAAATATTTAATTGATAGCATATAATCAGTTAATTCAATATTTATTAAATTCATTGCGAAATTTTTTACCCTGTATTAATTAAATTATTCAGATTAAGATTTATTCAGTAGGTAGAAATAAGGAAAGTTATGCTAATGGAACGTTTATTACTTAAAAATGGCTTAATTGTAACAATGAATGAAAGAAACGAAGTTTTGTCTCAAGGGGATATTTTAGTAGAGGGAGGTAAGATTATTAATGTTAATAAAGGAATTGCTGAAAATGCTGACACAATAATTGATTGTAGTGGTCAAATTATATTCCCTGGGTTTATCTGCGCACATACTCATCTCTATTCAACATTGTTAAGAGGAGCTCCGTTATCAATAGACCCTCCTACTGATTTTACTCAGAATCTTCAGCGAATTTGGTGGCCCCTTGACGAAGCTCTTAATTTACAGGATGCGTATACATCTGCACTGTATGCAGTGTATGAAATGGCTTTGAATGGAGTAACTGCTTATTTAGATACATATTCAGGCCCAAATTCCATTGAAGGATCGTTAGATCGGATATGTAAAGCAACACAGGATGTTGGAACAAGAGGGGTTATCTGCTTTGAGGCAACCGAACGAAGGAGTAATGAAGAGGGAATCCGAGGATTGGAAGAAAATCGGCGTTTTATAGAACAAAATGATCCCTCTAAAACTTTAGTTCATGGAATTTATTGTTTACATGCATCCTTCACTGTAACCGATGAATTAATTCATAAGACAAATGAGTATGCAGAGAAAACAAATTCATTTAAAACAATTCATACTTCTGAAGGATTGGCTGATCTTCATCACAACCTTGAGAAGTACGGAAAACGTACGGTCGAACGACTTTATGATGAGGGTTTCCTAGGCCCAAAAACAGCGTTAGCTCATGCTGTTCATATCGATCAACATGAAATAGAACTTATTGCACAAACAAATACAAATATTGCCCATAATCCAAAAAGCAATGAGCTAAATGCAGTAGGAATTGCACAGATACCTGAAATGTTGAGTAAAAGAATTAATATTGGTATTGGGAACGATGGATTCATTTATGATGCAATCGAAAATATGCGTACTGCATTTCTTATGCATAAATTGAATCATCGAAATCCTAG
>JBHLKC010000177.1:0-5092 GCA_048887065.1 Candidatus Hodarchaeota archaeon
CGAAATATTGCCTAAATCCATTTTTATATTATTTCAATCTTTTTGTAATATAAATTGATGTCAATCTATACCAAATTGAAAAAATTTAAATCGCATCTGATTTTATTATTCTATTGAAAAAGAACCTGGAGAACATTTTTGGGATGCCTGCAGAGGTTTTAATTGGTACAAGTGGATGGGGATACACTGATTGGCAATCAAGGAATGATAAAACTCGTATACCATTTTATCCTCATTACTTGAGCGAAAACCAACGGTTAGCATTTTATTCTGAAATATATCCAACAGTTGAAATTAATACTACGTTTTATCACAATCCACGAGCACAAGTAGTTCATAGATGGTATCAACATGTTCCAAAAGATTTTATATTTTCATATAAAATTCCAAAATTAATTACTCACCAGAAAAAGCTAAGTGATGATTACTTTAATGATTTACAACGCTTTCTTGATCTTATTAGCAGTGGACTAAGACGAAAAATTGGTCCTGCGTTACTTCAATTACCTCCTAAATTTTCTGATAAATATTTTCGAGAGTTAAAATTTTTTCTAAAGCACTGGCCTTCAGATCTTAGATTAGCAGTAGAATTTAGAGATATCTCATGGGTAAAACAAAAAAGACTTGATCAAACACTTGATCTTCTAAAGAACTTTAATGCTGCTTACTGCATAGTTGATGAACCTTTATTACCACCTATAACTCCAATCACGGCAAACTTTTCTTATATTCGATTTCATGGACATGGATTAAAATTATGGTATAATTATCAGTACCCTTTAAAAGAACTTAAACCATGGGTTACTAAAATCAAGAAACTCTCAAAAGAGTACCAACTTAAAGATATTTATACTTACTTCAATAACCACCCTGCAGGAAATGCGCCTGCGAATGCTCAACAACTCGCAATACTTTTACGGAAACCATTAAAGAAGCCTGAATCAATTAATATGGCGAATATTAGAAAAAGAGCTGGTGAATCACCTCAACAATCACTAGAAGCATTCTTAAATGTGCCTGCTGTTGAACTCGACGATTTCGTAAGATATTGCGACGCTTGTGGAGAAATGGTACTGCGAGATGATAATTTTTGTGAGGTTTGTGGTAATCTACTAGAAAAAGATAACTAGCTTTACTCTTTATAATATCATTACTATCTATCTCTTCACTTTTAAACTCAAAAAAGGAAAGCAAAAGGTTTTTATTTGAAATACAAAGGAAATGATAGTAGAGGGGAAATGAATTATTATTTGAAATTCACCTTAAATCAGATATTTTTTGCCCTTAAAACCTAACACTTAAGCTAATCACTCTCAACCCCTTAATTTTAGGATTTGAGAGACTACTATTATTCATTGAAGAAATTAGAATTCAGTCATTTAGACAAGACTGAAGATAATACATTAACAACTGTGATATGCCAGAGATAAAGGAAGGACATGTTTCTTTGAGTCTAGAGGTATGCAGAATCTGTACTGAAAATGGCGCGAGCATTTACAGGTGTAATAAATGCGGTGCACCCTTATGTCGTCATCACGTTCGAACACATGTTTGTTCATCACCAAGTCTCGGATTACGAGGAGAACAAAGTCCTCGTCTGGAAGGTGCAGACATTTCTGAGAATGCCTGGGGACGATATTTGAAAAAACAGCGTTCATACGAAGTTAAAATTCAATCAGATTTGACTTTTCTTGTAGAATTTCCTTGGTTCCCCTTTACAAAGCTAAATGCGTGGATTCCAGTCCGAAGACCTCACTATAAAGGGGGACTAGAAAAATCTCGAAGTTTAAATGTAGAAGAATTGTTTACATATCTCGAGAAAGAAAAAGATTCTGTACAGTATGATAGAAAATTCTTTTATGATCCATATGTTGAAGAACAGTTTAATATTTGGCAAAGAAATTGGAAAAAATTAAATGGGTACTGGAATCATAAAAGAACACATAGACCAACCAAATTCGAGTTGATGTTCCCACAATTGGCTAATGAGGATCTAGAAATTCTCCGAAAGGCTGGTTGTAAAATTCGTTTCGCTACAGGAGTGAAACAGAAACTTAGAAAGCTTGAGAAAACTGCTTACAAAGATTATATGATAAATGTGAAAACTACTGATGAGCAACTAAAAATTCATTGGAATGATAGCTTTAACACATGGTTCCATACGTTATTTAACATTTTCATCCGTTATATGGCAGTAAGATCTGAAGATGATCCAGAAGCAGACTATATTGAATGTATAAGACAGGTTGGACCTCAGGAGATTGTAATCGACTATTGGGCTGCATTTAGAGCAAATCATTTTTGGCGAATCGTCGATCAAGTAATGAAAAAATCAAAAGGACCTCCTTTATTTGATCTGCAATACCAACCATACAAACCACTTTCAAAGAAGTGGGATATTTCAATAGAGAAAATCTATACTCTTAGATCGTATCAAGAGAAAGGAATGGAAAAATGGTTAAAAAATCGTTATTTTGGTACTATTCAACTCCCAACAGGAGCAGGTAAGACGCTAATTGGTATTGATGCAATATCACATATCCAAGAGCGTACTTTAATTTTAGTACCAAACTTAGCATTGGTGGATCAATGGACAACCCAAATAAGAAGATTTCTTTCCATACCTGTAGAACGCATTGGTATTTTTAATGGACAGAAAAAAGCATTCCGCGAATTTCCAGTTGTTATATCAACATATCAATTACTCAGTCAATATCTGCAGGATTTCCATGCAATAGAAAGAGAAAATACAGATAAGGTTGCTAGAGACAGATTAACTGTAATGGATACAATAGGATTCTTTACTCATAAATTTGGATTAGTTATTGCAGATGAAGCTCACCATATTCAAGCAGAAACTTTTCGACAAATTGCTGTAGATTTAGAAATACCGAGGCGAATGGCTCTTTCAGCAACTATAGAGAAGAGTGTTCATTCGTCATTAGTTATCGCGACTATGGGGCCAATTATTCACAAAGTATCTTATGGACTTCTTGCCCGTGAGGGTTTTATTGCTCCTATTTATTACAAACGCATTCATATCCCTTTAACAGCAGAAGAAAAGGGAATACTAATAAAAAAAGGTAAAAGAGCTTATGGAAAAGTATCTCGAGAAGCTCACAATAAATTAATTGCGATACTTAAATTATTAGAATCACCAATCACCTCTCAGACACTTATTTTCACATCGCGTATAAAACATGCAATGAAAATACATTCTTTTCTCAAGGATCATAATATAGAGAATACTGTTCTTACAGGAGATACAATTGTTAATGATCGTGAACTGAACCAGTTACTAGATCAATTTAGGAAAGGAGAAATCCACACTCTTGTTTTAGTTAAAATGTTATCAGAAGGTTTTGACGCCCCAGCGGATACTATCATTGTTGTTTCTGGTACTCGTAATAGAAGAGAACAGATTCAGAGATTTGGTAGAGCTACACGTCCAGGAAAAGTAGCAAAATTGTTGGAGTTAATCATTGATCCGCTAGAACTCGATTACGAACGTGAGATTTCTCAATCTCGTGATATCTCTGATGTGATAGAACCACATGTTCAAGATACTCTTTTACCGCCTAAAATTAAGCAGGAGATTGATGAGTTAGTCAATGAACTAAAAGGAAGTTATCAGGAAAGTGAAACAGAGGAGACAGTGCAGTATCTATCATCAGAGAGTACAGTTTAAAGAAAATTCCTGCTTTTTTTTTCAATTCCTAAATGTTTGACCTCCAGGAACACTAGTCTATGTTTTTCAGGAACATTAGTCTCGTTAGAGAATTTAGCTACACATTTAATAAAGTCGATTGCAAATAACGGAATAATTTTATAGTTCCCCTACGAGTAAAAACACCATAGGGTTTAAGATAATAATAAAAGGCTTACCTATTATTTTTATTTCTAATTATTTGTCGAAATAAACGAAGAAAGTGGAGCTCTAATGAATTTTAAGCAAAATTTCTGCATTCTATTTATTTTGATAATACTTACCACTCAGATTCAATCTGTGCTTGCTGAAGATCTTCAATGTACTGTACAACTTGAAGAAAAAGGAACTATATCATCAGGTTCAGTTATATTTGATTTGTATGTAGCAAATAATTTACTATATTTTCTTGATAAGGGAGGATTTAACATTTACAATGTAACTGATATTTCTCAGATAAGTTTTGTGGGAGAATATTCTTCTCCGTATGCGCACGATCTCCACATTGATACACAGGAAAACTTAGCATATATCTTAGATCCGAAAGATGGGTTAATGGTACTTGATATACAAGATCCACAAAATCCTTTAGAGCTCAGTAAATATATAGAAGTTTCTGGTACAAATTTCTTCATTAATGATGATCTGTTATTTCTTGGTGACGAAGAAAATGGACTTAAAATCCTTGATACTAGTAATTCCAGCAAGTTAACCCTTGTAGCGAGTTGGAGCGATCTCGAAAATAATAGTGTTGGTGGTATCTTTGTCTATAATCCTTATGCATTTCTTGGTTTGCGCTCACCAAACATAGATGGACCACCTACACCATTAGAATTACAAGTTTTGAATATTGGAGATTTAGAAGACATTTCCGAAGTCTGTGAGGTATTTAATTCAAGTGATGACTATGCTGGGGGAAGTCCGAGTTATTTAAATGAGGAGTTATTAATCATAAGCGATTATTCTAAAGGAGTAAAGTTCATTGATTTTTCTGATCCATCTAATCCCACTCTCATCAATACTTACAATGATGGAGGAGAAGCAAATGACCTTAAGGCCGTTAATGATTATCTGTTTGTAGTAGATGGTTTAGATGGATTAGAAATTCTTGATATTAGTGACTTAAACAATATAAAAGAAATTGGTTCAATTTCACTTAGTTATTATATGGCTAGAATTGATATTGTTACTAGTACTAATTTGTTATATTTAGGAGGAGTTTGTAGTGGAATCAAGATAATTGAGTATTCAATCAATAAAGACGTGAATAAGGCTTCCGCTTCTGGTTTTTTGATTGGATTTCTCATCCCAATTGTGATAGTTGTTTATCGTAATAAAATAAAGAAAGAATGATATTTTCTAACGGAATTATTTTATTTGGAAGTA